>NZ_JACGUZ010000079.1:0-99294 GCF_014076955.1 Colwellia sp. Bg11-12
ACCGTTGATGCAGAAGAATCTGAACGTTTAGATATATCACTTGATATTATTGAAGCTGTTTTTAGTGATGATGATTTAGCCGATTGGACTGGCTTTGGTATGGCATTACAAGCTTATCAAAAACGGGCTATTTTTGTCGTTGATTGGTTACGTGAATTAACGGTGCGAGTTGACCGAAAAATGATGGTCCGCTTAGTGAAAGGCGCTTATTGGGATACTGAAATTAAAAATGCTCAAAAAGATGGCCATCAGCATTTCACTGTATTTACGCGAAAATCTTCTACTGATGTTTCTTTCCGCGCTTGTGCAAAGAAATTATTAGCCTATCGAGATACCATTTACCCACAGTTTGCTACGCATAATGCATACACTGTTGCCGCTATTCTTGAACTCGTTGATGACAATAAAGAGGGGTTTGAATTTCAATGTTTACATGGCATGGGAAACTCTTTGTATGATCAAATAGTTTCTAGTGAAAATATTCAATGTCGCATCTACGCCCCAGTTGGTCATCATGAAGAGCTATTAGCTTATTTAGTCCGTCGTTTGCTAGAAAATGGTGCCAACTCTTCTTTTGTTAATGCCATTGTTGATGAGACTCAACCGGTTGAATCTTTACTGAGAGATCCCGTTGAAAAAACGCAGCGTTTAAAAGATAAATATAACAACCAAATCACCAAACCCATAGCCTTATACCATGATGAAAAAGGTCTCGGTCGTGATAATTCTAAAGGCGTCGATTTAGCTGATATTAATACAATCACACCCTTAAAGTCGTTTTTAGATAGCTGGTTTACTGATCATCTACTCTCTGAAAGTAACGTTCCAGAAGGGGCTTTTGCCGTTAAAAATCCTGCAAACCAAACTGAAATAATAGGCTTTTATCGTCATCACAACAAAGATGAAATGCTGGCAATGATAACGTTGGCTAAAACAGCATTTTTATCATGGTCACAAACGCCAGTATCTGAACGCGCAGCGTTATTGTGCCGTGTTGCCGATATTCTTGAACATCATATGGACGAGCTTATCGCCTTATGTATTAAAGAAGCGGGAAAAACAGCTCAAGATGGCATCGATGAAGTACGTGAAGCGGTTGATTTTTGTCGCTATTATGCTGAAAACGCTATTGACCTTGCAGAAGACGAACGTTTCGAAGCTCGTGGTGTAGTGCTCTGTATCAGCCCATGGAATTTCCCATTAGCGATATTTTTAGGGCAGATTGCTGCAGCCATTGTCACGGGTAATACAGTATTGGCAAAACCTGCTGAACAAACCAGTTTAATTGCGCTGCGCACCATTGAACTGATGAAATCTGTTGGACTACCTGAAGGCGTTGTACAAGGAGTTATTGCCCGTGGTAGTAAAGTGGGTAGTGTGATTATTCCAGATGATCGTATTAAAACCGTTATTTTTACTGGCTCTACTGACACAGCAACAATAATTTCGCAAACGTTGGCTGATAGAGGTGGCGATCAAGTCCCTTTTATCGCTGAAACGGGTGGACAAAATTGTATGATAGTTGACTCAACTGCCTTGCCTGAGCAAGTTGTTGACGATGTTATTTCTTCAGGATTTCAATCGGCAGGTCAGCGCTGCTCTGCGCTTCGGGTATTATTTTTACAAGAAGATATTGCTGATAATGTGATTTTGATGCTTAAAGGCGCCTTAGCAGAATTAGATGTCGGTAATCCAGAGTACTTAAGCACTGACGTAGGACCCGTTATAGATAAAAAAGCACTCGGCGTTCTAAATGCACACAGTGATTATATGAAAACACATGGTCAGTTATTATACCAATGTGAAATATCTGCTGAGGTAGAAAATAATGAGCATTTCTTTTTTGCACCGCGCCTTTATGAAATCGAAGATATTAGCGTGTTAGAAAAAGAAGTTTTTGGTCCTTGTGTGCACATTGTACGTTTTAAAGGCAATGAGATAGAAGCGGTTATCGATAAAATTAATGGTACAGGTTTTGGTTTAACCATGGGTATTCATACGCGTATTGAACACCGCGCCTTTGATTTAGCTAAGCGGTCACGTGCCGGTAATGTTTATATCAACCGTAATATCATTGGCGCCATTGTTGGTGTACAACCTTTTGGTGGTCGAGGTCTTTCTGGTACTGGGCCAAAAGCAGGAGGTCCCAATTATTTAACGCGCTTAGTGAAAGAAAAATCTACCCCTGATGCGGCGAAACTTAATATATCGCCATCACAAGAGGCAGTGTTAGAGGGAGATGAAAGTGATGAAAAAGAAGCGATTTTACTTATGGATAAGGCCGATGTCGCGCAAAAGTGCTGGCGTTTAACTGAGTTAAATACGCGTATTTCTTGCGTGCGTCAATTGTTAGCCAAAATTGCTCATGTTGATATTGTTGATGATTTATTTGATGACCTAAATCTTACGTTAACAGCGGCTCGTGAACAATTAATACGAATTGAAAAACACCTAATAAAGCCCTTAACTTTACCTGGGCCAACAGGTGAGTCTAATATGTTGTATTTAGAAAACCGCGGTAATATTATTTGCTTTGCGGATAAGAATGTTAGCTTTCAGTTTTTGTTGATGTCTATTATAACGTCGTTGGCAACGGGTAATACAGTTATTACGGTTGTATCTGATTTATTTTATGAGGAAGCTTTAGCCTTTAGAGATAAGTTCGTTGCAACAGGCGAAGATGAAAATGTTTTTCAAGTTGCTAAGTTATGTCATTTATCAACGCTGTTGGCGCATCCTGCTTTGTCAGGTGTTGTTGTTGATAGTCATTGCGACCGAAAACATTATATCAGTGAGAAGTTAGCCGAACGCCAAGGCGCAATATTACCGGTGATCAGTTCTGAATATTTGGATAATTTAATTCAGCGTCTATTAACAGAAAAATCAGTTAGCATTGATACTACTGCCGCGGGTGGTAATACATCGCTTATGACCTTAGAAGAGGAAAATTAGTTATTGATCCATTGTTAGCCGTTAGGGATTGTTATAAATTTACAATAAATATCGGCAGGCAACCTACAGCCAATATAGCTATCCCCCATATACTCATTAGCCAAACGTTTTTTTGTTCGATATCGCACAGAGCCTCATTCGATAAAGTTATACAATCTGTTTGTGGTGGAGCGGAAAAAATCGCCCCCCTATACTGATTTTCTTAATGAAAAAAAGTTACTAAAACGACGTCTCGTTTTTTATTCTAAGGTGTTTTGTCGACGAAGCCACCGATCAAAGTCAGGTTACGTAGACCCAGCATAGATAAGAATATTTCATAATCGTTATCTCAATTTTTACGTTGAGTAAGTTAGCTATTTAGAAAAATAAACATCACATCAATAAACAAAAAGGAAAAGTAATGATGAGCAACATTGATATTGGTATTGACGAAAAAGATAGAAACAAAATTGCTGAAGGATTAAAAAACTTACTAGCAGACTCTTATACGCTTTATTTACAAACACATAACTTTCACTGGAATGTTACGGGGTTAAGGTTTAGAGAGTTACACTTAATGTTTGAGGATCAATATACAGAATTGGCAATTGCTGTAGACGACATTGCTGAACGTATTAGAACGCTTGGTATTGCCGCGCCAGGCACTTATAAAGAATTTTCCAGATTAAGCTCAATCCACGAGGTGGATGGTGTTCCTAATGCCACGGAAATGATTGCAGTAT
Source organism: Colwellia sp. Bg11-12 (assembly GCF_014076955.1). Lineage (NCBI taxonomy): Bacteria > Pseudomonadati > Pseudomonadota > Gammaproteobacteria > Alteromonadales > Colwelliaceae > Colwellia > Colwellia sp. Bg11-12. The sequence goes on from NZ_JACGUZ010000079.1 coordinate 3,675, forward strand.
TAACTGTTGGGCATGAAACAATTATAAAGACCGCACGTGACGTTTTAAAAGTGGCTCACCAATTAGACGATGAATCAACGGTATCGCTTGTTTCTGACCGAATGCGAATTCATGAAAAAACATCGTGGATGCTAAGAGCTTCAAATAAGTAGGTTGAGGATTCACTCTTCAATTTTCTGAAATTAAATTCGTTATGTATCTCAACGTTATTCACCTATTTTACTCAAAAGGATATCACCAGAATGGGCACTTTTTCACGCTTTGCAATGGCTATAGTTTTACTGCTTGTTTTGCTTGGTGGCGTATTCGGCTACAAGTTCTATCAACTAGATCAAATAAAGGCGAAATTCTCTCAGCCACGACCACCTGCGGTTGTTGAAGCCACAGAGGTTGTTATTGCTAGCTGGCAAACGAGCATTCAATCAATTGGCAGTATTAGGGCTATAAATGGTGTCCGGATCGCCAATGAGATGCCTGGCGTTGTGACTGAGGTTTTATTCGAATCGGGTCAGCGTGTTGAAAAAGGTGATATCCTTATTCGACTGAATAGCGAAATAGAACAAGCCGTACTTAAAAAAAGTAGGGCTGAGGAACAGCTTGCATCGAAAGAATTCCAACATCACGTCGAACTGATTTCCACACGAGCTGTTTCACAGTTAGCCTATGATAAAGCTAAGGCTGCGGAAGATTCTGCCAGAGCAAGGGTGCAAGAGGCAGAGGCACAACTTGGCAAAAAAGTCATTACAGCACCATTCAATGGTGTTCTCGGACTCCGTTTAGCCGACATTGGCCAATATCTATTCGTAGGTACGCCTATCGTTGAAATCAATATGCTTAACCCAATTCTTGTCGAATATACACTTTCTGAAATAGAGCTGTTCAGTGTTGATATCGGAGATCCTGTTGAAGTCACTGTTGCGGCAAAAGGTTCTGAGGTATTTAAGGGGTCTGTTACCGCTATAAACAGTTCGGTGACACCTGAAACACGGACCGTTAAATTACGTGCTCAGCTTCTTAATTTACAGCAAGGGCTCAAACCTGGAATGTTTGCTACTGTAAGAACCTTCGCAGAAGGTCCACGACAGGTTGTTGCGATCCCAAATACGTCAATATCATTCAACACCTACGGTAACTTTGCCTATGTATTAACAGAAAATTCAGCGGGTCAACTGGTTACTGAGCGCCGGACATTAGAAACAGGTTTTAAACGGGGAAGTATGACCGAAGTTAAGAAAGGGCTTGAAGCTGGAGAGCGTATTATTGCCTCAGGCCTCTTGCGCCTGAGGGCTGGCCAGCAAGTAAAAATCAAGCAGAACGACTCATCACGCGACCCTGATTCTGTTAGCACAGGAGTAAAATAACCATGCGTTTTACAGACATATTCATAAAACGGCCCGTTTTATCCACGGTAGTAAGCTTGCTGATATTACTGGTTGGTGTGCGATCCATCATGGAAATGGAGATCCGCGAATACCCTTTGCTAGAAAGCACTAAAGTCACGGTTACGACTGCATATCCAGGTGCTAGCAGCGAACTAATTCAGGGGTTTATCACCCAGCCTTTGCAGCAGGCCATCGCCGAAGCTAAAGGCATCGACTTCTTAAGCTCTTCGAGTACGCAGGGTTTTTCAACTATCGAAGCACAGATGGAACTTAATTACGATGCTAATGACGCGTTAGCCGAGATCCAATCTAAAGTCGCTAGTCAGCGGAACGCATTACCTGAAAAGGCTCAAGATCCTGTTATAAATTCGACAACAGGTGAAGGTCGCGCGCTTATGTACATCGCTTTCTTCAGTGATACTATGCGGGTTCCAGAGATCACCGATTATCTTGCTCGGGAAGTACAGCCAAAACTACAGGCACTATCGGGTGTTGGTAAAGCTGAACTTTTAGGACGGCGTTTTGCTCTGAGAGTTTGGCTAGACCCCCAAAGACTTGCTGCGGTTAATCTTACCTCTACCGAGATTGTTCAGACCCTGCGCGAAAACAATTATCTCTCTGGTGTTGGACAAACAAAAGGAGAGTTAATAAAGATTAGTCTTACCAGTAACACTAACGTTTCTAACACTGAACAGTTCAAGAATCTTGTTATTAAATCAACTGAAGACACGATTATTCGTCTCAAGGATGTTGCGAGGGTGGAACTTGGATCGCAAACCTACGAGAACATCGCATTATACAAAGGAAAGCCATCGACGTACGTGGCTATTAGCCTTTCTCCAGGCTCAAATCCGCTGTCTGTGGCAGAACGGGTAAAAGAACTTCTACCTGATATTAAATCTCAACTACCGTCTGGTTTACTGGTAGAACTGCCTTATGATGCATCAGAATTTATCGACGATTCAATTAATGAGGTCATTAAAACGCTGATCGAGGCAATAGGTATTGTGCTTGTTATTGTGTTTTTGTGTCTTGGTTCCCTTCGCGCTGCCATCATTCCATCACTAGCGGTTCCACTCTCGCTAATTGGTGGTGCATTTATAATGCTTGTACTGGGTTTCTCACTCAATTTACTGACATTACTTTCACTTGTTCTGGCCATTGGCCTAGTCGTAGACGATGCTATTATTATTGTCGAAAATATCCATCGTCACATCGTTAATGGTAAGTCAAAGAAGGAGGCTGCGATCATTGGCGCGCGTGAAATGGCAAGTCCAATCATTGCGATGACAATCACGCTGGTTGCTGTTTATGCACCTATTGGATTCATGGGAGGGCTAGTTGGCTCGCTATTTACTGAGTTTGCTTTCACGCTTGCAGGTGCGGTCGTTATTTCAGGGATAATCGCCTTGACCTTATCGCCGATGCTAGCTAGCAAGGTACTGAAACCTCATGGAGAGTCGTCGCGTTTTGAAAGTACTGTAGAAGGCTTGTTTGAAAAGCTAGCCAACCTTTATCAGCGCTCATTGACTATCGTAGTTAAGGCGGTGTCACCTGTGATCATGTTTGCATTGGTTGTCCTCGTATCGATTTTTTTTATGGTCATGTTGAGTGAGAAAGAGCTGGCACCCACTGAAGATCGTGGCATTATCCTATTTCAGGGCAAAGGACCACAGACAGCTACCCTTGAATACTTGCAAAAGTATGGCGCTGAAATGCAGACAGCGTTTGAGCAGGTGCCAGGCTACGACGAGACATTTATGCTGGTGGGTATGACAAGCTCAGATGCTGTATTTGGTGGTTTCAAAATGAAGCCTTGGAGCGAACGTGATATATCGCAGTTCGACATAATGCCTCAACTACAGGCATCTGTGGCAAATATTACTGGTTTAAAAACAGCATTATTCCCGATCCCCTCCTTGCCTGGTTCCAGTGGTGGTTTACCTTTTCAGTTTGTAGTGACTTCAGGGAGTGATTTTAATCAGCTTAACCAGGTGGCAGATGAATTGGTTGGAGCCGCCATGCAAAGTGGCAATTTTACCTTCGTGCAAAAATCAATCGATATCGACAAGCCAGTTACTCGGGTAAAGGTTGACAGAGATCGCGCTGCAGATTTAGGTTTGTCGATGGAGGAAATTGGCCAGGAGCTCAGTAGTATGCTTGGCGGTGGCTATATTAATCGTTTTAATATGGAAGGGCGCTCCTACGAAGTTATTCCTCAGGTTGATCGTTACGCTAGGGATAGTGAGCTGGCAATAAACGATTATTACATCCGGGCTGACTCTGGCGAGTTGGTTCCACTTGGCTCGGTCGTTAATTTCGAACATGATGTTGAACCCTCGTCAAGGACACAATTTAATCAGCTAAATTCGATCACAATTGAAGGTATTCCTGCGCCATCAGTCCCCATGGGAGATGCTGTTGGTTTTATGAAAGCCAAGGCTGCTGATATCTTGCCACGGGGTTTTAGCTACGATTTTAAGGGTGAGTCTAGGCAATTCGAAAATTCTGGTAGTGCATTAATCGTTACCTTCTTTATATCGTTACTTGTTATCTACCTTGTACTGGCGGCGCAATTTGAGAGTTGGCGCGATCCCCTTATTATACTGGTGTCTGTACCTATGTCTATTGCAGGCGCTATGGCTTTTATTATGCTTGGTTTTGCTTCAATGAATATTTATACGCAAGTGGGCCTGATCACTCTAATTGGTGTAGTCGCAAAAAATGGTATTCTCATCGTGGAATTCGCGAATACTCTTCAACAGCGAGGGCGCGACAAACGCGACGCTGTAATCGAAGCGGCTGCGATTCGCTTGAGACCCATTATTATGACTTCGCTGGCACTTATTGTGGCTATGATCCCACTATTAATTGCTGTTGGTCCAGGCGCACAGTCGCGCTTTGCGATTGGTATTACTATTGTTGCAGGGCTTGGTATTGGCACTATATTAACATTGTACGTGTTGCCAGCGTTCTACATTGTGCTAGCAAAGAAAATTCAGACGTCAAATCAGGAAGAATAAGGACCTCAAACGACAAATCTACCACTATGCAAGAGTGAACTTTCTTTATAAGAAAGTTCACGTTGATTGAATTTGCCATTATTTATATCTATATCGAGCAGAACAAGCGTATAAATCTCCATATTTTGGAATGAAAATATCAGCCTTAAGTGCGTTGACGTACATACAAAAAAAACTGACCGAGTATGATAAAAGTCATTACTTTCGACAATTAAAGCTTAATTAATATAGAAGGGTAGGACAATGTTACGAAGTCTCAATGAAATTATGCGTTTTCAATTACAAGGTATTGACACAAAAATAGGTCTTTGCAAAGATTTCCTCTTTGACGATAAATTATGGGTAATACGTTACATAGTTCCTGATACTAAAAAATGGCTCTGTGGAGAACGAAAAATATTAATCAGCACAATCTCACTGCAAGAACCTCAGTGGGAACAGTACAAATTCCCTGTTGATTTAACTCAACAAAAAATTAAAAATAGTCCTCCACTTGAGGAACACCAACAAATATCTCATCAATATGAAACTACATTATTTCAATTCTATGGTTATGCTTACTATTGGATGAACGAAGGATTATGGAGGACTTCTCCTAGTCCCAAACCCTTAGTTGATACAAGGTTATCTAAGGATAATACTCAAATAAAATCAGAAGATTGGCATTTACACTCAACCAATGACGTTAAGAAATTTGAGGTCTATGCGAAAGATCAAAAAATTGGCCATATTGAAGACTTTATTTTAAATGACGATAATTGGACTATTTCGTATATCGCCATAGATACGCGTAATTGGGCACCTGGTGGTCGCAAGGTTTTGATTAGTCATAAATGTATTGAGGCAGTCAATTGGACTGACTGTTCTATAACCGTTAATGTAAATGCTGAGAAAATAATGGAAAATCCACCATTCGATCTGGAACGGTTTATTGACCCTGAATATGAAAACGAGCTCCGTAAGTATTATTAAATTTTGTTAAGGGTTAACGGTAGCCGAGGTAAATAAGGGGTGGCTTGCAAGAATGGATATTATATATACCCGTGACCATTCAAAATGCATGTTTCAGTGGGAGAAAATAACGATTTAGATAAGGCATTGATTGCAGAGAATGGTTGTTCCATTCTCAAAATCAATAACGACGTATAAATCGTTTTTAGCCCCATCGGAGAAGCGCTTGAGCAATCCCACTTTATTGTTGGATCAAAGAGAGAGGGAATAACCCTAATTTAATTGATGCGTCTCAAACTGAAATTGCTCAAGCACTCTGAATCGAGCATTTTGAATGATTACGGGTATAACAATACCTTCTCCATTATTAAGCTCGAAATTTTCGTTATACTCTAATGTAGTAACAAGTTAAGTTGATCCATTATTTTAGACCCTAAACCTGCTTCGCGCTGCTTAACATCGTTGGCTTTAGACGCATTCTTGTCAATAAAATAGCCTTCCTTTTTCCTTTCCAGCCCTGTTAGTTAAAAAATAATCCTATTGAATGCGTTGTTATTCGCATTGGCCACTCTTTAACTTGTGATGTTAGTTTTTGAATTTATTCTTTATTGGGCTCTCCTCTATAAGTCTTATTATAGTGGGGTTGTTATTTAGTTTCGCTAAATCGAAAAGATAGCTTTTCTCAAGTGCTTGTATTGGCTGCTTTGCTAATAATTCTTTTACTGATTGTGCTTCTCCATTTGCAATACAAGTTTTTAAAGCCGCAAAAGTCGCGATACTGTGTTCGTTTTTATTACTCATATTAAATCCCAATAGTTACGTTTTGTTAAATTTATTAAGTTATAGGTTACGGCTATTATTTTGCATGGAATGTAAAAATAAATATGTACGCCATCACACAAAGCTTAACGGATTTCTTATTTTTAAAGCTTACTAACCCCCCTGTATTCTCTATATTCTCAGTAGTGAAGATAATATTAAAATGTGTATGTTGGCGGTATAAGGAATATCTCCCTTTAGGATTTTTATAACTCTAAAAATTGATCTTTTTTCTGATACATCAATATTTAAGTATGTGCGCTAGCGCACATCTAACAGGCTGATATTTTGTTACTTTGAGATGTAAAAATAATTCCTACATGACGAAATCATTCATGAATCAAAAAGTTCAAGTGGCGTTGTTTAATTTATAAGTTGATCGTTATGTTCTTCGAAAAGTAGGCACACAGAAATCCAGAATAGAAAGGAAAGTTATGCGTTATCACCAATTAAGTGAAGTATTTAAACACCTAATAACATTGAATACCGCAACGTTAGCGTTTTATGAGAGAAGTCTTAAAGTGACAGAGCAAGAACGCGCTAGGATGTTTTTACATTATTTATCAGACAAGCAAAAAATCAGAAACCAATATTTAATGACCTCATTGATAGAGGCGCCTGTTAAAACATTTGAAATGTGGTTTGATGATGATATTGACGAGCAGTTATTAGTATATATAGAAACACTAGCGTTACCTCCTAATGCAAACAGTGAAAAAATAACCACTGTAATGCTAGAGGTAAATGAGAAGATAGAAATGTGGCTAAGATCCATTTTACCATTAATAATCAACAGTTATAGTAAAGAGTATCTTCAGGATTTGATCAATGATTTACATCAAAAAAATCAGCAAATAATGCATGGCCTCCAAAGGATGAATGATGTGTGACCTTACCTTTGTTATCCTTTATGTCCACGATGTGGTGACTCTTTCAAAGCCGTAACAAGTTAATTGGCCTATTATTTCACCCATCACGATGACTATTCTGGACCTAATCTATGAATAAAAAACATGAGGTATTTAAATGAAACGGACAGAAAATGCAAATCCGGGTTTATTACTTGCCTTGACGCCTGTCGTGTTAACTCTGCTTATTCTTGGGACACAAATATTTTACTTTGGCGTTTTCGAACCACACATTCCTCTTGCCATTGGTTTAGCCATTACCAGTATTGTTGGCATTAAGTTAGGGCTGAAATGGAAAGATATTGAAAGAGGAATTTTTCACGTTATTCACGTCGCTTTACCTTCAGTGTCTGTTTTAATAACGGTTGGGATGATTATTGGGGTTTGGATTGCTAGCGGTACGGTACCCAGCATTATTTATTATGGCTTAAAGGTCCTTTCGCCTGAAATATTTCTGGCTGCGGGTATGGTCATTTGTGCTGTTGTTTCACTTTCTCTCGGCACTAGCTGGGCGAGCGTCGGAACGGTTGGTTTAGCCTTAATGGGCATTGGCGAAGGCTTTAACATTCCTGCATATTGGACAGCTGGCGCTGTAGTTTCTGGTGCATTTTTTGGTGATAAAATTTCACCACTTTCCGACACAACTAATTTGGCCCCTGCAGTAACCGGAACCGATGTCTTTTCTCATATAAAAAATATGATGGCAACGACCATCCCAGCTATGCTTATCGCTCTTATCATCTATTTGTTGGTTGGATTTTTCGTCATAGACACTCAAAGCATTTCATTTGAAAAAATTGACGCTATCACTAACACCCTAGACGAAAACTTTTATATTTCAGGATGGGTATTGTTACCCGCTTTGGTTGTCATGGGTTTAGCGATAAAAAAATATCCCCCCATGCCATCATTATTCGCTGGCGTTGTTGCGGGTGGTGCAACGGCAATGATTGTTCAGGGGCAGAGCCTGCAATCAATTTTTGATTTTGCCAATAATGGCTACTCAATAAGTACCGGGATTGAAGAAATTGACAGCTTGTTAAATCGGGGGGGGATACAATCGATGATGTGGACTATTTCTTTGATATTAATTGCGCTGGGGTTTGGCGGTGCGCTCGAAAAAACAGGTTGTTTGAAATCAATTATTAATGCCATAAAGAGCAAGGTTAGTAGTTTTGCCGGCATTCAAACCGCGGCTATTGGCACTGCCTTTGCGACGAACCTAGTTGCCGGTGACCCTTACTTATCGATTGCTTTACCAGGGCGAATGTACTCGCCTGTTTATCGTGGTATGGGTTATTCAACATTAAATCTATCACGTGGAATCGAAGAAGGTGGAACATTAATGTCTCCGCTAATTCCATGGAATGCGGGTGGTGCATTTGTAATTTCAGCGCTCGGTCTAGGTATTGCTGATGGCAATATAGAAAACCTTTTGTATATCCCCCTTGCTTTTGCCTGCTGGATGGCACCGATTATTGGAATTTTCTATGCTTTTACTGGATTATTCTCGCCCAAAGCAACCGAAGAAGAAAGAGAACATTGGGAATCTTCTGGTGAAGCGATAGCAGAATTTAATGCTGATGGTACACCAAAAGTCGAAGATACTGAAAAAGACAATGTAGTTAATAAGTAAAATAACATTGGGCCATAGCAGTAGCTTATAATTTAGGTGTGAACAAATTGTAAGCACGGTTTAGCGTATTAAAATTAATAGCACGACAACAAAGTGACTCTCCCTTCAATGACTTTATCGTAAAGTGAATGTTGTTTTTTAATCATTTATATAGCAAATACTCACAATTTCAGTCGTTTTATTGTTCTATGTCGTAGTTTTATAAAATGTGGGGATTATACTATTATTTTACACATTATTATCGTTAGGGGATTTACGTAATGAAAGCAGCCGTGATTCATCAGTTTAAAGAGAAGCTTGAGATTAAACAGCTTGATAAACCTACTATTTCTAGTAAAGAAGTGTTGGTAAAAATTCATGCTTGTGGTGTTTGTCATACAGATTTACATGCGTGTCATGGAGATTGGCCGGTAAAACCTAAAATGCCACTCGTACCTGGTCATGAAGGCGTAGGAGAAATTGTTGAAGTAGGGGAACAAGTAACACACCTTAAACTTGGCGATCGCGTGGGCATACCTTGGCTTTATAGTGCTTGTGGATATTGTGACTACTGTTTAACTGGAGATGAAAATTTATGTTTATCTCAGCAAAATGCGGGTTACTCTGTTGATGGTAGTTATGCTGAATATTGTAAAGCAGACGCGAGCTATGTGGTAAAAATACCCGATGGTATTAATTATGTTGATGCAGCCCCTTTATTTTGTGCGGGCGTTACCACTTATAAAGCCTTGAAAGTTTCTACTGCTAAGCCTGGTGAATGGGTCGCCATTTTTGGTATTGGTGGTTTAGGACATTTGGCGGTGCAATATGCAGTCGCTATGGGATTAAATGTTATTGCCATTGATACAGGAACAGATAAATTAACCCTTGCTAAAGACCTTGGTGCTGCAATTTGTTTAGACTTTAAATGTGATGATGTCGTTGCACAAGTGCTCGCTAAAACAGGTGGTGTTCACGCCAGTATATGCACCGCTGTTAGTAAAAGCGGATTTGAACAAAGTTATAAAGTTATTCGCCGTGGCGGTAAGTGTGTTTTAGTTGGCTTGCCTGCTGAAGATATGCCATTACCGATATTTGACACGGTATTAAATGGTGTGAGCGTTGTGGGCTCTATTGTAGGGACACGTAAAGATTTAATTGAGTGCTTAGACTTTGCCGCCCGTGGAAAAGTTAAGGCTATTACCATTGAAAAGTCACTGGAAGATATCAATGATATTTTTGACGATATGGTCAAAGGGGAAATTGTAGGTCGAGTGGTGATGAAATTTTAATGATCGTTCTTGTTGCTAAAGAGCTTGTTACTGCCACTTAGATAGCTTTTTTTGTGGGGTGGGGACGATAATAATAAAAATGATTAAATCATCAGTTAAACTCGTTATTAGTTAAGCTAGTCATAAGGTTAATTGAGTGATAAGTAAAGCAGCTAATCGCCAGTGGCGGTTAGCTGCTTTGTTTAAAGCGTTATTGAACTTATTTCAAGTCAAATCGGTCTAATTGCATGACTTTAACCCATGCTTTGACAAAGTCGTTAACAAACTTTTTATCCGCATCGTCAGAGGCATAAACTTCAGCAATCGCTCTTAATTCAGAATTTGAGCCAAAGATAAGATCAACAGGTGTTGCTTGCCATTTAACTTTACTTGTAACACGGTCATGACCAACATAAACACCTTCAGTAGACTTATCTTTAGTCCACACGGTAGACATATCAAGTAAGTTTACAAAGAAATCATTGGTTAACACACCGGGTTTATTAGTGAATACGCCATAAGACGAACCATCATAGTTTGCATCAAGCGCACGCATACCTCCCACAAGTACGGTCATTTCAGGCACATTTAACCCCAAAGTATTTGCTTTATCTACTAACATTTCTGTTGGTGACATATAGCTTTCTGTCGAGTAAAAGTTACGAAATCCGTCAGCATTAGGTGCTAAATAATTAAATGACTTCACGCTTGTTTGAGCTTGTGTCGCATCGGCGCGGCCAGGTACAAAAGGTACAGATACTGATTTACCTGCTTTTTCGGCTGCGTTTTCAATGGCGGTAGCACCACCTAATACGATCAAGTCAGCTAACGATACTTGCTGCTTAGTTGATTGCTTGTTGTATTTGTCTTGAATCGTTTTAAGTGTCGTTAAGACTTTATTTAACGCTTTGGGACTATTTACCGGCCAACTATTTTGAGGTTCAAGGTTAATTCGAGCACCATTGGCGCCGCCGCGCATATCTGTTACACGGTGGCTTGACGCTGAAGCCCAAGCCGTTCTGATTAATTCAGCCGTGGTTAAGCCCGACTGCGTTATTTGCTTTTTAAGCGCAGCAATATCTTGAACGTTAATCGCTTGGTAGCTTATATCAGGAATAGGGTCTTGCCACGTTAGCACTTCGCTTGGCACTTCTGTACCCACGTATCTTGCGCGAGGTCCCATATCACGGTGAGTTAACTTAAACCAAGCCCTAGCAAAGGCTTTTTCAAACTCAGCAGGCTCTGCTCTAAAGCGTTCAACAATTTTACGAAATTCAGGATCTTCTTTTAAGGCAATATCGGTGGTAAACATAATAGGGGCATTACGTTTATTAGGAATATGCGCGTCAGGCACTAAATTAACAGCTGCTTTATTTTCGGGTGTCCATTGTTTACCACCAGCAGGGCTTTTAGTGAGCACCCAATTGAAGTTCATTAAGTTATCAAGATAGTTTGTTGACCATTGTGTAGGGGTTGTTGTCCAAGCGCCTTCTAGGCCGCTTGTTATAGTATCAGCGCCAACACCGCTGTCGCATTTATTTTTCCAACCTAAGCCTTGTTCTTCAATGTCGGCCGCCGCAGGTTCTGCACCCACACATCCGCTTGGTTTTTTAGCGCCGTGCGCCTTACCAAAGGTATGTCCACCGGCACTTAAAGCGACAATTTCTTCGTCATTCATCGCCATACGTCCAAATGACATTCTAATGTCTTGAGCCGCTAGAAGTGGATCAGGTTTACCATGAGGGCCTTCAGGGTTAACATAGATCAAGCCCATTTCCACAGCAGCAAGTGGGCCTTTAAGTTTGCCTTTTTTATCGCGACGTTTATCAGTAAGCATCGCAGTTTCAGCTCCCCAGTAAACTAAGTCAGGTTCCCAATCGTCTGTTCTACCGCCAGCAAAACCAAAGGTTTTAAAGCCCATAGACTCAAGCGCTACATTACCTGAAAGCACCATTAGATCAGCCCAAGAAATACTACGACCGTACTTTTGTTTAACAGGCCACAATAATCGACGTGCTTTATCTAAGTTAGCATTATCTGGCCAACTATTGAGGGGCTCAAAACGTTGTTGCCCACCAGATGAACCGCCACGACCGTCATGCACACGATACACACCAGCGCTATGCCAAGCCATACGGATCATTAAGGGGCCATAATGTCCCCAATCTGCTGGCCACCAGGCTTTTGAGTCAGTCAGAGTGGTTTGAATATCTTTTTTAAGCTGAGTTAAATCAACATTGCTAAATTCTTTCGCATAATTAAATTGCTCGCCATAAGGGTTTGATTCAGCACTATGTTGACGTAATGGGCTTAAACTTAACTTTTCTGGCCACCAAAATTCATTTGTTTTTATTTGATTGCCTGCTAAGGCTTTTGAAGGCATGACCATTGCGCATAAGGCAACTGAAATTGCCGCTGCAATAGGGAGTGTTTTGTTAAACATTGTATATTCCTTGCTTTTAATAAGTGGGTTATAAGATTCATCTAAAGCATAGGAACAATATGGTAATTTGAATAGTTGATTTAATTGAAGATAATGTTCTATTTTTACAGACTATCAATTTAAATAACCGCAAAAAAAACTTGCTACAAGGACTATACCGCTTGGCGATAGAGGCTTAACCTATCACTTACATCACCTTCAGTTAGGCGATAAAGTGACTAACAGTTGAATGCTATTTAAGCATTTAATCGCGTGTAATATGATTATGATCAGTATATACAACGATTTATTAATTTATAATATAGGCGTTTCAAAAATATATTTTATTGTGTTTTATTTCCAGTTATTTGTTGTAATAACGCTTAAAGGTAAAATATTGAAACTCTTATTGTATTGTTATAGTTAATTATTAATAGTAAAAAGGCCTATTAGGGACACTCATGTTTGAAATTTTTACAGATATAGCCTCATGGTTAGTTGTTGATGTGTTTGGTTTATCAAAAGCAACAAAGTTAGGTGATGCTCTTCATTTTTTTATTGAAGATACCACTAAGATATTCTTTTTATTGCTTGTCATGATTTACGCGATTGCCTTGTTAAGAGCATCGATGAATGTCGAGCGTGTTCGTGACTATTTAGCGGGTAAGCACAAAGGGGTAGGTTATATATTAGGCTCTAGTTTTGGCGCAATAACACCATTTTGCTCTTGCTCAAGTATTCCAGTATTTTTGGGTTTTACCTCTGCTGGTATCCCTGTTGGGATAACAATGTCGTTTCTGATTACCTCTCCACTTATCAACGAAGTGGCAGTTTTATTATTACTGAGTTTATTGGGGTGGAAGTTTACGCTGCTTTACGTGGTGGTTGGCATGTCGGTTGGAATACTCGGGGGTGTTTTTCTTGATGCTATTAAAGCTGAACGTTGGTTGGAGTCTTTTGCGGCAAAAGCATTAGAACGAGGTAAAAATACAGTGAATACAACAACAGCACAACACGCTAAATCGTTATCTTTAGAAGAAAGACATGCTTTTGCAAAAGAAGAAACCTTAGAAATATTTAGCCGAGTATGGAAATGGGTCATCATTGGTGTTGGCTTAGGGGCAGCTTTACATGGTTTTGTTCCTGACGGTTGGATCCAAGAGCATTTAGGTGATGGCCAATGGTGGTCGGTTCCTTCAGCGGTATTACTTGGCATACCATTATATTCTAATGCTACGGGTGTTATTCCAGTGATGGAAAGTTTAATTAAACAAGGACTTCCTATAGGTACAACACTGGCTTTTTGTATGAGTACGGTTGCAGCGAGTTTTCCTGAGTTTATTCTATTAAAGCAAGTGATGCAGTGGCGATTATTAGCCATACTTTTTATATTATTGCTGGTTGCATTTACACTCATTGGTTGGATTTTTAACTTTTTAACCCCCTTTATTTAAGGAATATTATAATGAAAGAAGTCAAAGTATTAGGTACAGGATGTACTAAATGTATAAAAACAATTGAGATAATTTCAAAAATAGCAGATGAACTTAATATTGAAGTTCAAATAAATAAAGTGACAGACCCAGAAACTATTATGGGTTATGGCGTAATGACCACGCCAGCAATCATTATTAATGACGTTAATGTTCACAGTGGGTCGATTCCACATAGAAACGAAATTGAGACTTGGTTGCGAGATGATTAATATTTAGCGCTGCACTTAATAGTTAAAATATCTAATAGTAAATAACAAGAAATACGGCAGCTAAACGCGCACTTCAAACATGACTTTAAAATTATTTACCATACATTTTGTATTACTTATTTGGGTTAATAACAATAAGCGATTCTTTGTACGCTTTTACCAAATAAAACACAATAAAAACACCTGTTATCTATAAATACGTGAAAGGAAATCATTAAACACTTTATATACCAGTGAAACAAAGGTATTTATATTATAAATAAAGCAGAAAGTTAATCACCTGTAGAATAAAAGGTTCTTGCGTGTCTAATAAGCGGTTAGCAGGCAACACTAGTTCTTAATTATTCTGGTGGTGTTTTACAATTCACCTCAAAGGATTGGTGTTTGCTTCCTTCTTTTTTATTGTGATTACTTTGTTTATAGATTGTTAATCATTTTGTGTTATTGTTTATCTAGTAAGTTTTGTGGCTAAGTGTTGCGGTAGGTTTGGCTTCTTACTTTCTGAATTTGTCGCTTGATGCGACGTTAGCCGATAAACCAACAAGGAGTGTCGTTTGATATGAAAACGGTCGCAATATTATTTTTTTTACTACTTTCAGGGTGTTCTGCAAACTACACAACTGAATCATTTGTTTACCAAGATGAACAACCAGAAAAACAACTCAATATCACTAAAATTCAAACTGAACTTATTGAAGCGAATATATCAGCTGTTGTCTCAGCTGTCAGTTTAACCGCTGAGGATGGTATTACGCTTAGAGGTGTTAAATTAGTAAACCAAGATGCTTTGGTGAATATTGTTTTTTTCAGTGCCAATGGCATGAAAGTTAGCACGTCATCAAAAATATTAAATAAATTTTCGTTGTTACCCGCAAATGTGATTTGGTTTGATTATCGAGGGATGGGAGTAAGCGATAAAAAAGAGAACTTGTCTCTTAATAGCTTACGATCGGATGCATTAAGAATTTTTGATTTTTCGAAAGGTGAATTCCCCACTAATTTGCAAACAATTATCCATGGATTATCAATGGGGTCTTTAGTTGCAAGTTATGTTGCAGGTAATAAAGAAATAGATGCGTTAATTCTTGATGGTGCCATTAGTACCGTTCCAGAATTAGTAGACAACTTGATGCCTACTTGGTCTAAACCATTTTATTCAGTTAATTTATCAGCTGAATTAGCGAAAATAAATAATATTGATTTAATTAAAGAATATAGTAAACCATTACTTTTCTTAATTGGTGAAGATGATTCAACGACTCCAGTGGTAAACTCGAAAGAACTTTACAATATATCTTCAAGTCTGGTTAAGGTTTTGGCTATCATACCCAATACTGAGCATGGCGAAACAATGAGAAAAGATAAAGCAATAAAAGCATATCAGGACTTCATTAATAAATTGATTTGCTGTAAAAACGGCTAATAAATTACTCAAACGGACGCTAAACAGTTGGCTAGCCTCGTTCCTCGCAATTTTAGCCAACAATTTTTTGCCCAAAATTAGGGTGTTTGCTTTCAGTATTCTTACAAGGATGTAGATATGCTCAATTTTTTGACTAATACAAATCAACCTATAAAATTATACGTTTTTAAAGTTTACTCAGTGGGACTTTTAGTAGGTATACCAATAAGTTTTCTTTTAGATTTTTTATACCCACATCCCGATTTTTTTGTTATCGAATTATCATTAAAATGGTTTATGAAAGTGGTGATTGCGGCTCCAATTATTGAGACAATACTGATGATCCCTATCATCGCGGTAATTAGTAAGTTCACTAAAAGTATTATTCACGTATCTCTAGTTAGTGCTTTTACATGGAGTATTCTTCACTCTTTAGGGTACCCAATACATGGACTAGGGGTTTTTGCTGGATTTTTCTTAATGTCTATGGCGTATCAATATTGGGATGTTCATTCACGTGGTCATGCAATTTTGGTTGCAATGTCAATACATGCGTTAAATAATGGCACGGTATTCGTTTTAAATGCCCTAGAAAGCTAACAAGTCGTTAAAGTGGGACAAATAATAGTTGGCTTTTGCTCCTGCGTCGCTTACTTTAGCCAACAATTTTTTGCCCAAAATTAGGGTGTTATATTACAAGGAAAGTTTGTGCGTAGAATTATATTATTTACATTAGTGCTTTTATCGGTTTGGGGTTGTGCTACTAAAAAGGTAAAGCCTGAACCATCATTATTTAATTACACTGAAATCGATCAAAGTTTAATTGAGTTACTCGTTAGCGAAGGATCGAATGCTAACAAGGAGCACTGGGTAAGTTTCAATGTTGATTGCGAAACCCAAAAGCAAGTTTCTGAAATAATATCAAAAGCAAAGTTAATTGGCTTTGACGATGATTATATATTCTATTCTGAAAAACGTAAACTTTGGTCTTCATCTCTAGGCGTTCCGATGAAATTAAATATAATTGAAATTTCTAAAAGTAGGGCTAAATTAATGCCCTTAATCTCAACTAAGACATGTAGGGTTGGTTGGGGCGCTTCGGTGGTAAAGTAATATAGCAAGCTGTGCAAACGGGACATATTGTAGTTGGCTGGCTCCGCATCACGTTCTAGCCAACAACTTTTGCCCATGATGAGGGCGTTAGCTTTCGATCTAAAGGATGTAGATTTGTTCAAACTATTGGAAAATACCAAGCAACCTCTTAAACTTTATATCTTTAAAGTCTATATATTAGCAATATGTATAGGGTTGCCTATTGTTTTTCTTCTGGACTTTTTATTCCCAAATGCTGAAGTTCCAGACTTTGAATTAGGAATAGAATTAATTGTCGGTGCTGTCTTTATTGGGCCTATCCTAGAAACTCTTTTAATGATTCCTGTCATTTACTTAATCAGAAAAATGACCTCGAACATAGTGTATGTTTCAATAATCAGTGCTCTGATTTGGGGAACTGTTCATTCTCTGCAAGTCCCTTTGTGGGGAATCGGTGTTTTTACTCTTTTTTTCTTGATGTCTATGGCATATCAATATTGGGATACCCATTCAAGAGGTCACGCATTGCTAGTGGTTATGATGATTCATGCTTTAAATAATGCGACAGTTATTCTGTTAGGAGCGCTTGAAAGCTAACAATAAATTCAACAAGAACAAAAGTGATCATGAAGAGTCATTTCATTTGCTGATTTATAATCTCACACATTAAGCGTAGTCGCACATATAGGCAAATGTAGGATATGGATGAGTGTGGTGTTCGCTAATAGTGGTCAACTACCTTTGACCACTATCATAAATATAAACGTTGTTACTAAGCTGTCGATATTTATTGAATGCTAAGAACGGGTGACAATTAACCTTTAACTATATTTAAGTTAATCATATTATCTCTTTATTTGATAACCACTCTTAAATATCCAAGTGACCGCGAGTAAACAAAAAGCTAAAAAGCCACTCATTACAAAAAAGCTTGTCACTAAACTTACGTCAGCGACTTCATAAAAACTCCACCTGAAGCCACTAATCAAATAAAATACGGGGTTAAATTGGGTCACCGTTTGCCAGAATGGTGGCAACATACTAACAGAATAAAAAGTGCCTCCTAAGAAAACAAGTGGGGTAATAACTATAAGCGGGATCACTTGTAGTTTTTCAAAATTGTCAGCCCATATGCCAATAATAAAACCAAATAAACTAAAGGTGATGGCTGTCATGACTAAAAAAAACAACATCCAAAAAGGATGCGCTATTTCAAGCGGGACAAAGAAATGTGCGGTTGCCAAAATAATTAACGCTAATATAATCGATTTAGTCGCAGCGGCCCCCACATACCCTAATAACACTTCAAAAGACGAGACTGGAGCCGACAGTAATTCATAAATAGTGCCGGTAAATTTAGGAAAATAAATACCAAATGACGCATTAGAAATACTTTGTGTTAATAGCGATAACATTATTAACCCAGGTACAATAAAAGCACCGTAGCTAACACCGTCTATTTCAGTGATACGAGACCCAATTGCAGAGCCAAAAACAACAAAATAAAGTGAGGTTGAAATGACCGGAGAAATAATACTTTGAAAAATAGTGCGTTTAGTGCGAGCCATTTCAAATTTATAAATAGCCGCTACAGCGTAACGATTCATGTTGATTCCTTTACTAAAGAGACAAATATATCTTCCAACGAGCTTTGATCTGTTTTGATATCTTTAAAGCCAATGGACGCGGCAGATAAGTGCTGAAGTAACGCAGAAATGCCAGTGTGCTCTTTGGTTGTGTCATAACTATAAATTAATTGCATTCCCTCATTTTGAATCTGTAAATTAAAATCAGCCAAATCCGAAGGTATGTCAGTTAAGGGGTCTTTTAAATCAAGGATCAATTGCTTTTTACCTAACTGATTCATTAACGCTACTTTATCTTCAACTAAAATAAGTTGACCATTTTTAATTACGCCAATACGGTCTGCTATTTCTTCTGCTTCTTCAATGTAATGGGTGGTTAAAATAATAGTCACGCCATCGTTACGTAGTTGCCGTACCAATTCCCACATGTCTTTGCGCAGTTCTACATCAACACCAGCGGTGGGTTCATCTAAAAATAAAATAGCAGGTTCATGAGACAGTGCCTTAGCAATCATCACTCTGCGTTTCATACCGCCAGATAACTCTATCATTTTATTGTCTTTTTTATCCCAAAGTGACAATGACTTAAGTGTTTTCTCAATAAAAGCTGGGTTTGGTTTTTTGCCAAATAAACCTCGACTAAATGAAACTGTCGTCCAAACTGTTTCAAAGGCATCAGTGGTTAACTCTTGTGGAACTAAGCCTATAAGTCTGCGGGTGTGCCGGTAATCAGAGACAATATCTTTACCTGCAACGGTGATTTGTCCTGATGTTGCATTAACAATTCCGCAAATAGCGCTAATGAGTGTCGTTTTACCTGCGCCATTAGGGCCTAGTAAGGCAAAAACTTCAGCAGGTTTTATGGCTAAGTTAATATTATCAAGTGCTTTAAAACCACTCGCATAAACCTTATTAACATCTGTAATTTGAATAATGGGGTGCAATATGTTTTTCCATCAATATTTGAATAGTACTAAGGTATACGAGATGGCCTATTGATGGCTAGGGAAATCATAGAATTAACCGTTAAATTTTTCTACGTACAAGGTACTGTAGATGTTTTATTTACTAAAATATAATAAATCTACATAAATTTTTATTGATGTGAATAAATTCAGTACTGCGCAGTAACGTGAAATGATAATAACCCAACCCATAATAATTTTAACATCTTAAAATTATTGATATTTTTTATTATAGATCATAATGTGATATTAAAAATTATGGCCGTTATTAAACTGGGTGTAATATTATCTAAGGTAAAAGATTTTTAGTTATAAGTGAGTCAACAAACAGGCTATTAATGCGGTTAAATTAAGTTGATAATACAAAAATACGCCGCACTTTTATTCATTTTTAACACTGACTAGTCTCTTGCTTTAGTCTACAACCACTTGCTTCTTTATGAGGCGTTAAGTTTTAGGGAAATATGAAAAAAAATTCTATTCCACTCTTTATTGGTGTACTTGTTAGTTTTATTGCTATTTGGTTAGTCAATGATTATTTCTTAGTAGACCAATGCCTAGATAATGGTGGTAGCTTTAATTACAGTAAAGGTTTGTGCTTACTGGCTAATGGTGAAATTAAAACATCAGCGCTAGGGAAGTATTTAATTGCTATATATTTCTTTATGGGAATATTGATTTCGTTATTTGTTTCATTTTCTATTCGAAAAATATTTAAAATAGCGCAATAAAAGCTGAAGAGGTTACCCGAATGTGTGCTTGAAAATGTACGTGAATTTGCTCTTTGGTCGGTTGAAAAATTTAAAAGTATCTTTGGTCAGCGGGTGTCATAGCTTTTATATGTGGTCTTTTCTCTACTTATATCACTACTATTGGTGTAAACAGCCATCAATGATACATTGAAGCACCTAATCGTTGGCTGTTTAACTCTTTACTTCTTTTAACCAACAATTTTATTGTTTAATGTGGCGTTATATCGCAAGGCAAGCTATGTTTCGTTATCACCAGACTAAAAGTGCACAAACATGCAAATGCATGAAGTGTGGTTTGGAATATAAAAAGAGTGATTTACATTGCCCCTATTGTGTAGGCAAGTCGAATGCTCAAATTATTACCGATATTCATATTCCTTATTCAGAGCAACTTAAAAACACATCAAGTATTGGTCGGCAATTTATTTATTTAGCCATTATTATTGGTTGCCTGTTATTCGTTATTCGTTAATTTAGGCTTATCAGTAATATAAAAAGCAGTTTAAGAGGAGGAATTAACCAATGGCTATTTTTACTGCATTCCAGATTCAAGTAACAATTTTTAGCCTCTAGCGGGGCATTATAATTTATTACCATTCTAAACAAGAGGAAATAAAATGACAGATATAGATATTGGCATAAATAAAGTAGATAGAACTGAAATATCAGACGGTTTGAAGCGTCTTTTAGCTGACTCTTACACGCTATATTTACAAACACATAATTTTCACTGGAATGTTACAGGGTTACAGTTCCGTGAATTACATTTAATGTTTGAGGAACATTACACTGAGTTGGCGATTGCTGTTGACGATATTGCTGAACGTATTAGAACACTTGATGTTCCAGCACCAGGGACTTATAAAGAGTTTTCAAAACTGAGCTCTATAAAAGAGGTTGACGGTGTTCCAAGTTCAGCAGAAATGGTTACGTTACTCACCAAAGGCCATGAACAAGTTATTAAGACGTCTCGTGAAGTGTTAAAAATTGCACAAAATGCTGACGATGAATCAACCGCTTCACTCGTATCAGATCGTATGCGTATACATGAGAAAACAGCTTGGATGTTGAGAGCGACTACAAAGTCATAATCGATTATTCAAACTGACACTAAAAATAAGCTAACGTCACTTAATATGGCGTTATTTTATCCCCTTTTATGGAGAATTATTATGTCTACACCCGTACGTGCATCTGATACACCTTTTGCAGTTGACGTTGAAGAAGGTAAAAAATACGCTTGGTGTTCTTGTGGTCAAAGCGATAAACAACCTTTTTGTGATGGTTCTCACAAAGGATCTGAATTCTCACCCGTAAGGTTTACCGCGACCGAGTCTAAAAAAGTGTTCTTTTGTGGCTGTAAGTTAACAGCATCACAACCACTGTGTGATGGTAGCCATAAACAAGCATAATTAGGTATTAACGTGGGTGAAAGGTTGAGCGGCTCATTTTCAATTTTTATTACCCGCATTTATGCCTGCTAGTGTATATCGATACGATACTTGATAAATCTAAATTGAGACGTGTTTTTGGCAAATAAAAATTATCGTGATGAATTCGAGTCTCTTTTAGTGAAGGGACTCATTCCTGCGGGCTATAAAATAACGAAAGGTGTAACGTTAGACCCACTATCCGAAAGCTCAAAATATGAAGGGTTAGTTTTTTCTATAGATGAAAAAAAAATTGTTTATCGTAAAGGGAAGGTTACTACCGATAGACCCGGTGCATTTCTTGCCATTTGGCAACGCCCATTTGTTGACTCTCTCAATGATAATAAACCTATCCCATTAAAGTCGAATGATCTTGATTACTTATTCGTGCAAGTCACGAGTCAAACAAGCGTTAAAGCTATAGAAGGATCGGTAAAGAGTACTCAGCATGGAATGTTTATTTTTCCCATTGCTCTATTGCTTGAAAAAGGCATTGTTTCTTCCACAAAAAATAAGGGTAAAACCGGATTTCGAGTATTTCCTCCGTGGAGTCAAAATAGAGGTGAAATTGGCACAAAAGTATTTTCTGAATCGGGTAAAAATACACAACGTTGGCAATTGCCATATTTTGTAGATATTGATAAAAATGGTTTAATTAAACCTGACCAATTAGATAAAATTCTCTGCCATAAAAACTTCTAACCTAGAATGTTTGACAGGCGAGGGTATATTTGATCATAAAGCATAAGTGGCAACCAACACTGAATATTTTATATCGAAAAAAGGTTTTTTATTAAAAAATCGAATGTCGAATTTAGAAGACTAACGAAGCGTTTTAGGCCTCTTTTGTTGTCTTCCTTTAACACTTAAGTGTATTTGCTTTATTTTACGTTCACTGTTCGCTGCAATGATAGCGAGCAGTTTAGACAAAATAGGATCGTGTCTTGAGGTTCAACCAGCCAATGAGCAGGTTGAACATGATGTTTAATTTCTTTACCAAAACCAATAAATCTCTAAAAACACTCCAGTTAACACACAAGATAAAAAGATTTTATGATTCCTGAGCTATTTGTTTTAATGCCTGCATAAAAGTGGCCTTGGTTTGCCCTCCAGAGATAGAATACTTATGATTAAAAATGAACGTAGGTACCGAGTTGATCCCTTTGTCTATGCTTATTTTTTGCTCTGCTCGTACTTGTTCAGCATAAGCCTTTGAGTTGAGTACTTCTTTCGCTGCAATAACATCGAGACCGAGATCACTGACTATTCTTATTAAATTTTCATGCTCATTTAAGGGGGTGTTTTGGGTGAAATGCTCAGTAAAAAATGCCATTTGCAATTCATGCTGCTTACCTTGATTTTTAGCCCAAGCTAATAATCGATGTAAATCAAAACTGTTGATCATGCGCATTTGCTGTGAAAAGTTAACGTCAAAATTAACCTCTTTGCCGCGCTGAGTGATCATCTCTCTGTTTTGTGCACTTTGTTGTTCAGTAATGCCATATTTTTCAATCAAATGTTCTTTAATATTTTGGCCTTCAATGGGCATTGTTGGATTGAGTTCAAAAGGAAGCCAGTTGACTGTTACTTCTAGATCAAATTCAAGCGCGTTGAGTGCTGACTCAAGGCCTTTGTATCCGACAATACACCAAGGGCACATTACATCTGAAACGATATCAATGTGTAATTTATTCATGTGAGTTCCAATTTAATAAGTCATTAACGATTAGACGTTTACACCATTATCTACGTCTAATAAAGCAAGTTTATAATCGATGTGGTACTGACAAATAATGAATATAAGGCTTAGGGTAAAGTAAGCACCAAAAGCCTTTTAATCATTATAGTTTTACAATCAACTTACCTTTATTTTCGCCTTTAAAAAATAAGTTTAAACCATCTATAGCTGACTCTAGTCCTTCTAATACATGCGATCTGTGTTTTATTTTACCGGCCATAACGTAAGGCGTCAGTTTTTCAAGTAATGCAGGGACCTCATGAAAATGATCTGGCATAGTGAAACCTTGAATGTTGAGACGACGTTTAATGACATTTATCCAGCTTGGGCCAGGGGTTGCCACTTGTTTGTCGTAATCAGCTATAAGTCCACATACGATTACGCGACCATGTGCGTTCATACGTTCAAAAATTAAATTTTGAATCGGTCCACCTGTATTTTCAAAATACAAATCGATACCATCAACGGCGTGTTTAGCTAGTTGTGCATCTAAATCGTCACTCTTGTAATTAATCGCCGCATCAAAACCTAATTCATTGACAATCCAATCAGCTTTTTCTTCACTCCCGACAACACCAATGACCTTTAAACCATCTGCTTTAGCTAATTGACCTACAATCGAGCCAACCGAACCTGCGGCACCTGTAACAATAATTGTTTCGCCTTTCTTAGGCTTACCTACGTTAAATAAGCCTTGTGTTGCGGTTAATCCAGGTAAAGCGAAAACCGACAACACGGCTTCATCGGGTAATGGAGCCGTTACTTTATTGAGACCCTGTCCGTTGCTCAGAAAATATTCTTGCCAACCCATCATACCCATTACACGGTCACCCACACTAAAATCAGGGTGGTTACTTTCAACAATTTCTCCGATACCAGAACTACGCATGACATCACCTAAAGCTACCGGTGGAATATAGCTGGATGTATCAGGACTCATCCAGCCGAACATTGCTGGGTCAAGTGACATATAATTTTGTTTAACTAAAAACTCACCTGTGCCTAACGTTGGCATATCTTTTTGTACAACGGCAAATAGTTCGGCATTAATGGGGCCGCCAGTTGGGCGTTTAATAAGATTGATCGCAGTATATGTTTTCATGCGTTTTCTTCCTGTCGGTAATATTTGTTGAGTGGTTATTAAGTAGGGTTATTATTCCTCTATTTTACGATAAGATATAGGGGCTAATTAACCAATGTTTATTGTCATAAAGACAATAGTGGCAGAAGAGAGTATATGGATCAGTTAAGAGCACTAAAATATTTTGTAAAGGTGGTTGAGAATGGCAGCTTTAGTAAAGCCGCTGAGCTTTTTT
Source organism: Colwellia sp. Bg11-12 (assembly GCF_014076955.1). Classification (NCBI taxonomy): domain Bacteria; kingdom Pseudomonadati; phylum Pseudomonadota; class Gammaproteobacteria; order Alteromonadales; family Colwelliaceae; genus Colwellia; species Colwellia sp. Bg11-12. Next base: position 28,052 of record NZ_JACGUZ010000079.1, read on the forward strand.
CAGTACCCCCTTCGTCACTCTCGCGCAGAATAGCTGATTTAGAGCAGAGTTTGGGCGCGACACTTTTAAAACGTACAACAAGGTCTGTAAGTTTAACCGAAATCGGACAAACCTATTATCAGCAGGTTAGCGAAGTACTGTCTTTATTAGCCTACAGTGATGAAACCGTCAAAAACTATCAGTCTTCGCCGATGGGGGTGCTCAATATTAGTTCGATGGTGGGTTTTGGAGAACGAATACTATTACCACTGTTAGACGAATTTAGTGAGCTGTATCCGAAAATAACATTAAATGTAAGCCTCAGTGATGATCTGTCAACATTGGCTCGCGATCAAGTTGATTTGGCTATTCGCGGTGGTTATGCACCTGACGAACGCGTTATAGCGATAAAATTAATGGAGAATAACTTTATTGCTGTCGCGGCACCTCGCTATTTAGAAAAATTTGGTGTGCCTGTTAATGCCTTAGCCTTAAAACAGCATAAAGGGCTTTACTTTAAAACGCCTAATGGACCTACACCTTGGCTGTGCGAAATAGATAATCAATGGCAAGATGTTTCAGCCGAGCAGGTGTTAATTAGTAATAATGGTAAGTGGTTAGTCAACAAGGCTATCGAGGGCTTAGGCATCTTAATGATGCCACGTTGGGCATTAAAACCTTATATTGCCTCGGGTGAACTCACCGAACTGACTATAAAACCAAGTATTGATATAACGCAACAGGCAAATCTTGGCGTTTTTTTATTGTATCAAAAGCAGCGCTACCAAATACCTAAAATAAAAGCTGCCGTTGATTTCTTAGTGGAAAGGGTGAGTGGGGTTTATTAAATCAACACGAAATTAAAAATGAGTAGCTCTTATTCATAAGGGCAAAGAGCTACTGACATTATGCTATTTTATTTTATTATGACAAGTATTCAGTTTGTTTTGCTCGATTTTGTCGTTTTGCAACACTTGTTTTAAATCTTCTGTACGTTGTTTAACCGCTACGCCATAGCTTTTATCATCTCCCCACTTGTGGGCTAAAATGTTCATTGATTCAAGGTCGTGTTCAGTAAAGAGTTTCCCTGCTCTGTCAGATTCAGCTTGCTCATTACCGAGCAGTACTAGCGCCTCGATGCCAAGATTTACAGCTGAGTCAAATGTTTCTCGTTTAAAGTTTGTTACACCAAGCTGCATAATTTGGTAAGCGTGTCGTCGGTCAATCGCGCGAGCAATAATTTTTAAGTGCGGGTAGTGCTTTTGAGCCAGCTTAATAATATCTAATGTTTTGTCGGGTTCGTCTACAGCAATCACAAGCATTTCTGCTTCTTTTGCTCCTGCCGCTTCTAATAAATCTTGGCGAGCCGCATCACCATAAAAAACTTTACTGCCAAAGCGTCTGAGTAAGTCAATTTGGCTAGGGCTGTGATCAAGAATCGATAAATGGTATCCCTGAGCGGTTAATAGCCGACCTATTATTTGGCCAAAACGTCCGTAACCCGCAATAATAACATTTTTGGTTGCTTCAATTTCTTTAGTTGAATCAAAATCAGGTACTGTCGAGCTATCTCTAGCTAACGATTTTTCATATATAATGAGTAGTAATGGTGCGCAAAGCATCGATATTGCAACGATAAGTGTAATTAACTTAGTTTGCTCTGGCGATGTAATAAGTAGGTCACTGGTGAGTGAAAGTAAAACAAAAGCAAACTCACCTCCTTGAGCCAAAGCCAAAGTGAATAATATTTTTTGACTTCCTTTCATGTTAAAAAAGTGAGCAAGTACATAAAGAACAAGCGCTTTAATCGCAATAAGGGCTACGACGGCAAATGTAACAATAGTAATTTTATCAAGGAGTAATGGAAAGTCTATTGAAGCTCCGACGGTGATAAAAAACAGTCCTAATAGTAGTCCTTTAAAAGGTTCAATATCAACCTCTAACTCGTGTCTAAATTCGCTTTCAGCTAAAACCACCCCCGCTAAGAAAGTGCCTAAGGCTGGTGATAACCCTATTTTTTCCATAATAAGTGCAATAGAAATAACTAATAATAACGCTGCAATGGTAAATATTTCACGTAATCTTGTTTCTGCAATATATCGAAATAAAGGTGAAGATATGTATTTCCCAGCTAAAATAATAGCCGCTATTACTGCCAATGAAATAGTCACCTGAGCATAAACAGGTAAATGGGCAATTAAACTATTGCTTGACGACGCTACCGAGCTTAAATCTTGAAAGGCGAGTATCGGTAATAGGGCAAGAATAGGAATTACCGCAATATCTTGAAAAAGGAGGACAGAAAAAGCGTTTTGTCCTGCATCTTGTTTAATCCAACCTTTTTCTGTCAATGTTTGTAAAACAATCGCTGTTGAAGACAACGCTAACATTAGCCCAATAGCTAAAGCTGTTTGCCAAGCAAAAGTAAATATATAAAAGCAAAGCGCAAATATAATGGCGGTTGTTGCTAAAACTTGTAACCCGCCTAAGCCAATAATTGAATGTCGCAACTTCCAAAGTCGCGCCGGTTGTAGCTCCAAACCCACTAAAAATAGCATCATTACTACGCCGAATTCAGCAAAATGCATAACACTTGTTTGGTCGCCAACGAGGCCTAATAAATTAGGTCCAATTAAAATACCGGCTAACAGGTAGCCCAAAACTGATCCTAGGCCAAGCCTTTTGGCGACCGGTACGGCAACAAATGCTGCAACTAAGTAGATAACTGCTATTTCTAACATCTTTGAATGCACTCCTGAAATAGCGAGTGTCTGAATTATTAATGCAGACATTCGCTATTTGTAAAAATTTGAATTGTTTTTATGAATGTTCTTTACACTACTTTAACCTATTGCTGTGATAATCTCCTTAGAATAAGTCTTTTCAAATAAACATAAAAACCTTGCATCGTTGAGGTGAATTTATATTCGCTGCTTATGTTTACTGATTAAATAAAGTTGTATCGTGATGCTATTTGTTGATATTGTTTTAGCATCCTTGGCACTTTAATGGGGGTATATTGAATGATATCAATTATGTTAAATAACGTGGTCATCACATTATGCAAAGTTTAGTTTCAGCAATTTTAGCTCAAGTAGGCGGTATTGTTTTAGGTAAGCCTCAAGAAATACGTTTGGCACTTGCCTGTTTATTAGCAAAAGGTCATATCCTGATAGAAGATTTACCCGGTATGGGTAAAACTACCCTTGCACAGGTGTTAGCAAAAACCCTTGGGCTCAGCTATCAACGAACTCAATTCACCAGTGATCTGTTACCCGCTGACGTTATTGGTATTTCTATTTTTAACCCTGAAAGTAAAAAATTTGAACTTCATCAAGGTCCGATTTTTAATCAGGTGGTACTAAGTGATGAAATTAATAGGGCAAGTCCCAAAACACAAAGTGCTTTACTCGAAGCGATGGAAGAACACCAAGTTAGCATTGATGGGACAACTTACGTATTACCTCAACCTTTCTTTGTTATTGCTACACAAAACCCTCTAATACATGCAGGAACATACCCACTGCCTGAGTCTCAACTCGATAGGTTTATGATGCGTATATCGCTCGGTTTTCCTGATATTGCAGCAGAAAAACAAATTTTAATGAGTGAAAGTAGTCACGATAGCTATAAAAAGCTACAGCCTTGTGTTGATACCAGTAAACTTATAGCTATGCAATCGATGGTGTCACAGGTGACTGTCTCAGATAATATTATTGAATATGTTATCGCCTTAAATCATGTCAGTAGGCGTCAAGGTTTTGCGGGCAGACCTTTGTCACCAAGAGCAGGACAAGCATTAGTGAGTGCCGCTAAAGCATGGGCTTTTATGGCAGAAAGAACGTACGTAATACCCGAAGATATTCAAACAGTATTTGGCGCTGTATGTCAGCATAGGCTTGAGTCAGCGGCAACTCGCTTTGGTGATCACGCTGAAAAAGTTTCCAACCAAGTTATTGCACAAGTTAATGTATTAAATCCATTTAATACATAACAATATCAAAAATATTTTCCATAAATATAGAGATACTCGTGACGAGATTTGTAATACCGATACAAAGTTTTATTAGTTGCATTATTAAGAGGCGACTTAATCGGTGGCTAAAACGCCGAATTCCACCTGCCAGTCAGCATAAGCTATCAAACCGCAATATTTTCATTATGCCAACACGCTTTGGCTTTGTTTATCTTGTTTTTGTGGTGTTGTTATTCCTTTTGGCCACTAACTATCAAAATAATGTCATTATGCTATTGAGTTACTTAATGGCGAGTGTGTTTATTACGACGATGATGCACAGTTTTTTTAATCTATCGGGCATCGAGGTATCTACCGATAAGCAAGTGGAGGGATATGCAAAACAATATATTATGGTGCCAGTAAAAATATTATCCCCCAACAATCGTCTAGACTTCAATTTTTGTTTTGACCATCAGAAAATGTCTCATCTTCCTCAAACTGTGCAAGGAAATCAAACCGTTTATGTCTCTTGTCGTTACGAAAATAGAGGGGTTCATTATCCGGGTCGCTTAAAAATATGGAGTGAATATCCATTAGGCTTATTTATAACATGGACAAGAATAGATTTTGATTTTAAGTGCATGCTGTATCCAGCAGCTGAACCTGTTAGGCATATACCCAGCAACTTTGCGGGCTCTGTAAAGCAAAATTCATTTTTAGAAAATACTAAACCAGGCATCGATGAATTTTTCGAGCTTAAAACACATATTCCTGGCGAACCACTATCACGTGTTGCATGGAAACAATTTGCACGAGGGCAAGGTCGATTGACTAAGCATTACCATCAACAACAAGGAGCAACGTGTTGGTTGAAACTCACAGATATGCCAAAGCATGGTCTAGAGAAGCAATTACAGTATTTGTGTTTTCTGGTAAAAGAATACAACGATGCCGCTCAAATATTTGGTTTGGACTTAGGACAAGAAAAAATCAAACCCTCGCAAGGCCAACAACATTTTAACCAGTGTTTGATGGCGTTAGCGCTTTACCCTAAGTTACTCTGATGAAAAATAGTCACGATGGTTTGCAATGTTTCAGTTTATCCCGCAAAAATGCTTGGGGTTTATTCGTATGCCAATGCCTTAATTTATCTTTGCTTATAAGTGAATTAAGCGTTTGGATGTTGGCGATCATTAGTTTGTGTTTATGCTGGCGTTCGTTAACGCTTATTAAGCCGACAGTAAAACCTCACCGATATGTTGTCTTATTGCTTGCTTGCTCTGGATGTATCGCAATAGCGGTTAATGGTCGAGAATTAGGCGTACTGTTAAGTATGTTGCATCTACTTTGTTTTGCTTATTCATTAAAAAGTTTAGAGTTAACGACTCGAAAAGATTTTTACCAAATTATCTTACTGGGTATTTTCATTCTTGCGTCTGTACTTATTTTTTCTCAGTCTTTATTCATGTCGCTGCTTGTCTTTGGCTTACTTATTTTGAATTTAACTGTTTTGCTCGCGTACTTCTTACCACAGGGAAAGTACAAACAGCCCTTTATTAACAGTGCTAAAATGGTCATTCAAAGCATTCCTCTTGCTGTGGTGTTATTTATTGTTTTCCCTAGGCTCTCTCCATTTTGGCAGGTGCCGTCAGCCAAATCAGCGCAAACAGGTTTGTCAGAAAGTGTTACTCCTGGGGATATTGCTCATTTAGCAAGATCTTCAGCGCTTGCTTTTCGAGTGAAATTTTTTACTGATATACCTCAATACAATCAGTTGTATTGGCGAGCAATGGTGATGGATGAGTTTGACGGGCGTACATGGCAACAAAACAAAAATAACCTCTCAACTAAAATAGGTAAGCCAGATAATGTGCCTGTTGATGTTCTACCCTTAACGGGGTTACCAACACGTTACCAAGTGATGGTTGAACCGAGTTATCAACCTTGGCTTTTTTCATTAGCGGTGGTTGACCCTAAAAGTTTGTCGAGTAATCAAATAGATATCAGGCAATTAGCTAACTACACCATTAAAAAGAGTAAGCCTGTTAGTCAAACAACGAGTTATGAAATTACCAGTTATACCCACTCATTTCTTAATTCGCCATTAGGTGATAGTGAAAGAGCCAAAAATTTACACATACCAGCTAACAGTAATCCTAAACTCCAGGCACAAGCAATAGAACTCAATGGTGCTTATCCAAATGAAATTGAAAGAGCACAAGCTGTTTTGGATATGATTCGAGAACAAGACTTTTATTACACGTTATCGCCACCGTTGTTATCTGGAGATGTTTTAGATCAGTTTTTTTATCAAACGAAAAAGGGATTTTGTGTTCATTATGCCAGTGTATTTACCTTTTTAATGAGAGCGTCTGGCGTTCCTGCTAGGTTAGTGACGGGGTATTTAGGGGGTGAATACAACAAGCAAAGTGGCCACTTAAGTATCTACCAATATGATGCTCATGCTTGGGCCGAAATTTGGGTTAAAGACAAAGGCTGGGTAAGGGTTGATCCTACCGCGGCGGTAAACCCTGAGCGGGTCGAAAGCGGGCTCTCTCAAATGTTACAGCAAGATGCATTTTTTAATAATGATTTGCTGAATTTACATCGTTACAAACACCTTGCTTTGATTAATACTTTTCGCTTACAGCTTGATGCACTAGATTATCAATGGACACGCTTGGTGCTAGGTTATTCTTCTGCGAGACAATATGATTTACTCACTCAATGGTTTGGCGATTTACGCGCATGGAAAATAGGAGGTGCTATTGGTGGCTCATTATTTTTAGTGATGATTATTATGTGGTTAACAAATATAAAACGTTCTAAAAGTAAACCTTTAGTACAATGGTTAGCTCAGTATCAGCAAATATTAGCAATATTAAAAGCTAAAGGACTAGAAAAACCAGTTGCTATGCCAGCCAGTCAATTTTCAATGTTAGTTACTCAACAATTTCCTTCACTGACGGTCAGCTTTATCTCATATACACGATGTTTTGAAGCATTAATGTATCAGGTACTAACGGCTAAACAAAAAGAAGAGTATTTAACTGATATGAATAAATATCAACAACAGATAAAAGTACAATTGAAAAAGGTGCAGAAAAACACTGAGAAATGAGGAAACTAAGTCTCTTGATACGTTGCACTTGCCATTTTGCACTGTTTAAGTAAGTGGTTGAATTCATTAATATCTCGGTCAAAGCTATCGGCAGGTAGGAACAAATGATAGCCAAATGCCGCAGATAATTGTTCAGATTGATGAAGAAATGCGGCGATGGGGCCTTTTATAGATTCGCCATTTGACAAGACAAAGGGATCAAAATTAATTTGAGCTTGTTCAAAGGTCATTAATTGATGTAATACACTATAAACAATTAGCCCTTTTTGTTGGTGAATCAACCGATTAGCCAATCGAATTGATATGTTTTTAGCGATTTTATCTATATGTACTAATCGTATACCTATGTATGGCAATGCTTCTCTATCTAGGCCAATAACTTCAGAAACTGGCTGAATATTTTGTATGTCCTGCCATGTTAATTGCCAATGGCCATAACGGTGATTGAAGATGATTTTATCAGGTGTCAAATACAGACTAATATCAGGCTCTAAAAGTTTAACGACCCCAACCAAGATAATAACGAGACTGATTAAAATAACAAAAATATGGGCAAGTCTAAATATTTGCCAATAAAATTGAGCCACTAATACCGTAGCACATAAAAGCAGGCCACCCAAAACGCAGAGAAACATGCCATTATGCTTCGCGATAGGTTTGATTATTATGCTCGGCTTTTGTTGAAATTTAATCGTCATTTACGCTCATTATTCCCATTAATAAATACAATATGTCTAATTTTTAGTTAGTTTAAAAGCGTGTCGTATCAGAATTTTAAGTACCGGGAGTCGCTTGAATAACTTTGTTTCTTAGCCACTTATTTGCAGGTTCGAAGTCCAGATTTGTGTGCCAATATAAATGCATATCAATATCGGGTAACTCTACCGGTAATGGATAAATAACTAAATCGAGTAATTGAGCATACATTTTAGCGGTTGTCTCTGTAGCTGTGAGTAACATATCGTTACCGGCAAGCACACGACATGCTGAAAACGTGTGTTGGCACCTTAAGCCTATTTTTCGCTGTAATCCAAGACGAGCGAGTTCAAAATCCTCAATACTCGGACCGGTTGAACGAGATGAAACCAATATATGGTCTAGCGCAAGATATTGGTCTAAAGCTAATGTAGATTTAATCTTAGGATGATTTTTGCGGGCAACAACCACAAGTTTATCTTTTTCTAGTTGGGTATGTATTATGTTGTCACTTACGGGCAATAATGTATCAATAGCTAAATCAATATCCCCACTGGCGAGTTTGTTTTCTAATTCATGGCGGTTGACTCTGCGGCTACTTTGTATATTAACCCATGGTGCTTCTTTGGCTATTCTTTGTATTAAAGGAGGTAAATAAGAAGCCTCTAAAGCTACGTGTAAAGATATAGTAAAGCTTTTACGGGAGCTCATTGGCTCAAATTGTTTGGATTGTGCTAAGCATATCTGTAACTGACGTAAAGCTTCGCGCACATCCGATACAACATTGTTGGCAACAACGGTAGGGCGCATTTCATTACCTTGTCGAACAAAAAGCGGATCGTCAAAATGAGCACGTAGTTTACTCAGTGAATGACTCACTGCTGGTTGTGATAAGTTTAGTGCAGATGCTGCTTTAGTAATATTCCCTTCACAGTAAATCGCTTCGAATACCACAAACAAATTTAAGTCGACCTTCATATATAAATACCTAATCCATCAAATAATGATCATTATTATAATTTCATTCTATTCATAGAATGAATAGTTGATTATGAAATTTATTCATTTGTTTAATTTAACGGTTGCTCCTAGCATAGTCAAGTAGCGTAAATATTGTGCGATAACTGTGTAAAAAACCAAAGGTAACTTGGTGTAGCAGTACGGTTTGATAAAACTTTATCTGCGCTTAAACAAGAATCATGCTCAAACAAAGTATTTGAGCAGAATCGCATTTAATCAATAAGTGTTTAGTAAAAATAAATGGGGATACAACATGACGCAAAGATTAGCATCACAACTCTTTAAGAGATCATTACTCGTTTCAGCAGTCATTAGTGCACTGGGTACTTCTGTGCTTAATGCTCAAGAAATAAAATCAGCCAGCCAAGACGATGAGAAAGATATTGAACGTATAATGGTAACCGCGTCTAAGCGGCTTACTGGGTTACAAGAAACGCCTATTGCCATTACAGTTGTCAGGGGTAAAGATATTGAACAAGCAAAAGTTTTAGATATTAATGATTTGCAAACACTCGTGCCGACGTTAAGAGTCACTCCATTACAACGTTCAACGAACACTAACTTTTCAATACGTGGTTTTGGTAATGGTACCAACAACACCGGTATTGAACCTTCGGTAGGGGTATTTATTGATGGTGTATACCGTTCTCGCGCCGCTGCTCAAATTGGTGATTTACCCAGACTCCAGCAGATTGAAGTCCTCAGTGGTCCGCAAAGTACTTTGTTCGGCAAAAATGCTTCTGCGGGAGTTATCAATGTGCGCACTATGGCGCCTTCTTTCGATTTAGAAGGTAACGTTGAAGTGGGGTATGGTAACTACAATCAACAATTGGTGAAAGGTTATATCACTAACGGTGTTACAGACGAATTAGCTTTTAGTTTATCAGGTGGTTACAACACGCGTGATGGTTACACTGACAGCGTAAGTGGTTTAAACAAACTGAATGACAAAGACCGTTGGAATATACGTGCACAAGCATTATATCAACCTAACCAAGATGTTACTGTGCGTTTTATTGCAGACTACAGTGAGATCGATGAAGCTTGCTGTACTGTTGCCAATGCGATTAATGGCCCCACAACGGGTGCGGTTCAATTTTTAGGCGGAATGGTTAATGATTCAGCCGACCCGTTTTCCTATACATCAGCCCTTAATATGGACCCTCGAAATACCGTAGAAGATAGCGGGATATCTATGCAGGTCGATGTTGATTACGATGGCTTTGCTTTTACCTCAATTACCGCATTGCGAAGTAATGAATCTACTTTTATACACGATATAGATTACACCAGTTTAGATATTATCCAAGAAAGTGGTGACACTAAAATTGATACCTTTACGCAAGAGTTACGTTTGAACTCTACTGGCGTAAACAAACTAGACTGGATGGTAGGCGCGTTCTTCTTCCAAGAAGACGTTGACGCCCAAGACGCCTTGTTTTATGGCAATGATATGAGAAACTATTTTGATGTCTTGTTAGCAGCAGGAGGTGCTGCTGGTTTGCTAAGTGGGGTAGAGGGGGTTTACGGCCTTGCGCCGGGTTCATTTATTTCATCAGATACAGTTGTTGATTCTCAATTTATGCAAAGTAATGATGCTTATTCCATTTTTGCTAATATTGATTATCGAATTTCAGCAAAATTTACGACAACCTTTGGTGTGAGTTATACCCATGATGAAAAAGATGTCAGTGTTGCTCAACAGAATAACTCTACGCTTTCAGCGATTGATTTAGACAATGATTTAACCCTTTTTGGTGTGCCAATGCCTTTCATACCGACATTAGCGCCAGCTATTCCAACATTAAAAGGTTTGCAGTTCATGCCACCCATGCTTGAATTACCAAACTCAGTTGAAGACGATAATACCGCTGATAGTAAAACTACGTGGTCATTGCGCTTAGCCTATGAACTTAATGACAATATTAATTTGTTTGCCACCGCTGCAACGGGCTTTAAAGCATCATCATGGAATTTATCCCGCGATACCCGTCCATTCGCTGCAGACAGTGATGCGCTTATGACTAATGGTTTAGTACAAAAAAATCAAAGCTACGGCGGTCGATATGCTTTACCAGAAGAATCAACGGTTTATGAATTGGGTATGAAAGCCAGATTTGAAAAAGTTGCCTTCAACATAACGGCCTTTGACCAAACGATAGAAGGGTTTCAGTCGGCTATTTTTGTTGGCACAGGCTTCGTTTTGGCTAATGCCGGTAAGCAAAGTACTCAAGGTATCGAATTTGATTCTGCTTACAACCTAACCGAAAACTGGGCATTTACCTTAGCGGGTATCTTTCTTGACCCCACCTATGATGCTTTTAAAGGTGCATCAGGTGTTGATGGTCCTATTGATTTATCGGGTCAAAAACCTGCAGGAATACATGAACAAAGTATTACGGCTGGTGTGACTTACAATTTCGAATTAAGTGCCGGTATTAATGGATATATTCGTACAGATTACCTCTATGAAAGCGAGGTTACCCTTGCTGAAAATGTACCTGATTCCCTAACACGAGAAGTGAGTACTTTTAATGCCAGTGCTGGGCTTAACTTCCCCAATGGGGTTAACTTACAAGTTTGGGCACGTAATTTAAATAATGATGAATATTTTCATTCTGCCTTTCCTGTGCCTATTCAAGCGGGTAGCTTTAATGCCTATCCGAGTCAGCCAAGCACTTATGGAGCGAGTATTTCTTATAACTTTTAATGCGTTACCTTAGCCGAAAAAGTATTGCAGTCCTTTAAAAGTAATCAGCCTTGCACTCTAGATGTGCAAGGCTTTTTTATGTAAATAATAAAAATATTGCGGGTTAACATTTCATAAAGTGGACAATTAATACTGAGTCTTTATTCTAATAATGAATAGTGGGTTATAAGAACTATTCATTTGTTTAATTAATAGCTTCGGATTATTATCAATAAATCAAAGTTTTGGCGATTAAATAATCATAGTGAGCGATAAAAAATGATAACAAGCAAATGTTTTAATCGATTTGAAAATCCATCTATTAACGGGCTGTCTTAAGCGAATGACTGCTCTGTATCTTATACGCCACGGACAGGCATCCTTTGGTAAAGCCGACTATGACTTGCTCTCTGAAAAAGGCAATGAACAATCGCGTTTGCTTGGTGAGTCTTGGCGATCTGCACCTGACAAAATTTATTCAGGAGATTTACTACGCCATGGACAAACCTTAGAGCATTTTTTGCTTGGTTACCAAGGTGCACTTTCACCCGTTACCTTGCATTCAGGGTTTAATGAATTTAATCATGAAGAGTTGTTGATTTGTTATGACTCACAATGGCGAGACTTTGCAAAAATGGCTGCGGCCATAAGTAAAAAACCCAACGCAAATAAACGCTTTCAAAAAGAGTTTGCGCTTGCGCTTGACCGTTGGATCAGTGGCAAGTACGACCAAGATTATAAAGAAAGCTGGAGTCAATTTAAAAAACGCTGCATTAGTGCATTACAAGATGTTATTAAACAAGAATTAACAGCCAGAAAATTATCATTAATCACTGAAAGTAATCAACATGCTAATAATATCTGTATTTTTACTTCAAGTGGCACCATAGCGGTGATCATTCAACATATTTTAGGCTTGTCTGATGAAAAAACATTAGTGATTAATCAGCAATCACGCAATACAAGCGTTACTAAATTACTCTTTTCAGAAAATAATTTAAACATTGATTATTTCAATAACTATAGCCATTTAACCTCAGCTGGTAGTGATTGGGTAACGTTTAGATAATCAATAATCAATAAACATTAGATATTAAGTAGGAAACTTAACATGAATAATCTATTTGACTTAACAGGAAAAATCGCTTTAGTTACGGGCGCAAGTCGTGGCATTGGTGAACAAATTGCAAAATTACTGGCACAAAGTGGTGCTCATGTGATTGTGTCGAGCCGCAAGGTGGCTGGGTGTCAAACCGTTGTTGACGATATTATTGCAGCAGGCGGTAGTGCTCAAGCGATAGCTTGTCATATTGGTGAGATGGAGCAAATAGAACATATATTCTCTGCGATAAAAAAACAACACGGCAAGCTTGATATCTTAGTGAATAATGCTGCGGCCAACCCTTATTTTGGTCATGTATTAGATACTGATTTAAGTGCCTTTCAAAAAACAGTAGACGTTAACATTCGTGGTTATTTTTTCATGTCTGTTATGGGCGCTAAACTCATGAAAGAAAACGGTGGTGGCGCTATTGTTAATGTTGCTTCTATTAATGGTGTTATCCCGGGTGACTTTCAAGGCATCTATTCAATTACCAAAGCCGCGGTTATCTCTATGACTAAAACATTTGCCAAAGAATGTGCCCAATTTAATATCCGCGTGAATGCTCTATTGCCTGGCGGCACTGATACTAAATTTGCCTCAACGTTAGTTAATAATCCCAAAATACTCGACCAAATGCTGCATCACGTACCAATGAAACGTATTGCTCAGCCAGAAGAGATGGCAGGCACGGTACTTTACTTGGTTTCAAATGCGTCAAGTTATACCACAGGTACCGCGATTAATGTTGATGGTGGTTATTTAATTGGTTAGGTAATCTATTGATTAAAAATAAAAAATAAAAAATAAAAAATAAAAAATACAACGCGAAAGCATAAAGTCACGTGTGTCAATGAATGTATAACAGTATTAAATTTAGGAAATAAGATGAGTAACAATAATTCAGATAAACTTTTTGAGTCATTTACAGTCGGTGGACTAACGTTAAAGAATCGAACGGTTATGGCGCCCATGACGCGAACATTCTCGCCTAACTACATTCCTAATAGCGATGTTGCAAAATACTATCGCCGAAGAGCTGAAGGAAATGTCGGCTTAATCATTACAGAAGGGACCTTTATTTCCCATAAAGCGGCGAATGGCTATGAACGCGTACCTGCTATTTTTGGTGAAGAAGCGTTAGCGGGTTGGAAACATGTTGTTGATGAGGTTCATGCTGCGGGTGGCAAAATTGTTCCACAAATCTGGCATGTCGGCTCCGTAAGAAAAGAAGGTATTGGCCCTGATAAATCGGTGCCTGCTTATAGCCCTTCAGGATTATACAAGCCTGGAGCACCCAATGGTGTTGAAATGAGCCAAGTTGATATTGATGAAGTGGTTGCTTCTTTTGCACAAGCAGCTCTTGACGCTAAAAACGTAGGTTTTGATGGCGTCGAAGTTCACGGCGCTCATGGTTACTTGGTTGATCAGTTCTTTTGGGAAGGTACAAACCAGCGGGTTGATGGCTACGGAGGTTCATTAGAAAACCGTACCCGCTTTGGTGTAGAAATTGTACAAGCTATCCGCGCTGCGGTAGGTAATGATTTTCCTATTATTTTTAGATTTTCTCAATGGAAGCAGCAAGACTATCATGCAAAACTTTGCCAAAACCCTGAAGAATTAGCGCTCTTTTTATCGTTATTAAGTGATGCTGGTGTTGATATATTTCATGCCAGTACGCGTCGTTTTTGGTTACCTGAATTTGAAGGTTCAACGCTAAACCTTGCCGGATGGACAAAAAAATTAACACAAAAGCCTGTAATAACCGTTGGTAGTGTTGGTCTCGACAGTGATTTTACCGGTGAAGGAAACACAGATTTAGGCGGTGCTTCTAATCCTACCGGTATTGAGGGCTTAATAACGCGCTTAAATAACGATGAATTTGACTTGGTTGCCATTGGTCGTGCGTTGCTAGTCGACCCTGAGTGGGTAAATAAAATTCGAGATAAAAAAGAAGACCAAATAGCCCCCTTCAATAAAGACGCATTAATGAAGTTGAGCTAAATTAATGACTATCAGCTATTAACTAAAAAATTCAATAGCTGATTGATTTTCAAAATTTTATTACCACAGCGTATTAATCACTAGCGCATGATCAACGGGCGTTATTAAACTAAAAGGATCTCTCATGGATTTCGAATACAGTGACAAAGTTAAGGCGTTAATCAAGCGTGTAAACTTATTTATGGACACCTATGTTTATCCTGCTGAACAGGAAATGCATGAACAAGTTGCGCAAGCACCTTGGTCAACGCCGCCGTTAATGGAAACACTAAAAGCGAAGGCTAAAGCACAAGGGCTGTGGAATTTATTCTTACCCCTAAGTTATGGCAAATACAGTGCCGGATTAACTAACTTAGAATATGCACCTTTAGCTGAAATTATGGGCAAAGTGATGTGGGCGCCAGAAGTCTTTAATTGTGCGGCACCTGATACCGGTAATATGGAAGTTCTCGCCAAATATGGTAGTGAAGCACAAAAAAAACAATGGCTAGAGCCCTTGCTAGAAGGGAAGATTCGTTCAGCTTTTGCGATGACAGAGCCTGAAGTAGCATCGAGTGATGCCACCAATATTGAATTACGCATCGACCGTGACGGTGATGAATATGTCATCAATGGTAAAAAGTTTTACATCAGTGGCGCTTGCCGTAAGCAGTGTGAAATTATGATTGTTATGGGTAAGACAGACCCTGATAATGACAATCGTTATATTCAACAATCTCAAGTACTCGTGCCGATGAAAACCCCTGGAGTTACGATGGTACGACCAATGAAGGTGTTTGGTTATGATGATTCTCCCGAAGGGCATGCGGAAATTATTTTCGAAAATGTTCGCGTTCCCGTTGAAAACATTATTGTTGCTGAGGGTAAAGGGTTTGAAATAGCTCAAGGTCGCTTAGGTCCGGGTCGCATTCACCATTGTATGCGATCGATTGGTGTTGCTCAACGCGCCCTTGATTTAATGTGTAAACGTGTCAATGAACGTATTGTTTTTGGTCGCCCGATGATCAAACAACAATCTATACGTGAAGACATTGCTATTTCAGCTTGTCAAATTGAACAAGCCCGTTTGATGACTTTAAAGGCGGCTCAAAAAATGGATCTTGAAGGCAATAAAGCGGCGAAAGATATTATTGCCATGATAAAAATAGTGGCGCCAAATATGTCACTTGATGTTATTGACCGTGCCATTCAATGCCATGGTGCAGTGGGGGTTAGCCAAGATACATTTTTAGCCCATGCTTATGCGGGACAGCGAACATTGCGTTTAGCGGATGGTCCTGATCAAGTTCACATGATGCAGTTAGGCCGAGACTTAGTCAAAAAATCTACGTAATTATATCGTTGTTTAAAATAAAAAGTCTTACATATGAAAGAGAATAAATACATGGCGGCAATAGCTCCTTTTGATATTGAAAAACTCACCTCGTACCTTGAATGCCATCTTGAAGGTTTTGTTGGGCCGATAACACTAGACAAATTTTCAGGTGGACAATCTAACCCTACCTATAAAGTAATGGCGAAGTCAGGAACTTATGTTTTACGCAGCCAACCACCAGGGAAATTACTTAAATCAGCTCATGCGGTTGACCGTGAATATAAGGTCCTTGCAGCGCTAAAAGATTCTAATGTGCCTGTGGCTCAGGTATATCACCTTTGTGAAGACACAAGCATTATTGGTTCAATGTTTTATATCATGGAATTTTGTGATGGCAGCGTTTATTGGAGTGCCTCGTTAGCTGAGATACCCACCAATACAGAGCGTAGCCAAATGTATGATGCAATGAATAATGCTTTAGTGGCTTTACATCGCGTGAATGTTGACAGCATAGGGCTAAGCGAATATGGAAAAGCAGGTAATTACTTTGAACGTCAATATGGTCGTTGGTCTTCACAGTATCGCGCTTCAGAACTACAAAAAATAGATGCTATGGATAATTTAAGTCGATGGCTTGAGGTTAACTTACCCCAAGATGACGGCAAAGTTTGCCTGGTACACGGTGACTTTCGATTAGACAACATGATGTTTGCCAAAAATAAGCCTGAAATTATCGCCATTCTTGACTGGGAGCTATCTACCTTAGGGCATCCGTATTCTGATCTAGCCTATCAATGTATGGGGTTAAGAATGCCACAAGGCATGGGCAGTATAGATGGACTAAAAGGCGTTGATAGAACACGTTTAGGTATACCCAGCGAAGCCGAATATGTGGCTACTTATTGTCAGCGCATGGGCATTGAAAAAATAGACAACTGGACCTTTTATCTCGCGTTTAGCTTTTTTAGGTTAGCCGCTATTGTGCAAGGTGTTGCTAAGAGAGCTTCCCAAGGGAATGCATCGAACGAAAATGCTAATAAAATCGGTAAGTTTGTCGAGCCTTTAGCTCAAATGGCATTACAGATCATTGAGCAAGAGACTCAGGCGCAATAATAATTAAACATGAATATAAAAATAGGCATAAACGCTAGCGTGAGCTTGACCAACAGACCCAAACAACGGTCAGGCAATATTTTACTGTGAGGAAAAAAAATGGATCCATTATTAGATTTTACTGGAAAAGTAGCGGTTATTACCGGTGCTGCTCAAGGATTTGGAAAATTATTAGCTGAAGAACTGGCTAAGCGTGGCGCTAAGTTAGTGATCAGTGATATTAACGAAGCAGGTGTTCATAGCGTTGCGGATGAAATTGCGGCAACAGGGGCACAAGTTATCGCATTAAAATGCAATGTTGCTAAAAATGAAGACTGTAAAGCGATGGTTGATGCCGCCATTGAACATTTTGGTCGTGTTGATATTGGTGTTAACAACGCGGGTATTGCCCATGAGTTCCATGCGTTACACGAGATCGACGAAGCGCTCATGGATAAACAATTTGCAGTGAATGTTAAAGGTGTTCAGTTTGGTATGAGTCATCAAATTCAGCAAATGTTAAAACAACAAGGCGGCGCTATTTTGAATGTGAGTTCAATGGCTGGGCTTGGCGGAGCGGCAAAGGTAGGCGCTTATTCTATGGCGAAACATGCTGTGATCGGTCTAACCAAAACAGGTGCTGTTGAATACGGCCGTCATAATATACGCATCAATGCCATCTGCCCATTTTTTACCTTAACGCAAATGGTAACAGATATGGCTGATGAAAATATGCAAAGCAAAATGAGCTTAGGTGCGCCGATGAAACGTCTCGCTGAACCTAAAGAAGTGGTTGCGGTAATGTTAATGATGTTGTCGCCTGCTAATACTTATATGACCGGGCAATGCATCGCAATTGATGGCGGCGTATCTGCCCAGTAACCCTTAAAGGTAAGCTCAAATCACTGCTTTTGTTTAGCTTTATTTTAATACTATGTTTAATCTAGCCCTTGATTTTATGTTTTTGATACCAGAATAAGAAGAGAACAGTATGCTCAATGAATTAATGAATGCACGTGATATCGAATTCATGCTTTATGAATTTTTTGATAGTGAATCACTATTAAAAAGAGAACGATATCAAGACCATGATCGTCAAACATTTAATGACGTTATTGCTACGGCTAAAACAATAGCAGAAAAACACTTCTTACCTATTCGTCAAAAACTTGATACGCATCAGCCTACTTTTGATGGTAAAAACGTACATTTAATCCCTGAACTTAAACCCGCTATTGATGCCGTTATTGCTTCAGGTCTACCCTCAGCCACCGCTAATTACAACACTAATGGTATGCAGCTTCCGCCAATCATCGCAAGTATTGCCAGTTCATATTTGACAGTCGCGGGTGGTGTTGGTTTGGGCTACAACATGTTAACCACCGCTAATGCTAATTTACTTGAAGCACATGGCAGTGACGCACTGATTGAAAAATGGGTGAAGCCTATGCGTGCTGGACGTTTTATGGGTACGATGGCCATGACAGAGCCGGGCAGTGGTTCAGGCTTAGGTGATTTAATTACCAAAGCGACCAAGGCAGCAGACGGCAGTTATCGTATCAGTGGTAATAAAATCTACATCTCGGGTGGCGATCATAACCTAAGCGAAAATATTGTACATTTAGTGCTGGCTCGATTAGCTGGGGCGGCAAAAGGTATAAAGGGCATATCACTCTTTGTTGTGCCTAAATTTTTAGTGAATGATGATGGCTCAATCGGTGCAGACAATGAAGTTGCCTTGTCAGGGTTATTTCATAAAATGGGGGGTCGAGCACAAACGTCTACTTCGTTAAGTTTTGGTGAAAAAAATGGCGCTGTTGGTTACTTGGTTGGTGAAGAAAACCAAGGGCTAAAATACATGTTTCATATGATGAATGAAGCACGCATTATGGTTGGTACAAGCGCTGCCGCTATCGGTATAGCGGGTTATTTGTACTCATTAGCGTACGCAAAAAACAGACCACAAGGTCGTTTGCCTTCATGTAAAGACCCGCTTTCTCCTATGGTTAACATCATAGAGCACGCCGATGTTCGCCGTATGTTATTAGCACAAAAAGCATATGCAGAGGGTGCGTTTTCGTTAGTGCTTTACGGCACACAATTAAGTGACGACGAAAAAACAGCACCGAGTGTTGCCGCTAAAGAACACGCCCACTTATTACTCGACTTTCTTACCCCCATTATTAAAACTTGGCCTTCAGAATATGGCACTAAAGCCAACGATTTAGCCATTCAAGTATTAGGTGGACATGGTTATATTAACGAGCACCCCGTTGAATTGTTTTACCGTGATAATCGTTTAAACACGATTCATGAAGGTACAACGGGTATTCAGTCATTAGACTTATTAACTCGCAAAGTACCGATGAACAACATGGCTGGATACTTAGCCACCCTAGCTGAAATGGGTAAAACCATTGAACAAGCAAGACAGTTTGAAAGCTTATCAGAGTTTACTCAGCAACTAAGTGAAGCGGTGGCTACATTGCAGCAGACCACTGAAGCGGTGTTGGCCGCGATGACGACTAAAAATATAGATTTAGCATTAGCTAATTCTGTTAAATATTTAGAATTATTTGGTCACGTTATTATTGCCTGGTTATGGCTTAAACAAGGCCTTGTTGCCACTAAAGGTCTTGAATTGAAGCCTCATCAAGATGATGCTTGTTTTTATCAAGGGAAACTGCAAACGCTTCAGTATTTTTATCGCTTTGAATTGCCACAAATATCGTTATGGTCAGCGCTTTTACTCAACACCGACAACAGTACCTATGAGATGAAAACCGCATGGTTTTAAAGCACTTTAATTGGGTAAGAGCGTCATATGTATGTTAGGAAAATACTCAACACTAAGCCCCTAATAAAAACAATAATAAAGAGATAGCTTATGCCAACAATAATCAAAAAAGATGAATTAGCACAATACATCGGTTTTCAAGCAGAGCCTACGCCTTGGCATACCATTGACCAAGCACAAATTAATTTATTTGCAGATTGTACACTTGACCATCAGTTTATCCATGTTGACGAAGAGAAGGTTAAAGCAACACCGTTTGGCGCTACGATAGCACACGGGTTTTTATCTTTATCGATGTTGTCTCATTTCGCGAAAGATTTTAGCGTTATTATTGATGGCTTTTATATGGGCTTAAATGCGGGTTTTGATAAAGTGAGATTTTTACAGCCTGTTAAAGTTAATAGCCGTATTCGGGCACATGCTAAAACGTTGGCTATTGACGAGAAAAAGCTCGGTCAATACCGCTTATGTACAGAAGTCACGGTTGAGATTGAAGGTTGTGATACGCCCGCTTTGGTTGCTGAGTGGGTTTCAGTACAAATGGTTAAATAACGGCGCAACTTAGCGAGTTTACGCGTGCTAATAAATTAAAAATGATCATCTAGTTTTATAAATTATGCACTTTATATTTTTTAAAGCCAATTTACAGATTTAAGCCTTTATTGCTTGAGGTTAACGTGAATAGAATCATTAGAAAGTCGATTAAGGAAATATTATGACAATCAGTTTTGCAGGTAAAGTCGCTATTGTTACAGGCGCAGGTAATGGATTAGGTCGTTCGCATGCCTTGGCACTTGCTGCTCGTGGCGCTAAAGTTGTCGTCAATGATTTAGGTGGCGCCCGGGACGGTCGCGGCGCTTCTTCACAAGCCTCACAAGAAGTAGTGCGTTTAATTGAAGGCAGTGGCGGTGAAGCGATTAGCCATGGCGCTAATGTTGCCAACTTTGATGAAGTTCAAGACATGGTTAAACAAGCTATGGATAAATGGGGACGCGTTGATATTCTGATTAATAACGCGGGTATTCTACGCGATAAATCATTCACAAAAATGACCTTAGATGACTTTAAAGTTGTTATGGATGTGCATGTGATGGGGTCCGTTAATTGTACTAAAGCTGTTTGGGATATCATGCGTGAACAAAACTATGGGCGCATTGTGATGACAACCTCATCAAGTGGTATGTACGGCAACTTTGGTCAGTCAAATTATGGTGCAGCTAAAATGGCGGTTCTAGGGCTAATGAATACGTTAGTCATTGAAGGCGCTAAAAATAATATTCGTATTAATGCACTTGCACCCACAGCAGGGACACGAATGACCGAAGATTTAATGCCAGAAAATATTGTCAAAGCCTTTGCCCCAGAAGCCGTAACCGCTGGCATGCTGACACTGTGTGATGATGATGCGCCTAATCGCTTTATTTTATGTGCGGGAGCGGGGGGATATTCAAGTGCAAGTATGTTTGAAACCGATGGCTGTTTTATTCCACAAAACAGTCAAAGCCCCGAAAAAGTGCGTGAATGTTGGAGCGAGCTTAGCAGTCAAACAGACCAAGTTTCCTTAACCTGTGGTGCTAAACAGGGCGAGAAATTTGTTATCAAAGCGATGGCATATATGAAATCACAACAGTAATAGCAATGGCTAAAGCGCGATTATTAACATAATAACGAATAAGGAACATCGATGAGAGAAGCCGTAATAGTATCTGCCGCCCGAACCCCAATTGGTAAAGCTTACCGTGGGGCCTTTAACGATTTATCCGCAGCCACTCTTGCGGCAGTTGCCGTTAAGGCTGCGGTTGAAAGGGCGCGAGTTGATCTTAATGAAATTGAAGATTGTATTTTTGGCGTCGCGTTAACCCAAGGTAACCAAGGGATGAATTTTGGCCGACAAGTGGCTATGGCTGCCGAGTTACCGGTTTCTGTTGCGGGCATGACTGTTGACCGTCAATGTTCATCAGGTTTAATGTCTATTGCTAGCGCTTCAAACCATATTGTTTGTGATGGTGCTCAGGTGGTTATAGCGGGTGGTTGTGACTCTATTAGTTTAGTGCAAAATGATAAAATGAACATGAGTCGCGCGGTTGACCCTAGTGTAAAAGCATACCGTCCCGCTATTTACATGCCTATGCTCGATACTGCTGAAGTTGTCGCTAACAGGTACAACATTTCTCGAGAAGAGCAAGATGCTTACGCGCTTAGCTCTCAACAGCGTACCGCTGCCGCACAAGATGCGGGTAAATTTGATGATGAAATTGTGCCAGTTACCTGCACTAAGTTGGTGATGGATAAAACGACAGGCGAGATAAGTAAAGAAACCGTTACCTTAACCAAAGATGAAGGTAACAGGCCATTAACTAACTTAGCTGGGCTCTCTGGTTTAAAAGCGGTTAAAGATAATGGTTCAATTACAGGCGGTAATGCTTCTCAGTTATCTGACGGCGCAGCGGCTGTTGTGCTAATGGAAAAAGGCTTAGCAGAACAACGCGGTCTCAAACCTTTAGGTGCTTATCGCGGTATGGTGGTTGCTGGCTGTGAACCCGATGAAATGGGTATTGGCCCTATTTATGCGATACCCAAATTATTAGCACGTAATAACTTAACCATTGGCGATATTGGCTTATGGGAGATTAATGAAGCGTTTGCTGTACAGGTTTTATACTGTGCTACTCAATTGGGCATTCCACAAGATCGCTTAAATGTTAACGGCGGTGCGATTTCAATTGGTCATCCTTATGGGATGAGTGGTACACGTATGGTTATGCATGCCCTTATTGAAGGTAAACGTCGAGGGGTAAAATATGTAGTGATCAGCATGTGTATTGGTGGTGGACAGGGCGCTGCTGGTTTATTTGAAGTACTTTAACTGTTTAAAATAAAACATTTAACGTGGCATAACTATAATAATAATGTCATGCATAAAATAAGTGATTGGGGAGACGAAAATAATGGAAAAAATTTGGCTTGAAAAGAGTTATCCGAGCGGTGTTGATTTTGAAATAAATCCAGATAAATATAGTTCTTTAGCTGGCTTATTTACTAAATATACTAAGCTATATCAAGATAATACCGCGTTTATTAATATGGGCGCGAGTATTACTTATCAAGAACTGGGTGAGCAAGCTAAAGACTTTGCTGCCTATTTACAGCAAGACTTAGGATTAGTTAAAGGTGATAAATTTGCCATCATGATCCCTAATCTTTTACAATATCCTATCGCCTTATTTGGTGCGTTAATGGCAGGTTTAACTGTCGTTAACGTTAACCCGTTATATACACCTCGAGAATTACAACATCAACTAAAAGACTCAGGTACAAAGGGTATTCTTATCCTTGAAAATTTTGCCCATGTACTTGAAGCGGTTATTGATAAAACAGATGTTGAACATATTGTCATTACTGGTGTGGGCGACCGATTAGGAAAAGTAAAAGGCTTACTGGTAAATAGTGTACTTAGGTATGTAAAAAAACAGGTGCCAAGTTTTAATTTTCCTCAAGCCGTCAGATTTAATAAAGCGATGGAAACAGGTGCTAGGTTAAGTTTTACTCCGGTCGAGGTTACCGGAGCTGATCTGGCCTTTTTGCAATATACTGGTGGTACCACGGGGCCATCAAAAGGTGTCATGCTAACGCACCGCAATATGGTTGCTAACCTTGAACAATCTAATGCAGCAACCAAAAATGTCTATGATGTTGGTAAAGAATTCATGGTTACCGCGCTACCGCTTTATCATGTCTATGCGCTAACCTCTAATTGTTTATGCTTTCTGCCCTTTGGCGGCACTAATCTTTTAATTACCAATCCCAGAGATATGGCGGGCTTTGTTAAAGAGCTGGCTAAATATCCTTTTACGGTAATCACCGGCGTAAATACCTTATTCAATGCGTTATTGCATACCCCAGGATTTGACCAACTTGATTTTACGCCTTTAAAGCTCGGGTTTGGTGGCGGCATGTCTGTACAGCGTCCGGTAGCAGAGCTTTGGGAGAAGGTCACAAAAACACGCTTACTAGAAGGTTATGGCCTGACAGAATGCGCTCCTTTAGTAACCATGAGCCCTTATAACCAAGCAAGCTTTAATGGGTCAATTGGTGTGCCTGTTTCTTCTACCGATATTCGCCTAATGGATGATGATGGCAAAGAAGTTGCACTTGGTGAGCCGGGTGAAATGTGGGTCAAAGGCCCACAAGTAATGGCCGGTTATTACAACCGTCAAGAGGCAACGGATGAAGTCTTAAAAGATGGGTGGTTAGCCACGGGTGATATTGCCACGATGGACGAGAATGGCTTTTTTAAAATTGTTGATCGCAAGAAAGATATGATTATTGTTTCTGGTTTTAATGTCTTTCCCAATGAAATTGAAGAAGTGCTTGTTATGCATGGTGGGGTACTTGAAGCCGCTGCTATTGGTGTACCTCATGAATCAACGGGTGAGGCGGTCAAAGTTTTCATTGTACGTAAAGACCCGGAATTAGTTGAACAAGATATTCTAGACCATTGTCATGAACAGTTAACAAACTATAAACGGCCTAAGTTGGTGGAATTTATTGATGAGCTACCAAAGACCAATGTCGGTAAAGTATTACGCAAAGCGCTACGTACATAAACGAAAGCTCAGTAACGTAAATTGCTCACTTACGCGGGCTATAAATAAGTCATAAAGGTATGTTAGTGTGGCCTCAATCAAACGTTGAGGCCAATAGCCTTAAAAATTGATAGCAAGTTAACACCGGTTTATACATAAAAAGGATTTACTCTTGAGTATTATTGAAAATAGCTGCCTTTTGCTGGGCCGTTTTTTGATGGGAAGCTATTTCATTCTTCCTGCTGTTAGTAAAATCAACAAATTTGACGGCACAATGACCTATATGGAACAGCATAATGTTCCCATGATTTCAGTATTATTAGTGGTGACTATTATCATTCAATTGGTTGCAGGTGCTGCGATTATTGTTGGTTTTAAAGGAAAAGTAGCGGCGTTTATATTAGCAGGTCTAACCTTGGTCATTAGCTTATATATGCATAACTTTTGGGTAATGGAAGAAGGTTTAGCACGTAGTCATGAATTGCAAAATCTATTCAAAAATATGGGCATTATGGCGGGTTTATTAATGATCACGGGGTTAGGTACGGGCAAATATAGTATCGACCAACATAACGCTATTCAAAGTGATGGGTATTAAGCCATTAACCTATGTCCGTATTGCTAATTTTAGCCCTGTAGGGCCAATGAAATTAGCGCTATAAACGATAATCATAAAAACGTTCACAGATGGAGAGCACGCGATAATGACAACGTCAAAACAACTATTTACCCTTATTTCTAATGTGGGACAACTTGAAATATCTTTAAAGACTGTCGATGTACCTCAACCTAAAGCACATGAAGTCATTGTTCGCATTGAAGCTGCTCCTATTAATCCATCAGATATGTGGCCAATGTTTGGTCCGGCTAATTTGGCGGAAGCAGTACTTAGCGAAGATAAATTAACGTTTAGTGCGCCGGTAAATAAAGGTATTTTACCACGTATTAAATCACGTTTAGACCAAGTGCTACCTATTGGTAATGAAGGTGCGGGTACTGTGATAGCTGCTGGTGACAGTGAGGCTGCACAATCGTTAATGGGGAAAACAGTCGCCATATTGACGGGGGGCACCTATGCTCAATATTGTTGCGTACCAGTACAAGCGTGTATTGTGCACAAAGAGAGTACGTCTGCGATTAATGCTGCGTCTTCATTTGTAAACCCTTTAACCGCATTAGGTATGGTAGAAACCATGCGTATGGAAGGTCATACAGCCTTAGTGCATACAGCGGCAGCATCGAGTTTAGGGCAAATGCTGAATAAAATTTGTCTCGCACAAGACGTATCACTGGTTAATATTGTTAGAAATCAGCAACAGGCCGAGATACTTAAAGAGATTGGCGCGACCTATATTTGCGACTCTTCAAGTAAAACCTTCAAAGCGGATCTTTATCAAGCGATTAACGAAACAGGGGCAACTCTAGCTTTTGATGCTATTGGCGGCGGCGAGATTGTCAGCGATATTCTTACCGCGATGGAACAATCAGGTAGTAAAGACGCGGTAGGTTTTAATACTTATGGCTCTGAATCTAACAAACAAGTTTATATTTATGGCGGTTTAGACTTCTCGCCAAGTATTTTAAATCGTGCTTATGGCATGACGTGGGGCATAGGCGGCTGGTTACTGATGAGATTTTTAGCTAAGTTGCAACCCCAGCAAATTGTTAAGTTACAACAACAGGTGGCTAATGAAATCACCACAACCTTTGCCTGTACCTTTACTGAAGAGCTAAGCTTTGAACAAGCGATGACCCCAGCAATTGTTTTGCAATACAACGCGAAAAAAACGGGTGGAAAATACTTGATTAACCCCAATAAAAACTTATAACTTGGTTGCAGGAAACTATAATTATCTTGTTATAGTTTCCTTATTTCTCTCGATCTACTTGTTATATATTTCTCAGCGACCCTTTACTTTGTATTCTTTAAAAGAATAATGAGCCATAAGTACTATTCATTTGTTTAATTTATTTCTAACGTTTACCCTACATTATCCTTATAATAATGGTTGTGATTATTACCTAAAAGCAAATGACTCAATAAGATGCTACACAATATGTTAGAAATTTATGCTGGCGAATCAGCCTTAAAGACGATTAAAGAAAAAGGATTTTCACCTGAGTTATTTACCTCTTTTTTAGGGGCAAGTGGCGGCCCTAAATGGTTTACTTTATATGGTTTAGATAAGTACCTCTTTAGTGAGTTTTTTAACAATAAAGAACAAGACTTAAATCTTATTGGTTCAAGTGTAGGTGCATTTAGAAATGCCTGTTTTGCGCAAAAAGATCCACTTGCTGCGATAGAACGTTTAGCCAAAAATTATTATGAAACCACCTATACGGATAAAGCTAAATCTGAAGAGGTTAGTCAAAAAGCCGTAGCAATGATGGACGCTGTTTTTGGTGAAACGGGCGAACAAGAAATAGTTGATAATCTTCATTTTAAAGCGCATTTTATCGTCGCTAAATGTAATGGTTTTGTTGGTTCTAAAAATAAACTTTTACAAGGGATCGGTCTAGCCAAAAGTTATGTGAATAACCGTATTAGTCGCCCGCGATTAAACAGCCAGTACGAGCGTTTTATTTTTCAGTCGAGCCACAGCGACCTACAGCTCGAGGATCCCGATAAAATTTCCACCACACGTGTTTCATTTTCAATAGCAAACATTCGTAACGCGTTACTAGCTTCAGGTTCGATCCCAATGGTAATGGAAGGTATTAACCATATTGAGAACACACCTAAAGGTATGTATCGAGATGGTGGTATTGTTGATTATCACTTTGATTTTGCCATTAAGAATCCAGGGTTAACGCTTTATCCTCATTTTAGCTCAACGCTTAAAGCGGGTTGGTTTGATAAAAATTTATCAAGAAAAGTCAGGCTGAAGCATTATGACAATACGGTGCTGATCTGTCCTTCAGCAAAATTTATTGATGCCTTACCTCATCATAAAATACCTGACAGAAAAGACTTTGTTGTGATGACGCGAGAGCAGCGGATGTTATATTGGCAACAAGTGATGACTGACAGCGAAAAACTCGCTGAATCGTTCGACCAGTTTTACCAAAATCAAGATATAAGCCAGATAAAAAACATCAAGCAGTTGTTGGCTTAGTTTTTAAATGAGTAATTAAATTAACCGCTAAATAGGCACTAAAAAAACACCTAAATAATAATAAAGTTACCCCCTAAACGAGCACTTAATTAACATGGAAATAAATATGTCCCCAAAAATTTTACATACTTTGATGCGCAGTGTAATGCTGATTTTTTTAGTCTCGTTATCTGTTCATGCCGAAACAGAAGATACCCCTCAAGTCAATGAAGCCGTCGGTGCTCATGACAGTAAAGTGGCCAATAAGGCTGCAGAATCTATGAAAGTGAATGTTGATGAAAATAGCTTTCAATGTATAAGGAAAATGTCGCCGGTAAGGCATTTTTATGTTGATAATCTTTTGGGTGATATACAAAGCACTATGGCTGCCGCTAATGCACCAGAAGGCGCTAAGTATCCTGTTGGCTCTGTTGTACAACTTGTTCCCACAGAAGCCATGGTTAAGCGAGAAAAAGGCACCTTTCCTGCAACCGGAGATTGGGAGTTCTTTGAACTTGAAGTAAATGAAGAGGGTTCAACCATAGGAAAACGTGGTTTTGTTGATGTCGTGAATCGTTTTGGTGGTAATTGTTTTTCATGTCATGCACCCGCTCGTGAACCTTGGGATTTCATTTGTGAATCAGGCCATGGCTGTGAAACCATTCCTATTGATCATAAAATGACGGGGGCACTTCAGCGTTCAGACCCACGCTGCGAAGATGCAGTTCCTGAAGATGGCGACTGGATGGCACTTTTCAAACTTAAGAGCATGGTCAGTATTGGTTTAACTAAAAAATGGTTTGAAGATACATTTTAACGTAACCGCATGGCTTTCATTTAGTCATGGTATGACTAAAGGTCAGTATGTGATCGTTAGCTCAATTGTTGACGAAGTAGAAATTGTAGTGGTGATAACCGACGCGAATTGCCTAGATAGCTAACGGGCACGCCGCACTTAACGGGATACCCGTTGCCATTAAAGTCGCATAGATGATAATTTATGCGACGATAACTTATTAGTAAATATTTAAGCCCAAGAGAGTAATGAAATGTTTAACAGTACAGAAAATTATATTGCATCAGACGAACTTCGCTTAGCAGTTAACGCGGCAATTACCCTAGAAAAACCACTGTTGATTAAAGGAGAGCCTGGCACAGGTAAAACTCAGTTAGCCGAAGAATTAGCAAAATCTCTCCATTGTAAATTATATCAATGGCATATTAAATCGACGACTAAAGCACAGCAGGGCTTATACGAATATGATGCAGTATCACGATTACGAGACAGCCAGTTAGGTGATAAACGTGTGCACGATATCGGAAATTATATTGTAAAAGGTAAACTCTGGCAGGCGTTTGAAGAAGAACAACGTCCCATTTTATTGATTGATGAAATAGACAAAGCGGATATAGAGTTTCCTAATGATCTCCTGCAAGAATTAGATAAAATGGAGTTTTATGTTTATGAAACTCAGCAAATCATTAAAGCGAAACAACGTCCGATCATCATTATTACCTCAAATAATGAAAAAGAGCTGCCAGACGCATTTTTAAGGCGTTGTTTTTTTCATTATATTAAATTTCCGACCAAGGTAGAGATGGAGAAAATTATTGCTGTTCATCACCCTGATGTAAAAAAAGAACTACTTGCACATACCTTAGAAGTGTTTTTTAATCTTAGAGATATACAGGGTATTAAGAAAAAGCCATCGACCTCAGAATTGATTGACTGGTTGAAATTACTGGTAGCCGACGATGTATCTCAAGATATATTGATCAATAAAAAGACCGATATCATTCCTTTATTTGGCGCGCTGTTAAAAAATGAACAAGATGTATCTTTGCTTGAAAAGCTTGCTTTTATCAGTCGTAGAAACAGGTAAAGAGCGTGTTTATAGATTTATTTTTAACCCTAAGAAAACACAAAGTTCCTTGTAGCTTACGCGAGTTATTAGACCTTATTGCGCTATTAAAAAAAGGTGTGGTTTTTGCGAATACTGAAGAGTTCTATCACTTAGCGAAAATTGTAATGGTTAAAGATGAAATTCATTATGATAAATTTGATAGTGCCTTTGCAGAATATTTTGAAGGTATTCAAGCGATTGATATTTTCGATAAAAGCTTGCCTGACGACTGGCTAAGAAAAGAGTTTGAAAAAAACTTAAGCCAAGAAGAAAAAGACAAGTTAAAAGCATTAGGCGGTTTAGACGAACTAATGAAAACGCTAAAAGAACGTCTTGAAGAGCAAAAAAAACGTCATGCAGGGGGAAAAAAATGGGTGGGTACGGGTGGAACATCGCCTTTTGGCGCCTATGGTTATAACCCAGAAGGAATAAGAGTTGGGCAAGATAAAAATCGAAATAACAGTGCGGTTAAAGTCTGGGATAAGCGAGAATTTAGAAATTTTGATCAAGACCGAGAACTCGGTACTCGAAATATAAAATTAGCGCTTAAAAAGCTCAGGAAATTTGCTAAAACTGGTGCGAGTGAAAAGCTTGATATTAATACCACCATTAGTGCTACGGCAAAAAATGGCGGTTTACTTGATGTGCATATGGAAGCAGAACGTCATAATGCTGTCAAAGTATTGATGTTTTTTGATATCGGCGGTTCTATGGATGAATACATTCATACGTGTGAGGAGTTGTTTTCGGCCGCGCATACTGAGTTCAAACACCTTGAGTTTTTTTATTTTCATAACTGTGTGTACGAAAGACTATGGAAAGATAATAGTCGAAGACGAAGCCATACGGTCGATTTAGAAGAAATTATTAGAACGTTTGGTTCTGACTATAAAGTTATTTTTGTTGGCGATGCGACAATGGGGCCTTATGAAATTACTGCGCCTGGTGGCAGTGTAGAACACTGGAATGAAAAACCGGGTATTGATTATATGCAAAGAATTGTTGGGCACTTTAATAAGGTGGCTTGGTTAAATCCACAACCAGAAAGCCACTGGGATTATCACCATTCTATCTCAGTGATCAGGCGTTTAATCAACGAGAAAATGTTTCCTTTAACCGTGGACGGTATAGGACGAGCGATTAAAGAGCTAAGCTAAGACTTTTGCCGATATAACCTTAGCTTAGTCGGCCGGTTACCAGTCTTTTATGATGTTATTTATGATTGCCGCTGTTTTTTCTGGTTGCTCAAGCGGAAACATATGGCCGCCATTGGCTATTTGAGTCAGTGGTATATCATTCATCTTAGCAAAGCGATTAAAATAACTAACCGGTAAAACATCTGTTTTCTCGCCATATATCAAAGCAGACGGCACAGTAAGTTTATTTTTAAACGTTGTTAAATTACAAGGTAAATGTCTAAATATGTCCGCTTCAACGTCGGGAGAAAACATTAACTCCCATCTTTTATTTTTTAGCGTGACTGCGCTGTCTACATAATCTTGTAAGCACCGTGGATCGAAATGTTGAAAGAGCTTTTTATTGGCAAAATTATTAACTAACTTTGTTTCTGAAGGCCAATGTTTTTGTCTGTTTTTAGCACGCCCCGCGGGTGATATTTTATCAATGAAAGGCGTTTTTTTAGCGAATTTTAAAAACCAAGATAAGGGGCCAGAAAATACTGGAGGGTCTAACATTACCACCCCACGAAAGAGCTCAGGATGCTGACACGCCGCCATAAAAGATATGACACCACCAAAAGAGTGGCCAATACAGATAACTTTTTGCTCTTGTTTTTTAACAAAGTCGACCAGTTCATTCACTAGAAATTGCCAGTTGTTATGGATAGGGTAATTATCGTCATGCCCATATTGCTCTAAGGCAATGGTTGAATAATCGGTTGCAAATAGTGATAGGAAAGTGCGATAACTTCCGGCAGGGAAGCCATTTGCATGGACAAAATTAATAACAGGTTTTGACATATAAGTTTATAAACACCTAATAAAATAATTACTTTAAAGACAGTGACCGTTGCGTTTAGCTTGAGAGGGTCAAGTAGAAGTCAACTAAACGTGTTTCACCGTCACGCGGTTAGAGGTAGCGATCAAAAAAGTTCACCACACTCGTTTCAGCTTTTTCATTGTCGAGTTGCCATAGCTTAGTATGCTCACCATTTTCAGCTTGCCAAAACTGTTTAGGTGCTTTAGCCGCGGCAAATAAACGTTGTCCATGTTCAAATCCTACTGTTTTATCAGCTGTGCCGTGCATGATATAGATAGGTCGGGGAGATATTTTCGCAATGTATTTTTCAGGGTTAATCTCATCAATATCTAAATCGCCACGCCAAGCAAAAAATTTCGCCACCATCGGCATCAACGGATAACGAGGTAAACCGTATAGTACTTTTGCCTGTTCAGCGAGAACGTCCATCGAATTAGCATAGCCACCACTAAAGACTCCGGCTTTAATTCGTGGATCTTTAGCCATCACAATCATGCTAGTTGCTGCGCCCATTGAAAAACCCATAACCCCAATTGAGTCGATATTTCTCTCAACCGTTAAATAATCTAAAGCGGCAATCACGTCTTTTTTCTCGTGATAACCCATTGTAGAAATAATTGTAGGGTCTTGGCGAGGATGACGCAGGTCAATGGCTAAGACATTATAGCCGGCTGCGATAATAGCTTTAGCGTATCGCATACCTTCGGTCCGATTTGCTGTGCGGCCATGAACTAATAAAATGGCTTTTTTGGCGTTTTTATTTCTAGAAGGCATATACCAAGCAGGTAAAGTTAAACCGTCACTTGTTTTGAAAACAATATTTTCAAAGGTAATACCTTGCTCGCTTGGCTCGCCACAATAGAAGAAACGCTCGAGCGTACATTCGGTGATCGGTAGCATTAATATTTTCGAAGAAAAATACCAGGCACTGCCAAAGTAAACACAGGAAAATAATAAGACAAAGAACAGTGCTATTTTTTTTATCATCAGTTAACTACCTAAAAAATAATGAACAATCTTATTGTTAATGGCTATATTTATGCTTTGGAGTGCCATGTTAACTATAGATCGAGGGTCATGGTCGAATCTATCGCTATTGCAGCATCTAATGCGGTTAGTATTTGCTTTCTTTCTCTTAACTTGGTGCCATGGTGTGCTGTCATGTTAAGGGTTAATAATTGAGTCGCTGCGGCTTTTGCTGTCGCCATTAATGCTTCAGGTTCAACTAGCGTGTCAAGAAAACCCGCTAAGACAGCTGTTTGGGGATCAAATAACTCAGCATTGATCACCGAGCGAGTTAAGTAGTTAATAGGCACACGATTTCGTGCTAACTCAAGTCCGGCTTGGTGCATCGTCATACCAATAGCCACTTCGTTAAGTCCAATTTTAAATGAACCTATGCTGCCGATGCGATAATCACAGCTGAGTAATAAAAAGGCACCTTTAGCGATAGCATGGCCAGTACAAGCACCAACAATAGGAAAAGGAAAGGACAACATACGTCGAGTAAGTGTTGAGCCAGCAGTAACCAAAGATACAGCTGAGTCAGAACTTTCTTTCATCGTTTTTAAGTCATAACCACCTGAGAATATCCCCGGTTGACTCGTTAATATAACCGCTGCACTTGCTGCTTCAGCTTGATCTAGTGCGCTATTTATTTCGGTTATTACTTGATGAGAAATCGCGTTAACCTTGCCATTTTTTAAGGTGATCGTTGCAATGTTTTCATTGAGTTCAAAATCGATTAATTCCATGTTCTTTCCTATAGTTGTCTACATTGATAAAACTAGCTTTTAGCCAAATTGTGCCGCTTTTTGATAAGCAGGTCTTTGTCTCATATTTACGAGATAGTCTTTAGTTTTGTTTTTATTTTCTAATAAACCAAGACTTTCTGCAATCTCGAGTATCACAGCCATCATAATATCAGCAGCACTAAAAGAATCACCAGCAAAATAACGTCTTGAGCGTAAAGTATTTTCGATATATGAAAAATCAAGATGGTTTTCTTTAGCAATATAACCGTCGAGGGGCTTGGCGGCATCGCGCGTTTCCATTGACATCAACAATGTTGTTATTACCGGTAAACTTAACGATCCTTCGGCGAAATGCAACCATTCTAAATAATGATAATATTCACTGCTGTCTATGGCGGGCCTTAAGTTAGTTGATGTTGCATGGTTGAGAATATATTCCATTACTGCACCCGACTCACACAAAGTAACCTCACCATCAACGATAATAGGCGCTTTTGCGAGTGGATGAATTAATTTCAAACTTTCTGGCGCTAAGTTTGTGATTGGATCGCGTTGATGCTCAACAATGTTATAAGGCATTTGAAGCTCTTCTAACAACCAGATAACACGTTTAGAACGTGATTTATTTAGATGATGAATAGTAATCATGTTTACATTTTTCCTTTTCATTTCATTTGCATAAAGTTAATGAATAAGTGTTTTTTGATCATAAG
Source organism: Colwellia sp. Bg11-12 (assembly GCF_014076955.1). Lineage (NCBI taxonomy): Bacteria > Pseudomonadati > Pseudomonadota > Gammaproteobacteria > Alteromonadales > Colwelliaceae > Colwellia > Colwellia sp. Bg11-12. The sequence continues at coordinate 61,875 of NZ_JACGUZ010000079.1, forward strand.
GTTAACTTTCTACCTTAAGAGATATTATGCTACTTTATCATACTTTCAGTTAAGGCTTTGCTCTCTCAGATGATATTTCGAACGTAAAAACCTAACAAGAATACCGGCAGTAAATAGCATAACCAGCGTATAAATCGCAGGAGCGAATGACATTTTATAATTTGCTAACAGCGTTAAGGCCATAAACATCGATAAAGTGCTATTTTGCAAACCTACTTCAAGGGTGATTGATGATGTTTGTGCGGGGCTTAATTTAAAAAACTTACTGGAGTAATATCCTAGTGCCATCGTTAATAGATTGAGGATCAGCGAAACGGGACCTGCGGCAATAAATGCCTCAACAACAATTTCTTGTTGAATATAGGTTAAGAAAATCAGCAGTAATGTTAAAAACAATATACCAAATCTTGATACATAAACCTGTGTACTGTCAGCAAATTTTGGGGCAATGGCTTTTATTAGCATACCAATGGCAACCGGAAAAATAGTTAAAACGATTAAACTTAACATGGTTTTAATGATGGGTAACTCAAACTCACTGCCTGCTCCCATAAAATGTTTTAACGATAAATTTAACACAATAGGTATGCTAAAAACGGTAACAACACTGGCAACGGCTGTCAGGGTGACAGAAAGAGCGACATCACCTTTTGCCAAGTGAGAAAACATATTAGATGTTGTGCCACCAGGACATAATACTAACAACATAATGCCGACCGCATACTCGGGCTCTAATGACATAAAATGCGCCAAACTAAAGCCAATAATCGGTAATAAAATCAGCTGATTAATTAAGCCAATAGAAACAGCTTTAGGGTAATTAACTACACGTTTAAAGTCATTGGGGACAAGCGATAGCCCCATACCCATCATAATTAAAAATATGCAAATAGGCACAACTTGTGTGTTCACAAATGTAACTAATTCAGTACCTTCCATATTTACTCTCAGTATACGTTGTTATTTGATGGGTAAAGGCTAAATGAAACTATTTTCTTACATAGTTAACTACGGATAAAGCCGTTGGATATAACTCATCCACTCATCCACTTATTGCGGATAACGATTTACTGTTGTTTATCTTTATCTGATTATTTAAAGAAGCTAACGGCATTAGCAATATCTTCGCGGTCAGTACGGGTTTTATTTACAGGCGCATTTTTATCTGCATAACCAAACGACATACCAAACAAAATGCCACTTTTTTCTGGTAAATTTAAGGCTTTTTTGATGGGATCCGGAAACTGTCCTAGTGCGCCTTGCATGCAATTGGACAGACCGTGTTCAGCCATAATTAACGACAGGGTTTGTGCATAGATACCTAAGTCGACAGCGCCCATAATATCGAGATACTTGTCCATGGTAAAAAAGGCAACGTGCGGAGCATCAAAAAAACTCCAGTTACGTAACATGGCTATCTGGCGGCCTTTTTTGTCTTCGCGGGTAACACCAATTGCGCTATAAAGTGCATTTGCAGAACCAAACTGTCGGTCTCTATGAATGCCTTCATATTTAGGTAACCAATTGAAGTCAGGGTTTGGTGGCATCCCACTCATCACTGCCGCGGTCAACTCATCTTTAAGTGACTCTTTTTTCGCTCCTGACACCACACAAGTTTGCCAAGGTTGTACATTGCAATTTGAAGGCGCGCTTTGTGCTTGGGCAAAAATAGCATTTAAATGTTCTTGCTTTACAGGTGTATCCAAAAAAGCACGCACTGAATGGCGCTTTTCTAATATGGTAGTCAAAGACATGGAGGTTCCTTAATATTTTGAAAATTTCCTCATATTAAGTGAAGTAATATATGAGGCTGACTAAATCTCTGTAGATCTGTTATTAGCTATAACGTTAGTAGACGTTGTACTTATAGAAATCGTTTAAGGAAGTGATCTATTCCTTATGGAAAAAGGTATAAGTAATATCTGTTATAGAGTAAAAATAAATTTAAGTGCGTAACGATGCTAAGGCTGTTATGTCTATAACGCCAATGAATAATTATTATCACGCCCTATTCAAAATGCGTATAGTTAGCGGATATTTTTCAGCTATTGTTTTAGAGAAGCATTAACTTTTACTATACGGATATCGAATAGTCAGAGATAAATTAAATTCATTTGACTAATTTATTTCATGTCGATAATATCAGTGGTATGACCACTTGGTTAAAAAAATAATGTTGAATAGTCATATCAACGTTTAATAATGAATTTTTTGGAGTCAATAGAATGCCTGAATATAAAGCCCCAGTTCGTGATATTAAGTTTGTAATGCAAGAATTATTAGACTGCGACACACACTATAAACAATTAGGCTACAACGATGCCAGCGAAGATATGGTCGATGCTATCATCACAGAAGCTGCCAAATTTACAGAACAAGTTATTGCTCCTTTAAACCAGATTGGCGACCAACAAGGTTGTACATGGACTGATGGCGTAGTAACGACACCAGATGGTTTTAAAGAAGCTTACCAACAGTATGTTGAGGGCGGTTGGCCAACATTATCGCAAAGTGAAGAGTTTGGTGGCCAGGGTTTACCTTATTCTCTTAACGCTTCTATTAGCGAAATGATGTCGTCTGCAAATCATAGTTTCGCTATGTACCCAGGTTTAAGTCATGGAGCACAAGCAACTATTGAAGCTCATGGCACCAGTGAACAAAAACAGCAGTTTATGCCTAAGTTAGTTGAGGGTAGCTGGACAGGTACCATGTGTTTAACTGAATCACATTGTGGTACTGATTTAGGCATGTTGCGCACTAAGGCTGAACTCAATGATGATGGTAGCTACGCTATAACAGGTACGAAAATATTCATCTCAGCCGGTGAACATGACTTGTCAGATAATATTGTTCATATTGTTATCGCAAGACTTCCAGGCGCACCTGAAGGTAGTAAAGGTATTTCTCTTTTCATCGTGCCAAAATTTAATGTCAATGATGATGGCTCGATAGCAGACAGAAATGCGGTGAGTTGTGGTTCTATTGAACATAAAATGGGTATCAATGCTAATGCGACTTGTGTTATTAATTTTGATAGCGCAAAGGGCTTTTTAATTGGTCAAGAGAACCGCGGTTTACATTGCATGTTTACCTTCATGAACGCTGCTCGCTTAGGTGTGGCAATGGAAGGCTCAGCAGCAGCTGAAGCGTCATTCCAGGGTTCATTAGCTTATGCGAAAGACCGTTTACAAATGCGTTCTATTAGTGGCGTGAAAAACCCTGATGGACCGGCAGACCCTATCATTGTTCATCCTGATGTTCGTCGTATGCTACTTACCCAAAAGTCTATTTCTGAGGGCGGTAGAGCACTTATTGGCTATTTGTCGCAATTAGTTGATATAACACACGCATCAGAAGACGATGATGCTAAAGCAGATGCAGAGAGCAAGTTAGCTTTATTAACACCTATCGCAAAAGCATTTTTAACGGAGTTAGGTTTTGAATGTACTAGCCATGGCGTACAAATATTTGGTGGACATGGTTTCATCAAAGAGTGGGGCATGGAGCAACTTCTACGCGACACTAAAATTAGTTGTATTTATGAAGGTACAACCGGTATTCAAGCGTTAGATTTATTAGCCCGTAAGATTTTAGGCAGTAAAGGTCAAATTTTAAAACCATTGATGACCGACGTTGCTATGTTTGCAAAAGATAATGCCGACAATCCAGCAATGACCGAGTATGTAAATACGTTAAATGAATACGCTAAACAGTGGCAGGTGATCACGGGTGATATTGGGCAAAAAGCTATGAAGAATCCTGATGAAATTGGCGGTGCTTCCGTTGATTACTTGATGTTTGCCGGTTATGTTACTTTGGCGTTTTTCTGGGCGAAAATGGCCTCTGTCGCGCAAAGTAAGTTAAAAGACGGTGGTGAAGACGCAGCCTTTTATCAAGCTAAAATTAAAACAGCAACGTTTTACTTTCAACGTATTCTACCTCGTGCCCAAGGCCATGCAGCTTGTATCGAAAGCGGCGTAGATTCTATGATGGCTTTATCAAGTGAAGAGTTTGTATTTTAATGAGTTTTGAGTTCACTTAAATACCTTAAGAAAAACTTTTTTTAAGGTATTGAGTAGATAACTTAACCAATAACGTTAAGTTATCTACTTACTCAACCTTACAATCTTCTATAAAAAAGTAAGGTGTTAAAACGTTAAGTTCTGCTAACAATCCTTATCAAAAGAGAGTGAATTCTTTCTCGCATAGTCATGAAAATTTACATTTATTTGTTGATTTTTTAATGACCTTTGTTGTTTTATATCATCATAAAGTAACTCAACAGCCTCTAGCTACATATAATCATTTGATTTTTTGTAATATTAGTATAAATTAATTACGTGTTATGAAAGGGCATCAATGAGATGTAACCATAGCATATTGTTATAATACTTGAGGACTTGGTGATGCCAACAAATAAGCACAAACGAAAAGCTTCAGCTCATTCAAAATCGCATACAGGAAAAAATATTCATCCCAAGGGACTGGTAATTTCGCATCCCAAAATTTTTATTTTTGTCGGTTTGCTTCTGGTCACGTTAAGTTTATATTTATTAGCTTTTGAATCCCAAGATAATGCACTGTTCGGTTTAGCTATGCTTTCGCTTATTGTGGGCGTAGTAACAACTTTTTATGCAAACTTCACTTTATCCAAGAAAAAGTCCAGTTAACGTCATATTTAACCGTTATTCATAACCGATATAATAAAGGAAAGTATAACGTTGGCTTTCCTCTTTAATCATATATAAATCGGTTGGGGTGGGGCGATATTGATGCCAGCAATGTTCAAACTATCAACTTTTAACCCCAGATGAATTAACGGTATAATCTGTTTAGACGTCGCTTTAACATACCTCTACATAAACGAGTTATGGCGGGTAAGGTTAAAAAGCTTTTTTTGCCGACTATTTTAGTCTGAATGTCGCACAGCAAGCACATCACATTTTGCGCCATGCAAAACAGCGTTCGCGGTAGAGCCTAGCAGTAATTGCAAACCATGCACGCCATGACTACCCGTTATAATCAAATCAACGTTTTCTTTTTTGGCAAAAGATAATATTTCACCGCTGGTATGTCCGATAGGTATGTGCAGGTCGTGTTCTTGAATATTCAGCCTTTTCGTTAATGGCTGCAGCGCAAGCTTAGCTCGTTCTTCTAATGCGTTTGTTGTACTCATACTATCAATAGGGTCTATGTCAGGAATAACACCATATACACCACCATAATAAGCACTCGGTATAGGCTCAATGACATGAATAACACTCAATTTAGCTTGGGTTAATTTCTGTAAGGCTATAACCTTAGCTTCAACAAGGCTTTTTTCTTCATTAAGTTCTGTGGCAAATAAAATATGTTTATACATAATGCTTTCCTTTAGATAATAATATTTTGCTTATAACTTGCTTGTGTAACATTGACTTGGTGTTGATGTTTTAATTTTTGTGCAAATGTATCCATAGCTTCAACTTCTCCGTGCACGAGAACTACCGGTGGTTTATTTTCAAAACCCTGATACCAATCGAGTAAGCCTTGTTGGTCAGCATGGGCAGAAAATCCTCCAATGGTGTGAATGGTTGCTTTAACCTGTACTTTTTCACCCCATAACTTAATGTATTCACAGCCATCAACAAGCGATCGTCCTAATGTTCCTTTTGCTTGAAAGCCAACAATAATCACATGGGTACTTTCGCGCCAAATATTATGTTTAAAATGGTGTTTAATCCTGCCTCCTGTACACATACCACTACCTGCTATAATAATTGCGCCTGAGGATATTTGGTTGATTTTCATCGAGTATTCAGTTTTTTCTGACATATGTAAGTTAGGTAAGTTGAATAATCCCTCATCTTTTTGTTTAATATCTTCGGCTTGTGCATCGTAAACCTCATGGTGTTTTGCGTAAACCGTTGTTGCTTTAATCCCCATAGGACTATCAAGAAAAATTTGCCAGTCACCAAGCTGCCATTCGTCGAAATGCTGTTTAAATTCATAAAGTAGTTCTTGAGTTCGTCCTACGGTAAAAGCAGGAATGAGTATATTCCCTTTGCTACTTTTAGCCTTAGCAATGATTTCTCCCATTTCTTGCCAAGTATCATCCCATTTGCGATGTAATCTATCGCCATAAGTACTCTCCATAATGACAAGATCAGCATGTTTAACGATAAAGGGATCACGTAAGATAGGAGCGTTTTTATGGCCTAAATCACCGCTAAAGACTATCTTTTTGCTAATGCCATTTTCAACAAGGGTTAATTCAAGAATGGCAGAACCAATAATATGACCCGCATCCCTAAGGGTTAGTTCTGCGCCTTCACATATCTCTAATGCTTTATCATAGCTAAGACCTTTAAAATATTGGCAGGTAGTTTCGGCTTCTGCTGTTGTATAAAGAGGTTCGACTAAGCTTAAGCCTTTACGTTCGCGTTTTTTATTTTCCCACCGTGCCTCTTTTTCGTGAATGTAGCCTGAGTCGATTAACATGATTTTACATAAATCTACGGTCGCATTATGGGTATAGATAGCGCCATGAAATCCTTCTTTGATAAGTAGCGGTAATCGACCGGTGTGGTCAAGATGGGCATGACTAACGATTACGGCATCTAACTCACTTACCTCAAAAGGGAAGGGATCGTGATTGTGTTTTTCATGTTCATGAGAGCCTTGAAACATACCACATTCTACCAGTATGTTTTTGTTGTTTACTTGCACCAAGTAGCAAGACCCTGTGACTTCTCGAGTGGCGCCAAAGAATTTAATATTCATGTTAACTCCTGTAATGACTATTGAGGATAATACTGATATTTGGTTTGCTTATAAGGGGATAAGGTGTAATTTTTTTGTAAAAATGAAACTAAATCAATAAGTTCACTTACAGTCATAACATCATTAAAAACTTTCATCTTTGATTTACCTTCAGGTGTTTTTTGTTTAGCGAAATGAAGGGGCGAAAATTTATGAGAAGGATTAATGATTGAAGTGACTAATTCAGCATAAGTAACAATTTTAGTTTTCTCGCCCCCAAGAACAATTGACATATCAAGCTGTTTGACAATGTTTGGGTCTTCAACGCCTTTGAGTGTATGACAAGCTAAACATTCAAATTTTAAAAAGACGGCTTTTCCTGTTTCCATATTACCTTTAGGCAAGCTAAAGCCTCGCGGGGAATCAGCACCTTTATCACAACTAGCTAACGTTAATAGCATCATGATAAATAAAGTTGAGAGCGTATATTTCATTGTTTATCCTTAGTTATTTGTCTTCCAATTATTAAAAAATATAGCCACAGCCATTAATTGTTTGTAGGGAAGAGTGAACAATCATAAAATCAGGCTATTTGACTTCATAAAGTCTTTCTAGTAGAAATATCACACAAAATTTATAGTGTATTATCATCTACTAACAGGCTGATTTTTAGTCTAGTTACATTCAATGAATAACACTAATTTATGTTGAAAAACATTGATACAGATCAACCCAATAGGCATGACTAATAAACGAGTAGCGAAATTATATATTGAGCGCAGGACTGATGATTTTCTTTGTTGTGCCTTTATCTAAATAAAACTATTAGAGCATGCAATACTCAGGAGTATTATTTTCAATGAAATTAAAAATTAATGTCATAGATGCATTTACTGATGAACTTTTTAAAGGTAATCCTGCCGCGGTAATTATTACGGAAAATTGGCTTGCAAGCGATCTTATGCAATCAATTGCCTTTGAAAATAACCTTTCAGAAACGGCATTTGTAAAAAAAATTAATAATAAAGAGTATCAAATACGTTGGTTTTCACCGATAACAGAAATTGACTTTTGTGGGCATGCAACACTTGCCGCTTCATTTGTTATTTTTGCTAATAATGACGATGTGAATAAAATTACTTTTTTTGCACAAGCGGTGGGCAGTTTATCGGTGACACAAAATAACAACGGCGCTATCGAAATGTGCTTCCCTAATAAAAAACCTACAGTCGTTGATGAAATCCCTAGTGGGCTGCTGAATGGTTTGTCGATTAAACCAGTGAACGTTTTATTAAATGACCAAGCATATTTTGTTGTTTATGAAAAAGAAGAAGATGTACTTAGCGTTGAACAATATAGTGAGCAGTTGAAAAAACTTGCTCCTTATGATGTTGTGGTAACGTCAAGATCAAGCAAATATGATTTTGTTTCTCGATATTTTTGGCCAGCAAATGGCGGAGATGAAGACCCTGTTACGGGCTCAATTCATACAGGATTAGCACCTTATTGGGCTGAGCAATTAAACAAAAAAGAACTCGTCGCTTATCAAGCTTCTGCCCGAGGAGGAAAATTAATATGTCTTATAAAAGGTGACAAAGTTTATATTTCAGGTAAAGCCATTCAATACTTAGCGGGTGAAATTACCGCTTAGCGGTAATGCTAACAACTCCATAGAGTTAACGCTAGCGGGTGTATGAGTTGCACTTAATTTACATCTTAATTCACTGACACAACTTATTATTATGAGTATGAGTGACATTTATGAGGAACATCATGTCTAAAACCCCGATAAATTTACAGAATAAATTTTCTCAATTTTCAGAATATTGGTCACCCAGAGTTATTGCTGAAATGAATGATTATCAATTTAAACTCGCTAAAATTAAAAATGAATTTACCTGGCATGTTCATCATAAAACAGATGAAGTTTTTCTTGTTATCGAAGGCACCATGAGTATTGAGTTTAGAGATGGAGACGTTGAGCTCTCAGCCGGTGAAATGTATGTTGTTCCTAAAGGGGTTGAACATAAGCCTTATGCAAAAGAGGAATGTAAAATAATGTTCATAGAACCTCGAGGCGTTGTTAATACAGGTGATGCTGGGGGAGACCTAACCGCTAAAAATGATGTTTGGCTATAGTCGAGACTGACCATTTTTTATCTTAATAACAACTAGCTAACATCATTTTTTATCTATCTATTGATCAATTTACCTAACCTTTCAATATAGAACATTGTAGCTATAATATTCTCTAGGGCAATAGTTCCATTTAACAACATCACTTCTAAGGTGAGTATTCATGTTATTAAAGCAAAAAATGTATTTAAGTTTAGTGTTAGCCATCATAGTACCGTTAGCGGTTTCAACGTTTATTTTTTCTAGCAGTATTCGATCACACACAGCAGAGAAACTTGCGGAGGTTGATCTGCCTACCGCGCTTAATGAAGTAAAAAATGAGATTGAGCTGGCCCTCACTCGCCCTATTATTGTTTCTAAAGAAGTCGCTCAAAATTCATTTGTAAAAAATTGGTTAATTAATAACGAAGATGAATCTAATAGACCCTCCTTTATTGAGTATTTGGCGACAATTAAACAAGCTAACCGTGCGTTAACTGCTTTTATAGTCTCAGAAAAAACAAAAAATTATTACACCGAAGAAGGCATTACTAGGCAAGTTAAGCAGGAGGAAGATAAATGGTTTTATGAGTTCCTAGCGTCTGATAAACCTTTTGACTTGAGCATAGATGTAGATGAAAATTCACAGCAAGCGGCTGTTTTTATTAACTATGCTGTAGAGGTCGATGGTGTAAGAACCGCCGTTGCTGGTATCGGACGTTCACTAGATTCTATGACTAACCTAGTAAAAAATCATCGCATAGGTAAATCAGGGGTTGTCTATTTAGTTTCAGATAATGGAACAATTATGCTTCACGGTACAAAATCAAAGATAGGGCAACGCATCGAACTTTCCCCCATCAAGAATGGCGCTATTTATAATATTGAAATAAACGGAACAGACCATGTTATGTCTAGCACGCCTCTTAACTCTCTTGATTGGCATTTAGTGGCTGAAATACCAGAAGAACAATTGTATGGGCCTATCAATAGTGCAATAAATAAAAATATTATTGTTGGCGTAGTCATTGCCTTAATCGGCTTTGCATTTGTACGGATTTTAGCGGGTCAGATTTTTAAACCCATTGAAGGGATCACTAAAGCTGTAACGGCATTAACAGAAAATGATGGCGATTTAACCGCGCGACTACCGGTCAATGAAAATAACGAAATAGCCCATTTAGCGATAAAGTTTAATTTGTTTTTAGAACAACTTCACGAAATGTTCAAACAAGTTTCTTTTTCTGCCATTCAGGTGCAAGATTTATCAGAACATGTTCAAGAAAAAGTTAAAGGTGCAACGGTCTTAGCAGAGCAACAATCATCAAGTACACAAACAGTTGCTGCTGCAGTGACGGAAATGGAAATGACGGTGCAAGATATCTCTAATAATGCCAATGGAGCATCTGATATCGCGATAACGACCGAACAAACGTCGCAAGACGGGGCACAGTTTGTTAATAATACCATTGTACAAATGGGAGAGCTCGAAGTATCTATGGTCTCATCAGTCGAGTCAGTGTTAGAGCTGTCTGCTGAAATAAAATCGATATCTAATGTACTCGATGTTATTAAAGCTATTTCAGAACAAACCAACTTATTGGCACTTAATGCCGCAATAGAAGCCGCAAGAGCCGGTGAGCAAGGCAGAGGTTTTGCTGTGGTAGCAGATGAAGTAAGAACCCTTGCCAAAAGAACAGCTGATTCTACAGAACAAATTAACGAAATGATTGAGAGTTTGAATACTAAAGCATCAGCTACGGTATCATCGATAGAGCTTGGTAGTAAAAACACGTTAGAAAACGCTGAGCGATTAAAGAAAACCGGCGATACATTAAATAATATTGCACAAGAAATAGCGAACCTAGCCCAAATGAATACATTTGTAGCAACAGCGACTAAAGAGCAAACGTTAGCCACTTCAGAAATTAGTCAAAATATAGTGATGATCGCAGACTCAGCTAATCAGACGCGAGAAAATATGAAAGAGTCGGAAGCGTTATGTGTTGGTTTACATAGCGAGTCGAATTCACTGAAAAAATTGATAGGAAGGTTTACACTTTAGTTATCCAACAATTTTATCTGAGAAATAAGGCTTAAAAAGGTGATGAATAGATCTTATTGCCTTAATGATACGTATATCAAAATAAAGTGGTTGGTTTGATTTATGTTAATTAATTTAATTGGTTTTAATGTGTCTTGGTTTGGCTTGATTTACTGGGGTAATAACTTTATCCCTATTGCCTTTTTACTGCTGGTTGCTCACCTTTTTTTTCAATCAAAAAATTACAAAGAATTGTTCCTGATACTGGTGGTCAGTGTAATTGGTATCAGTGTTGATTCATTATTACAGCAACTAACGCTTTTTATTTTTCTTGAACCTTCTCATATTCCATTTTGGTTAATGATGCTTTGGGCAAGTTTTGCTGCCACTATTTGTCATAGCCTTAATTTTTTAGCGTCTTCAAAAATGTTGCAATTGGTCGTAGGAGGGTTAATTTCACCGTTAAGTTACATTGCTGGTTATAAGTTTATGGTGGTTGATTTTGCTTACTCAATGTTTATCACCTATGTTGTTTTAGCGCTGGTGTGGGGTGGTTTATTTATTTTGTTTTATTATTTGAAAGGTAAAATTATGAAAGGAGAGATGAGTCATGCCTAAGCTTTACGTGTACTTAATATTTATCTTTAGTTTACAAAACTTTATATTGGGTCAAGCAATAGCTAAGCCTTTAAATACATTAGATAATATTATACAAGAACAATCTTATATACCCATTGGAGAAACCACATTTTCTATTTTATTTTGGGATCTTTATAAAAGTAAATTATTGACCACAACGGGTACTTATCCTATTCAAACAGATAGGGATAAGCTTCTTTATCAAATCAATTACCTTACCGGTATTTCAAGCAAAGACTTGGTCAATCGTACTGTTGAGCAATGGCAACATCTGGGTGTTGAACCAGAATTATATGCGGTTTATTTACCTATACTCCTCAAAATATGGCCAGATATTGAAGAAGGAGATAGTTTGTCGTTGTATGTTAACAATAACAAAAGTGTCTTTTATTTTAACAATAATCTTATTGGTGAAATTAACCAACCAGAATTCAGTCAACTTTTTCTGGATATATGGTTATCAGAAAAAACCAGTGAACCCAAGCTACGGCTTGAATTATTAGGAATTAAAAATGATAAATAAATTGATAAAATCTTTAGTTTTTATGACAACCTGCTTTCTTATTTCTAGCTGTTCTGTTGTTTTAAATGACTATAAAACTGTAGATAAGCCATTCGATATAAAAACTTACTTTGACCGTCAAGTTATTGCTTGGGGCATGATACAAGATTATTCCAATAAAGTGAAAAGACGATTTTGTGTTGAAATCAATGGCACTTGGAAAGATGAAAAAGGCGTATTAGCTGAAAAATTTTACTTTAATGATGGTGAAATTAGCTATCGAAATTGGCAACTAACCAAATTAGCCGACGGAAGCTATACCGGTACAGCAGAAGATGTTGTCGGTACGGCTATAGGTAAACATCAAGGGTTCGCTTTTCAATTTCAATATGAATTATCATTAAATATAGATGGTGACATCACACAAGTTACCATGGACGATTGGATGTACCAACTTGACGAAAATAGAGTCATGAACAAAACGTCTATGTCTAAGTTCGGTATTAAAGTTGCTGAAGTAACTTTGTTTTTTGATAAGGAAACAATAAACCAAAGCTGCCCATCGGCCTAAATTACTTTAACAAATCAGTCAAAGCAGATTCAATATCATTATGCTTGAAAGTAAAACCGTTATTCAATAGCTTTTGTGGAACAACATTTTGTCCAAATAGTAACAGCTCTGCCATTTCACCAAATATAAGTTTAAGTAGTGGAGCCGGTGTCATCAAAAAGCAAGGACGATGCAGTGATTTAGCTAAAGCTTGTGAAAACGTCTTATTGCTTACTGCGTTAGGTGAGGTCATATTGATAGGTCCTGATAAGTCATCATTGCCGATAATATGTATAATTGCCGAAACCATATCCTCTAAATGAATCCAAGACATGAATTGACCACCGTGACTAATTTTGCCACCAACGCCTAATTTAAAAGGCAATATCATTTTAGCTAGCGCACCTGACTCCCTATCTAAAACGATGCCCGTGCGTAGTATGGCAACTCGAGTCTCAGTAGAGATAGCAGCTAGTGCATTCTTTTCCCATTTCGCACATACATCGTGAGTAAACTCTTGATGGAAATCAGAAAAGTTCTCATCAATCGGGTTATTGTTTTGTCGCCCATAAATGCCAATAGCACTACCTGAAATGAGCACATGGGGCGGCTTTTGCGCGATAGAAATTAAATGAGTTATCTGCGCCGTAATATTCCACCTGCTCTCACAAATTTTATTTTTTTGTTCTCTTGTCCAACGTTTATCCGCAATTGGTTCACCTGCAAGGTTAATAACAATATCGCTGTGTTCTATATCTGAAAGTAACAGTTCGTCAATAAAGTTAACGTCACTTGTTAATCGTAAAGAAGCGGTTTCTATATTTCTAGTCAACACAGTGACTGTGTTGCCTTTAAAATCTATAGATTTAATCAATGCTTGACCAATAAGGCCTGTACCACCGGTAATAAGGTAATTCATAAGTAAATCCTAATTGTTTGAACAACCACATTAATACGTGTGGCTTTGTGATTTAGATCAACAAAAAATTTATGTTTTTTTTATAAACATTTTATGATCCTCAGGGTTTTTTCTCTCGTAAGTTCAATAGTAATTAATTCAACAAACATATAAGGGAAGCCCAGTGAAATATTTTAAAATGTTAAGTGTAACCATTATAAGTCTAGTTTTTTTGCAAGCCTGTAATGATAAAGATACTAATGCAACTCCCGATTTACCTGAGCCCAAGGTAACTATTGTAGACGCTGCTATTAGCAACGGTAATTTTACCACATTAGTTGAGACACTTCAGGCAACTGGTTTAGACAGTGTTTTATCTGATCCTAACGCTTCTTTTACTGTCTTTGCGCCTACAGACAATGCTTTTGCATTACTCGGTCAAAACACGATTTATGGTTTATTAGCCGACACGGACAGATTAAGTGACATTCTCACTTATCATGTTATTAGTGGTGAAGTAGACGCTGCTACAGCCATTGGTCTGGCAGGTACAACGGTTACTATGGTCAATGGTGACTCTGTTGGACTTTCTTTATCAGGTGATAATTTACTTGTTAATACGGCAACAGTCATTACGACAAACATTCAAACTGACAATGGTATTATTCATGTGATAGATGCGGTTTTAATGCCGCCTGCAGACATTGTTGAACCAACAGCTAATATTGTTGAAACGGCCATTGCTAATGGTAATTTCACGACTTTAGTTGCGGCTTTACAAGCGACAGAGTTAGACGCTGTATTAGCTGATGAAAGTGCAACGTTTACCGTTTTTGCCCCTACAGACGCAGCCTTTGCACTTATCGGTGAAGAAACGATCAGTACGTTGCTTGATAATACTGACGTGTTAACGAATATATTACTTCAACATGTTGTGCCTGAAATAGCAGTAGACTCTATTACAGCTTATTCTCTTAATGGTGCAATGATCTCAACAGCTTCAACGGCTGAAATACCATTAATTATAAATTCAAGTACAGACATGCTAACGTTTGGTGGAGCAAATATCATTATTAAAGATATTTATACAACTAACGGTATTATTCATGTGATCGATGCGGTTATTGTCGGTGATGTTGCAATACCAGCACCAGCAATGAGTTTAGTCGATGTTGCAGTCGCCAATGGTAGTTTTACTACTTTAGTTACTGCATTGCAAGCAACTAATTTAGATACAGTTTTAGCTGATTTAGACACTGATTACACTGTTTTTGCGCCATCTGATGCCGCATTTGCAAAATTACCTGCAGGTACACTTGAAAGTTTAACTACCGCACAATTGACTGACATTTTGCTGTACCACGTACTACCAGGCAAGGTTTTAGCCGATGGCGCAATTACTTTAGCTCAATCTTCATCAAATATGGCAGTCGCAGCTAATGGAGACAAAATCTCATTATCATTCTCTAATTCAACACTGTTTGTTAACGGCGCCAAGGTGAGTACAGCAGATGTTATGGCTGACAATGGTATTATTCATGTGATTGACAACGTTATTATGCCACCAACAGAGTCGGGTACACCTACAAATTCTATTGTAGATGTTGCGCTGGCTGACCCTGCTACATTTTCTACTTTAGTGACAGCACTTACCGCAGCAAATTTAGTCGATACTCTTGCTGATGAAACGAAGACATTTACTGTATTTGCACCCACAAATGCCGCATTCGACAAGATTGACAGTACGGTTTTAAATGTGCTTCTTGCTGATACAACTGCTTTAACTAATGTTTTACTCACTCACGTAGTAGGGGAAGTCGCACTTAGTTCGTTAGATGCTTATGCAGCCAATGGTAAAACTTTAGCAACATTGTCTGGAACGAATATTGGGGTAAGTGTCGATGAAGAATCCGGTATGTTAATGATTGGTGGTGCAACGGTTGTTATCTCTGATATATATACCACAAATGGTGTTATTCATGTTATCGACACGGTTATCCTTGAATAAAGATTAAACATTTACCTTTAATGCATGGTCTATTTGCATGCATATTTTTATGCCCCCACCAGGGGGCTTTTTTTATATCGTTGTGATCGTTCGTTTATCAATTTACGTATATATTAATATTATTATAGAAGTAATGAACATATGAAAACTAACAACATAAGCTTACCCATTTTCCCTTTGCCAATATTCCTTTTACCAGAAGGTGTGACAAAACTGAGGATATTTGAACCTCGTTACTTAAAAATGATAAGCATTGCCTCTCAAGGGAGTGGTTTCGTCATCTGGTCAAAGAATGCGAAAAATTCATTATCTAATTCTTTATGGGGCAGTTGGGTCGAAATTATTAACTTTGATCAAGGTCAAGATGGCATATTAGAGGTTGATGTTAAATGCAAAGCGTTAGTAGAACTTAGTGTTATTGACACAGACAGTGATAATTTATACTTCGGGGATATTAAGGAAATAAATCATTGGTCACAAACTGATATAGATAGCAGTATTGTAGAACTTTCAACGTCATTAGCTGATGTTTTTGATAACAATCCCAGTTTAAGTGAATTATATCCTCACAAAGCTATTGATAGACCAAGTTGGGTGATAGCCCGGTGGTTAGAACTTTTACCTATTAATATTGATGTTAAAACGACCTTTATCGTTGAACATAATTTTCAGGCAGCAAAAGAGTTGGTTCAATCTGTTATTAATCAATAAATAAATTTTTACACAAGTGATCTTTCTCAAATTTTATGCGTATAAAGCTTTATACATAATAAAAAACGGTGATGGAAGTGATACAAACTAACTTGCTAAGCTCAGTGACAAATGTTAAATCTAGTAACATGACAGATAAAATAAATCATCCTCAGCTATGTCAGTGGCTTAACGACGTTGCAAGCGCAAGAGATAAAAAAGCATTCACCGACCTGTTTCAGTTTTTCGCACCTAAAATTCAGCGAATTGCTCGTAACAAGTTTCCTAATGAAGCCCAAGCTAGCGAAGTGGTTCAAGAAACCATGAGTAATGTTTGGCGAAAAGCACATCTCTTTGATAAAGACAAAGGGGCTGCGACTACTTGGGTCTATACGGTAATGCGAAACGTTACGTTTGATATGCTACGTAAAATCAAAGGTAACAAGGAAGATAACCTCAGTGACGACATTTGGCCCCTTGCTGAAAGCCAAGTAAGTGAAGATGAATCATTTGACGATCATCTAGAAAACAAAGAGCTTTTGTCAGTAATTGAACAATTACCTGAAGCTCAACAACAAGTTGTTAAAGGTTTCTATTTTATGGAAATGTCGCAAGAGCAACTTGCCAACCATTTAAATCTACCCTTAGGTACTATAAAATCTCGTTTGCGTTTAGCCTTAGCCAAACTCAAAGTGCAGTTAGGAGAAAATCATGATTAAACATCACCCTAAATTTGAGTTAATACAGTCGTTTGTTAATGGCGACTTACCCGCATCATTATCAGCTGGTATATCTATCCATGCTGGTATGTGCCCAGTTTGCCAGCAAAAAATTTCATTATTAACGGATCAAGTCGCTACACTTAATTTTGATGAATCACCCACTACTGTGTTTGAAGGTGATTTAGCGACTCAAGAATTGTCTGCAATAAACGTTGACGACATGATAAACGCGATAACCGAATCTGATAATATTGATGTTATGCAAGCGGTTAAAACGAAAACTGTAAATTTTAGAAATAAGTCTTATGAATTACCCTCCGTACTTAATAATATGATGTTAGGTAAAACAGCACATATAGGAAAGTTGGCAAGAAGACGCGTTCAACTTGATGAAAATGAAATTCATACTAATCTACTACATATGGAACCCAATGGATCTGTTCCTCAGCATACCCATAAAGGTTTTGAGTTAACGCTTTTATTGGAAGGCTCTTTTCACGATGAAGAAGGCGAATATGTGAAAGGTGACTTTATTATGCTAGATGGTCAACATCTACATAATCCAATTTCAAGCAGCGGTTGTCTTTGTTATACTGTCGCAAATGACTCAATGCACTTTACACAGGGCATTAATAAATTGCTTAATCCAATAGGTTCCTTTATCTATTAACTAAGCGCATGTTGTAAGATTTTAGGGAAATATATGATTCATTCTGTTGATAAAGAAGATTTACTTATAGGTATTAGTGCCTGCTTGATTGGTGAAAAGGTGCGTTTCGATGCAAGTAACAAACCTTCAACTTTTTGTATTAAAGAGTTTAGCAACCATGTAACTTACAAAGCTTTTTGCCCAGAAGTTGCAATAGGATTACCTATCCCTAGGCCTACTATCCGTCAAATAAAAAAAGATGATGTTATTCACGTATCTCGTCCAGACGGAAGTGGCGATGTCACCGAAGCACTGAAACTTTATGCGCTTAAAGTCGCTAATGCGACTAAAGATTTAAGTGGTTATATTTTTTGTGCAAAAAGCCCAAGCTGCGGCATGGAAAGAGTAAAAGTCTACAACCCAGAAGGTCACGCGTTACCCTCTAATGGTATAGGTGCATTCGCCAAAGTCATTATGGAAGAGAACCCACTCTTACCTTGTGAAGAGAATGGCCGATTAAATGATATGGTGCTTAGAGAGAACTTTGTTGCGCGAGTATTTGCTTACAAGCATTGGAAAAATCTTGTTGCTACGGGGTTAACTAAGCACAAGCTCACCACATTTCATAGCCAATATAAATACACTGTAATGAGCCATGATTTAATTGCCTATAAAAGTTTAGGGCAATTGTTAGCAAGAGCTGATATGCCACTTCAAGAAATGGCTGAACAATACATTTTAGGCTTGATGACGGCACTAAAAATAAAAGCAACACGTAAGAAACATGCGAATACTCTTGCACACATGCAAGGTTATTTTTCTAAGCATTTAAAAGCTAATCAACGACAAGAACTGTGTAACCAAATAGATGCTTATCGTATTGGGCTCGTTCCTCTCGTTGTCCCTTTAACCTTGATTAAGCATTATTTATTACAATTCCCTAAAGACTATTTGAGCAACCAGTCTTACTTGTCTCCTTATCCTGACGAGTTAAGATTACGATATTCATATTAATACTTATTAGTAAATCATAAAGGAATAGACTTTGTTACTTTGGTTTCGAAATGATCTTAGAAGTCATGATAATCCAGCATTACAATATTTTTTGAAGAACAATATTTGTAATGCGCCCCTTAAAGCGGTTTTTTTTATCTCAGAACCGCAATGGCTGCAACATGATTGGTCCGCTATTAAAATTGACTTTATTAAAAGACATGCTGCAGCACTAGTTGAAGAACTTGCCCCATTTAATATTAAACTAGAATTAGTTAATGTTGATACTTTCGATGAGCAAATTAGTTATTTACGTGCGCTTTGCGAGCAAGAAGGCTTTCAAGAAATTGTTGCTAACAGCGAAGTTGAATTCAATGAGCAACAACGTGATAACGCAATTGTTAACTTAGGCATTAAACTGACATTATTTGAAGCTGATGTTATTGTTCCCAAAGGTAAAGTGCTCAATTTATCTCACCAAATGTACAAGGTTTTCACACCATTCAAACGTGCTTGGTTAACGTATGTTAAACAACATGGCTTTGATTATTTAGGCAAACTTCAATCTACCTCTCAAGCATCTTTCTCTCCAACTGTTCAATCGCCAGACAGTATTTCTGCTAATTGGCCATTAGTTCATGAGGTTGAAAAACATGTGCTTCCTTTATTTTTCGCTGAAAAAATATCTGATTACCATGACCAAAGGGACATACCTTCGGTAAAAGGGACATCGGGTTTATCACCTTATTTAGCGGCAGGTGTTATTAGCCCTAGATATGTTTTAATGAGTCTAATTAATGCTTACCCTGATATATTAATCGCCTCAGACAGTGCAGAATTTTCATGGCTCAATGAAATTATATGGCGTGAATTCTATAGAAATTTAATGTTTCATGAACAAAGGCTTTGCAAGCATCAATGCTTTAATGAAAAGTACCAAGCGATTGATTGGCATTATAATGATGCATTATTTGACGCTTGGTGCCAGGGTAAAACGGGATATCCGCTTGTCGATGCGGCGATGAGACAACTCAACCAAACAGGCTGGATGCATAACAGGCTGCGTATGGTTGTTGCTAGCTTCTTGACTAAACATTTGTTAATTGATTGGCGCCTCGGTGAAAAGTACTTTATGAGTCGGCTTATCGATGGCGATTTGGCCTCTAATAATGGCGGTTGGCAATGGGCAGCAAGTACTGGTTGTGATGCACAGCCATATTTCAGAATTTTTAACCCAATAAGGCAAAGTGAACGCTTTGATCCAAAGGGTCATTTCATTCGTAAGTATTTACCAGAGTTGGGAAGTGTTCCTGATAAAAACATACACTTTCCACATACGCTTATTGAAAAAAATAAGCTAAATATTTACTGGCCACCAGTTGTTGACCATAAAGAAGCAAGATTGAAAGCTCTCGCTTTTTATAAGGTGTAATCAACTGATTTACTTATAATTTTAACTAATCATCACGTTTGATGATTAGTTAATGCCATTATGGTAAGAGAAATGAAATACGATGTTACCCGAGAAAACTCAACCCCTATGCCACTGTGGCTAAGCAATTTTGTTAAAATTTATCAAACACTTTCTACCGATAACTTAGAGCTTTTAGCGACGATTTACCATCGCGAAGTTACCTTTATTGATCCCATACATGAGTTAAAAGGTTTTGATAATTTATTTCAATATTTTCAAGACCTATATGAGAACTTAGTCTCATGTGATTTTGTCATTTCCAATGTTATTGCCCAAGAAGACCAAGCCGCTATTTATTGGACAATGTCTTATCAGCACCCTAAATTAAATAAAGGTAATGTCATTAACGTTACGGGGAGCTCTTATATAAAAGGGTATGAAGATAAAGTCATTTATCATCGTGATTACTTAGACCTTGGCTCAATGCTTTATGAACAATTACCTGTTTTAGGTAAGCTAATAAAATTGATTAAAAATAAGGCAGCAAACTAATGGTTTCTCGTACTGTTCTAATTACAGGGGCTACCTCAGGTATTGGCCTTGCATTATATGAAAAATATGTTGCACAAGGTGATCATGTTATTGCTTGTGGCCGTGACGAAAATAAATTAGATAAACTTTGTAGTAAAGCCATGAAACGCTTGGTCTTTGATATGACAAAACCGGCTCAAATAGAGTCTGTAGCTGTCGATATCAAAGATATTGATATCCTGTTGTTAAATGCGGGTGATTGCCGTTACATTGATGATGCTAAACATTTTGACGGCAAACTTTTTAGTGACATCATCTCAACAAACCTTTCATCATTAGGCGCACTTTTACAATGTTTCCTACCGCTCGTCAATAAAGGAGGTCAGGTTGTGTTTGTAAGCTCTAGCGCAACCATTGTACCTTTTCCAAGAAGCGAAGCTTATGGAGCTTCAAAGGCTGGTATGGATTATCTCGCAAAAAGTTTACGACTCGACCTTGTCAGTGAAAATATTGGTGTAACATTGGTGCACCCAGGATTTATTAAAACACCTTTAACTGAAAAAAATGACTTTGAAATGCCATTCTTACTGACGAGTGACGAGGCCGCTAATCGGATTTTTCAAGGGGTTAACCGACGGACTAAATATTTACATTTTCCAAAAAGGTTAACGCTTATTTTAAAATTATTCTCTATATTGCCCGCATCCCTATGGCAATCTATTATTTTAAGGAAATAACAGCATGAAACATATTGCTATTATTGGCTCGGGTATTTCAGGCTTAACTTCTGCTTATTTATTATCAAAAAAACATAACGTAACCGTCTTCGAAAAGAATGAAAAAATTGGTGGCCATACTGCAACGGTAGATATAGTAAAAGACGGAGAGAAATTTGCAATCGATACCGGTTTTATTGTTTTTAATAACAAAACATATCCAAATTATTTAGCTTTATTATCAGAAATTGGCATTGGTAAACAAGCGACAGAAATGAGTTTTTCGGTACATAATTGCAAAACAGGCCTAGAATATAACGGACACAATTTAGATACTTTGTTTGCGCAAAGAAGAAATATATTTAACCCAAGATTTTGGTTTTTAGTTAAAGAGATTTTACGATTCAATAAACTCTGCAAAAACGTCTATAGGCTAAATGATTATCGTGAGGGTCTTACATTAGGACAGTTTTTAACAGAAAATAATTTTAGTGCTTTTTTCGCTGAGCATTATATTTTGCCAATGGCCGCTGCTATTTGGTCGAGTTCTTTAGCCCAGATGGAAGATGTAGGGTTTAAATTTTTTGTACAGTTTTTTCATAACCATGGCTTACTCAACATTGCAGACAGACCACAATGGTATGTTATTCCAAAGGGATCTCGTTGTTATCTAGCTCCCTTGTGTGAGCCCTTTAAAAATAATATAAAAGTAAATGCTAATATTTCAGGTATAACTCGCAGTAACGATAAAGTACATTTACACTTCAATGAACAGCCTAGCGAAACATTTGATGAAGTGGTTTTAGCCTGCCATTCAGACGAAGCCCTTGCATTATTAAATGACGCAACTGATGATGAAAACGCGATACTTTCTGCTATGCCTTATAGTGCCAACTCCGTTATTTTACATACAGATAAGACACTATTACCTCATCGTGAAAAAGCGTGGGCAAGTTGGAATTACCAGCTCAGTCAAGACCGCTCTAAAGCAGCAAGCGTTACTTATAATATGAATATTTTACAGGGAATAAAAAGTGATCATACTTTTTGTGTCACATTAAACCAAAAAGCAGATATTGACCCTAAAGAAATTTTAGCTGAGTTTACCTATCATCATCCTATTTTTTCAGCAGACTCAATTAAAGCGCAAAAAAACAGAGCACTTATTTGTGGGAAGAATCATACGCATTTTGCGGGTGCTTATTGGCATAACGGCTTTCATGAAGACGGCGTAAGAAGTGCAGTTGAGGTAGCAAATAAATTTGATTGTTTTATAGAACCTCGACCAGAAGGCTAAAAATGTCCCCGTTATTTAGTAATAGCTATATTTACCAAGGTAATATCATTCATCGTCGCTTTAGCCCTAAAGCGCACAGTTTTGATTACGGTTTATATATGCTCGCGATTGACCTTGATGACATTGAAAGTATTCAAAAGAGTGTAGGGGTATTTGGTTTTTCATGGTTTCACCCATTACGTTTTGTTGAAAAAGATTATGTTAAGGGTGAACCGTTTTCTCTTAGCGAGCGTATAAAACAAAAAGTAGTTGGATTGTCTGGCTATAGTGATGTAACAAGAATTGTAATGTTGGTGCAAGTCAGGTGTTTTGGCATTTATTTCAGCCCGGCTAATTTTTATTTTTGTTATGACCAAGATAACGTATGCACCCAGATGCTCGCCGAAGTTAGCAACACACCTTGGAATGAAAGACATTATTATTTAGTTGATTTACTGAATAAAAAAACAGATAACACCAGTAAAAAAGCGTTTCAGGTATCACCTTTTATGGATATGGCGATGACCTATTTTTGGCATATAAAGCCGCCATCACCTGTGCATGACAAGTTACTGGTGAAAATAGAGAATAAAACAGTTGATGAAGAGACCGGTGAAGTAAATAAATTGTTTGATGCTAGTCTTGTGATGAAGAAAAAACCGTTTACGAAGAAGAGTTTATTGGCCATATGGTGCCAACTCCCCGTGATGACAGTAAAAATAGTCTTAGGCATCTATTGGCAAGCATTAAGGTTATTTGCGAAAAAGATCCCTTTTATTGGCTATCAAAAACCACAGTAATATAAAGATTATAAAAATAAGATTTAGGAGTATCAAATGGAACAAATAGAAGCTGTTAGAACTATAAAGTCAGCAACATGGTTAGATAAACGTTGTCGTGACTTGGTTCATTCTGTATTTTCAAAATTATCTTATGGCCAACTAGAAGTTGTTGAAGGGTCAGAGCATATTGTTTTTCCTGACTCGCCTGAGAGTACATCAATCAAAGGGAAAATACAGATCCATGATATTAGTGTTTACCGTGATTTTGTTAAAGGCGGCAGTATTGGCGTCTCAGAAGCTTACATTGAAGGAAAATGGAGTAGCCCTAATCTGACTAACGTGATTAGAATATTTGCCAAAGCACAACAAGAAACAGACACCCTTGAATCGAAAAAGTCGTTGATGAACAAAGTAAAAAATACTTTTACTCACTGGCAAAATAGAAATACTCAACTCGGTTCTAAGAAAAATATACTGGCGCACTACGATCTAGGAAATGAACTTTATACACGTTTTCTTGACCCTGAAATGATGTACTCCTCTGCCATTTATCCCAATGAGGGCGCATCTTTAAATGAAGCACAGTTGCATAAACTAGAGACCATTTGTCAGCGTTTATCACTAAAAGAAAGTGACCATTTGTTAGAAATTGGCACAGGTTGGGGAGGGTTAGCGATCTTTGCAGCACAAAATTATGGCTGTAAGGTAACCACAACGACTATCTCTGATGCGCAATTTCAATACGCACAAGATCGTATAAAAGAATTAGGTCTAGATGATAAAATAACACTATTAAAGCAAGACTATAGAGATTTGAAAGGGTCATTTGATAAAGTTGTTTCAATAGAAATGATTGAAGCTGTTGGCTATGAATTTTTACCTAGCTTCTTTAAACAGTGTAATGATTTATTGAAAGAGGGTGGTAAGCTACTCATACAGTCAATCACAATTGCTGATCAACGCTTTGATTATTATCGAAACAACGTAGATTTTATTCAACGCTATATTTTCCCCGGTGGTTTTTTACCTTCAGTAAATGTACTTTCAGACCATATAACCAAACACAGTAACCTTGTTGTCGAGCAACTAGACGACATTGGTCTGGATTATGCGCAGACATTAGCTCACTGGCGTGAAAACTTTTTAGCGTCTTGGTCTAGCCTTACTCAGTTTGGCTATGACGAGACTTTCAAGCATTTATGGTTATACTATTTTGCTTATTGTGAAGGCGCTTTTTTAGAACGTTCAACAAGTGCCGTGCATATTGTTGCCAGAAAATAAGATCACCTTTAATCGTATCCTGATTTGCTAAACTTAACTGGTTTAGTAAATCAGGTTTTTGATTTATTACCCTTCCTCGTCAGTCAACTCCTTCATCTACGTATCAACTTCAATTGAAAATAGAGCTTTAAGACAAATAAGCGCCTTAATTTCATGGTTTATGCCTACATCAGCAGTTATATCTTAATCGAAGGGTGTAACAGCCAAGATATTACTGTAAATTAGGTTATTGCTTTCACTTTATACGAACAACTATGACCCCAATTCGCTTGACTCAATACTCACACGGCGCAGGCTGTGGCTGTAAAATATCCCCATCAGTACTAGACGTAATGCTTAAATCTTCACTGGTATTACCCGATCACAAGGCACTTTTAGTTGGCAATAGCACCAAAGATGATGCTGCTGTGTTTGATATTGGTAATGACCAAGCGGTAATATCAACGACTGATTTTTTTATGCCGATTGTTGATGACCCTACTGACTTTGGAAAAATTGCCGCTTGTAACGCCATTAGTGATATTTACGCTATGGGCGGTAAACCCATTATGGCGATAGCTATTTTAGGCTGGCCGGTAAATATTTTAGCGCCTGAAATTGCTCAACTAGTACTTGATGGTGCTAGAGCTGTCTGTGCCGAAGCAGGTATTCCGTTAGCAGGAGGGCATTCTATTGATGCACCAGAGCCTATTTTTGGTTTAGCGGTAACAGGCCTGATTAATAATGCGCATATTAAGCGTAATAATACCGCAGGGGTTGGCGATCTTTTATATCTAACTAAGCCGTTAGGTATTGGCATTATGACTACCGCTGAAAAACAAGGAAAGCTATTACCTGAACATGCGCACCTCGCGCCAGATGAAATGAAAAGCTTAAACGTGATTGGACAAAAATTTGCCACCCTTGAGACGGTCACCGCAATGACAGATGTTACTGGTTTTGCACTATTAGGCCATCTTCTTGAAATGTGTCAAGGCAGTGATCTTGCCGCGGTTATCGATTTTGAACAAGTGCCATGTATTGACTTTGTTAATGATTACATCGACCAAGGTTGCATACCTGGTGGCTGTGACCGAAATTATACCAGTTACGGTGAGCACGTTGGGCCGCTAAGCGATAAACAAAAAACATTGTTGTGTGATCCTCAAACCAGTGGCGGTTTATTGGTGGCTGTTCAGCCAGCCGGTAAACAAGCTTTTGAAACGTTATGTCAAGATAATGGCCTTAATTTACAGCCGATCGGTGAACTTGTTGCCGCAACCTCACCGACGGTAAGTTTGTTGTAATGGCGACAAAAACCTTAATGGTAGAGCGGGCTGACAGCAGCGATTTTCGCGCTATAATCCGCAATAAAATTCCTTTAATGGATGTACGCGCGCCGATTGAATTTGAAAAGGGCAGTTTTAGTCAATCAACCAACTATCCGTTAATGAACAATGATGAACGAGCAGATGTAGGGCTTTGTTATAAACAAAAGGGCCAAGCGGCGGCGATAACGTTAGGAAATGCACTTGTATCTGGGCAAAGTAAAGCGAGTCGTTTAGCGCAATGGCAACGTTATGTGCAAGAAAATCCACAAGGTTATTTGTATTGTTTTCGTGGTGGTTTACGTTCACAAACAGTGCAGCGCTGGTTAAAAGAATCAGGCATTAACTATCCACTCCTTGTAGGCGGTTATAAAGCACTTCGTCAGTTTTTATTGAATGAATTAGAACAGCTTGCTTTGCATCCTTTAACCATATTAGCGGGTAATACCGGTAGTGGAAAAACGCCTTTTCTGGCCCACTGTGCTAACAGTTTAGATTTAGAAGGTGCGGCAGGGCACCGAGGCTCAAGCTTTGGTGGTTTTGTTACGCCACAATCAGGTCAAATAAATTTTGAAAATAAATTAGCTGAACTCTATATCAACGGTGACTTTTCTTTAGATAAAAGATTGATATTAGAAGATGAAGGCAGGTTAATTGGCAGTGTGCACTTACCTGAAAGTCTAAGACAAGCAATGACATTAGCGCCAATCGTTGTCATTGAAGAAAGCTTAGAGTATCGGCTTGAGCAAATATATCAAGAATATATCATAAAAATGACTAACCAATATCAAGCCAGTTATGGCGTTGAACAAGGTTTTATCGCTTTTGGTGAGTATTTAGAGCATGGGTTATTCAAAGTTCGTAAACGTTTGGGCACAGAGCGCTATAGTCAATTAAAAGCATTGCAGACTAAAGCTTTATCTCAGCAGGAAAAGGGCTTACAGCACTATCATCTAGATTGGTTAAAACCGTTACTCAGCGAATATTATGATCCCATGTATCAATACCAGTTAGGATTAAAAGCCGAAAGAGTCATTTTTCGTGGCAACAACGCGCAATGTTTAGCTTTTCTACAAGATAAATAAACACGGCCAATTCTATGTGATCACACGACTACTTAACTCAAGAGTGCTTACACTTCAGCGATTTATATTATCTGTTAACGTCTGAAGTGTAACATTTCTATCTACGGGTATTGTTAAACAAAACTATTCACCAATTAAACACGATTCAATGAGTGGTTGTAGTCGATAAAAGCATTTATCTACCCAGCTCATCTCTTTAGTAGCAGCTTATTATAATCATTAATAACAAAAGAGTAGATGTGATTTTCCAGGTTCTTCCTAATTAATACTCTTTTATATGGGCTAGCGACGGTACATTACCCTTTGCTAATCCTGCTCATAATACGTTAACAACAGTCATTATTGTTTCTCATCCTTTTAAAGAATAAATGTCATAAATATAGTTCGTGTACTAAGCTTTACTGTTCTAGTGTAAATATATCGAGTGCTTTAAATACCGTTTTTTTTCTGATTTTTATTGCTTTTAAAGCGCGTTATTGAGTTGGCGTAAATATTCATAACTTGATATTTTCATTAAAAACCATTAGAATTATAATTAATTGAACGTTCAATTAAAAATAAAATTAGAGAAGTCAGTGCCTAAAGTTGGAATGAAGCCCTTAAGAAAACAGCAATTGATAGATGCTACGCTAGAATCTGTCGCACAATTTGGTTTGCAAAAGACCACGATAATAACGATCAGTAAGATCGCAGGTTTATCGTCGGGCATTATTAGTCATTACTTTGGTGGAAAAAATCAACTGGTTGAAGCAACAGTCAAACATTTGTTAGAACAATTAAAGTTAGCACTACTAGAGCGGGTCTGCTGTAAAAGTCTTGAGCCAGTCGTGCGACTTAAAATGATCATAGAAGCTAATTTTACCCAATTGCAACGTTCTAAACCTGCAACCAAAACATGGCTTAGCTTCTGGGCTCAGTCAATGCATGAACCCGGATTGGCGAGACTACAAAATATTAATAGCAGAAGGTTACATAGCAACCTACTTTTTTCGTTTCGTCAGTTGCTCGCTGATGATGTAGCTATTATTGCGTCTAAACAGACGGCAGCGATGATTGATGGTTTTTGGTTACGTAGTGCATTAAGCCCGAGGCCCGAAGAAGAGTTCAAGCAGGCCGAACAATTATGTAAAAAATTTATAGACGATCTGCTCAAGCAGTACGGAGATTTAACTTGTCATTAGTATGTTATAAAAACTTTATCGATGGTGCCTACATGGCAAATACCAGCGGCGAAAAATTTGATGTAATTAACCCCGCAACAGGAAAGGTTATTTATCAGGTAGAAGTCGCTGATGAAAAAATTAAGCAGCAAGCAATAGCAAGTGCCCAACGTGGCTTTGCAACGTGGTCAGCGATGAGCGCTACAGAGCGTAGCCGCATTTTACTTAAAGCGGTAGCATTATTACGCGAACGTAATGATGAACTGGCAAAAATAGAAGTATTTGATACCGGTAAACCATGGCAAGAAGCCTCAGTGGTTGATGTGGCGTCAGGTGCAGATTCAATTGAATTTTTTGCAGGGTTAGCGCCAGGCATTGAAGGTAACCAACAGTCAGTAGACGGTGACTTTTATTATACTCGTCGCGAGCCATTAGGCATTTGTGCAGGTATTGGTGCTTGGAACTATCCACTGCAGATAGCCTGCTGGAAAGCTGCACCCGCACTTGCCTGTGGCAATGCCATGATTTTTAAACCTTCAGAAGAAACCCCTTTGGGTGCCTTAAAATTAGCAGAAATATTCACCGAAGCAGGTATTCCTGACGGTGTCTTTAATGTTGTTCAGGGGGCAGGTGAGGTCGGTGCGTGGTTAACCCATCATACAGATATTGCAAAAGTTTCTTTTACCGGTGAAGTCGGTACAGGTAAAAAAGTAATGGCTGGAGCGGCAACAACACTTAAAGATGTAACGATGGAGCTTGGCGGCAAATCACCACTGATTATTTTTGATGATGCAGATATCGACAATGCTGTTTCAGCGGCGATGTTAGGTAATTTTTATACTCAAGGTGAAGTTTGTACCAATGGTACGCGGGTATTTGTCCAAAAATCGGTATATCCAACCTTTATTGAAAAGTTACTTAAACGCACCCGTCAAAATATTATTGCTGGTGATCCTATGGTGCCAGAAACTAACTTTGGTGCACTTATTTCGTTAAAGCATTTTAATTTGGTAATGAAATATATCAAAATTGGTGTCAGCGAAGGGGCAACATTGCTTCATGGCGGTAATGCACTTCAGCCAGGAAATGCGCCAGACGGTTATTTTATTGCCCCGACTATATTTTCTGATTGTACAGATGAAATGACTATTTGCCGCGAAGAAATTTTTGGTCCAGTGATGTCTGTATTAACATTTGATGATGAAGACGAAGTGATCCAACGCGCAAACTCAACTGACTTTGGCCTAGCCGCAGGGGTATTCACGCAAGATATTACTCGCGCTCATCGAGTAACACATCAAATGGAAGCTGGAATCTGTTGGATAAACAGTTTTGGCGCATCACCTGCCCAAATGCCGGTTGGTGGCTACAAGCAATCTGGAGTGGGTCGCGAGAATGGACTAGTGACACTCAATTATTACACCCAGATAAAAGCGGTTTATGTTGGTTTACAGCCATTAGAAAGCCCTTTTTAACAAGAAATAAATATTAAATTACCCCTTCCTAAGTTCTTAAATAGTTGTCAGAGCAGATGTTTTGGCAACCAAAGTAGTAGAGTTGAGTGTAAATATGAAAAGCAAAAAATATGATTACATTATTGTAGGTGCTGGTTCTGCAGGTTGCGTATTAGCTAACCGCCTAAGTGAAGACAGTAACAACCAAGTTTTGTTACTTGAAACAGGTGGCAGCGATAAAAGTATTTTTATTCAAATGCCAACCGCATTATCTATTCCAATGAATACTAAAAAATACGCTTGGCAATTTGAAACAGAGCCTGAGCCTAATCTTGATGGGCGTCGTATGCATTGTCCTCGCGGAAAAGTGTTAGGAGGGTCGTCTTCTATTAATGGCATGGTCTATGTTCGTGGTCACGCAAGAGATTTTGATGAATGGCAACAAGAAGGTGCACAGCACTGGGATTACGCACATTGTTTACCTTATTTCAAAAAAGCTGAAACTTGGGCCTTTGCCGGTGATGAATATCGCGGTAAGCATGGACCACTTGGCGTTAACAATGGCAACGAGATGAAAAACCCACTGTATCAGGCGTTTGTTGATGCAGGTGTTGAGGCTGGTTATCGTGCAACTCAAGACTATAATGGTACTCAGCAAGAAGGCTTTGGCCCAATGCACATGACAGTAAAAAAAGGTGTCCGCAGTTCAACCGCTAATGCCTATTTACGCCCTGCAATGGCACGAGCAAACTTAACCGTGATCACCCATGCTTTGGTTCATAAAATCTTACTTGAAGGCAAAAAAGCGGTAGGTGTTCGCTATGAACGTAATGGCGATGTCTTTGATGTTGTTGCTGACAAAGACGTTATTTTGTCTGCAGGTCCTATTGGCTCTCCACATATCCTTCAATTATCAGGTATTGGCCCCAAAGCGACCCTAGAAGATGCGGGGATCGAGGTTAACCACGATTTACCCGGTGTTGGCCAGAATTTACAGGATCATCTTGAATTTTACTTTCAATTTAAATGTAAGCAACCGATCACGCTAAATGGCAAGTTAGATTGGTGGAGCAAACTGTTGATAGGCGTTCGTTGGATCTTAACCAAAAAAGGATTAGGTTCGACTAATCATTTTGAATCTTGTGGTTTTATTCGATCTAAGCCCACAGCGGAATGGCCTGATATACAGTATCACTTTTTACCCGCAGCAATGCGTTATGATGGCAAAGAGGCCTTTGCAGGTCATGGTTTTCAAGTGCATGTTGGTCATAATAAGCCAAAAAGCCGTGGATTTGTTAAAGCAGTTTCTGCTGATCCTAAAGCACATCCGCAAATACGTTTTAATTATCTTGAGCACGAGGAAGACCGTGAAGGTTTTCGAGCTTGTGTTCGTCTAACGCGAGACATTATTAATCAAAAGGCATTAGATACCTATCGAGGTGAAGAAATTCAACCGGGTATTGACATACAAAGCGATGAAGAAATTGATGCCTTTGTACGCCAATTTGTTGAAAGTGCTTATCATCCTTCATGTTCATGTAAAATGGGTACAGATGAACTTGCCGTAGTAGACCCACAAACCCGTGTACATGGTATTGAAGGATTACGAGTTGTTGACTCGTCTATATTTCCAACGATACCTAATGGTAACCTTAATGCACCGACTATCATGGTCGCTGAACGTGCTGCTGATATTATTCGTGGTCGTGAAGTATTACCGCCATCAAATGCCCCTGTTAGCCTAGTGCAGAATTGATCTGCACTAAACTAACAAAACCAAATCTAAAAATTAACAAACGTTGATCGCGAGTACTCGGTTAGATGTTAATTATCGCCATCAAGATACGTTTCATGGTGGCGATAATTGGAATTTGAAGCCTAAATAAGGTGTTACCGAGTGCTTTTTTAAACTCAAAGAGGAGTACTACTTGTTTATATTAATTAAAACCTTACCCAGGAGACTACTATGACTACATGGTTATCAGCTGGACTCTTATTTACCTTCACCGCCATAGCTTTTGTGCTGTATCGGTGGGGCAATATTCGCTGTGTCGGTGTAACACCGGTTAAGACATTTACCTTTATTGCTATTTTGTTTACATCGGGCCTTGATGTTGGTTTGATCATGTTTCCGCTAACAGAATTTGCTGGATATGCTGATTTAGCGGCCAGTCCTGAATATGGATTTACAAACCCGTTGGCTATTGAGTTTGGCTATTGGGCATTTCTTATTTGGGGATTTTATTTTCTAACCTGTTTCTACTTCTGTGTTATTGAACCACGTGTACGCTTTTTTGAAATTCCACTGGTTAAAATAGTTAATAACGTTGTTATTATAGGCACCTGTGCTTTTACTGCCTATTTGTTATTAACCAATTTACCCTGGTATATGCCGGAACTAGGCGATGGCGAATCCATTATTAGTAGCTTCTATTTGATTGTATTTTTAGTGATTGCCGCTGCTGTATATTCAAGTACTAATATTCGTTATGTAAAAATATTAAGTTTAGCGACTACTTGGTTATTTCTGGCGTTAATCGCCCTTATGTGGGGTGGTGCTTTCCTTTCAGAAACCTCTAGTATCGGTGAATTTGCTAATACCATATCAATGATTGGTGGTTACTTTGGTAATATTGACGAATTTTTCTTACCGCTTAATGATTATCATGAATTTTATCTTTATTGGTGGTTTGCTTGGAGTATTATGATTGGACAATTTACCTCTCGCTTTGTTGGTGGTCTTCGTACCTATCAAGTATTAGCAGCGATGTTGATTTTCCCTTCTATTCCAATCGCTATATGGTTCTCAGTACTGTATTACTACAGTGCAAATGGGCTAGAGACTGCTGGCTTTTATAATATAGCCATGGCATTTGTGGGCATAACTTTTGTTATTAACTCACTAGACTCACTGATCCGTCTCTATACCGACAACCTGAATTTGAGTGTTGCTCGACTAGGAAGAGTTAAGTACTTTTTGGGTAACTTAATTGCGCTTAGCTTACTGACCCTGTTATTTAAATTAGATTTCTTGCAAATCCAGTGGGTTGGCGCAGTCGTTATCGGGCTCTTCTTTACTTGTTTTGGTTATATCTTGTTCAGCAAGTTTACAACGGTTCGCGAGATTGAGTGTTCACCAAAAGAAAATGAAATTGATTTTACTAAAATTGAATTAGTCGAATAGCATCGACAACTTTGTATTAAAAGACTTAATAAAATGAGAAAAATAAATGAATAAAAGTATTATTGCTATAGCAACAAGCTGTCTATTAACATTGTCTAGTGCCGCATTAGCCGATGTTTCTTCAACCATTAATTTAACTTCTGACTATACCTTTAATGGTGTTAGCCAAACAGGTAACGATCCAGCTCTTCAAGCAAGTTTGGATTATGCCGCTGATAGTGGTTTTTATGTGGGTACTTGGGCGTCGAATGTTGATTTTGGTAGTGGCGAAGACACCAATATAGAATGGGATACTTATGTGGGTCAATATTTTCAGTTAAATGAAAAAATTGGTTTAGATGCGGGTATTGCTTATTATACTTACCACGGAGATTCAGCTTCAGATACTTATAACTATCCTGAAGCTTATGCAAAGTTTGGTTACAGTAGCGCTATGGGTAATAGTGAATTAAACTTTTGGTATAGCTGGGACTATTTTGGTCTTGATGTTAACCATTATATCGCTATGGTTGCTCATACGGTAGAAGTTGCTCCAGGTCATAGTGTCAAAGTAAGTTTTGATCGCTCAACGTCAGCAGACGAAAATAAATGGTTTTGGGGTGAAGTTGGTAACGATGCTTACAACCATTATCGTGTTGAGTACATGACTAGCTGGAATGATTTTGATTTTGATCT
Organism: Colwellia sp. Bg11-12; assembly: GCF_014076955.1. Classification (NCBI taxonomy): domain Bacteria; kingdom Pseudomonadati; phylum Pseudomonadota; class Gammaproteobacteria; order Alteromonadales; family Colwelliaceae; genus Colwellia; species Colwellia sp. Bg11-12. The sequence continues at coordinate 95,291 of NZ_JACGUZ010000079.1, forward strand.
TGCACTTGAAGATACTAATATGAACATCAATTCGGCTGATACACGTGTTGTGTTATCGGTTTCTCATACGTTCAGTTTATAAGCGTAAAGAGTGCACGTTGTTATTCATCGCAGATAGTCTTATTTAGATTGCCTGGTTTTGAATACGATTAGTGATTTCTAAGCCTCTGTGTTTTTGCACAGAGGCTTTTTTCATTGTTGCTTATCGAAAAAGTTGAAGATAATAAAAAACACGTGTTAAACCCACTAAAAAACGATGAATTAAAAGATTTTTGTACTTCCTGCAATCACGCGATCCCTGTATTATTAGCGCCATTAAATTTACGTTAATTAATGTTAAAAACATTCAGTAAGATAAAGAGCGATCATGACTAAACCACAAAAACCTCAAAGTAACGCAATGCTCAAAAGAGCTCACGATAATATGCCATTAGGCGTGGCAGACAGCTACCGTTACTGGGGTGAAGAAAACACTGTCTTTTTAAGTTCGATGAAAGGCTGCACCATTACTGACTGTGACGAGCAAACATTTGTTGATTTTCGTTTAGCCTATGGGCCCATTATTCTTGGTTATCGTGATGAACGTGTGGATAATGCAGTTATTGACGCTATTAGTACGGTGGGAGCGATTTCAGGCTTTTCTACAGGGCTTGATTCAGATGTGGTTGAGCTCGTTAAATCGCTTTGTCCCAACATTGATAAAATGCGCTTTGCTAATTCAGGTACCGAAGCGGTCATTGGGGCCGTGCGTACAGCCCGTGGATTTACTAAACGTAATAAGATAGTAGTGGTTGAAGGTGGTTTTCATGGTTTACATGATGAAGTGATGTGGAAGTCAGACGTAGACAACTGGGATGCTAGCGCTGAAGAAGCTCCTGAGATAATCCCTTTTGGTGGAGGTATTCCACAAAGCACCCGTGAACATCAAGTCAGTGTGCCATTAAACGATTTTGATGCGATTGACGTTGTTTTTGCCGAGCATGGTAAAGATATTGCGGCTATTTTGATTGAGCCGATTATGGGGAACTGTGGTTCAATTGCTTCAACGCAAGCCTATATGCAAAAATTGCGTGACGTGTGTAATGCTAATGGTTCATTGTTAATCATGGACGAAGTTAAGACTGGTTTTCGTGTTGCTAAAGGGGGCGCACAAGCGCTATACGGTATCTATGCTGATTTAACCACGTATGCAAAAGCCATGGGCAACGGTTATCCTGTTGCTGCATTTGGTGGACGAGCTAATGTAATGGATACTATATCTTTTGCTAAAGATGGTGTAACGCATGGCGGTACCTATACCGCAAACATGGTTGCACTCAGCGCGGCTAAAGCCACTTTAACACTCCTTAAAGAAACCAATGCGTTAGAAACTATTGCCAATGTTGGACAAAAAATCCAAGTATTACTTTCTCGGGTTTTTACAAAATTTGGTGTTGAGCACTGTTTTGCAGGTCCAGATGCAATGTTTGGTGTGCATTTTGGTAGCGAAGTACCACAAAATTACCGAGATTGGAAAAAAACCAACAGCGATCTCTATACACAATTTGCACTTAACTTAATCGATAATGGCGTTATGTTAGAGCCAGATTCTCGTGAACCTTGGTTTATTTGTGAAGCACACCAAAACGTTGATTTGAACTGGTTAGAACACGTTGCTGAGCAATCAATGAGTGCAGCAATTAACGCAAAGTAAGCCAAAATGATTTAGCCAAGTATTAGCCCTAACTCTTCATCATGGAGTTAGGGGATTTACGAATAAATTTAGCAAGATAAAATTATTTAGTGATATGGGTCATGCGTTTGTTATGCCCAAAGGTCTGCAATTCTTTTCTTTCATAGAAAATGTAGAGATAAACAATCTTGTGAGACGAAAATATATCTTTATATAAATCAATAGAGTAAAGGTTACGCGTTACCTTTTTGTGGTTTTGCTAATGTGTTAGCCATTGTTTCGTTAAAAATAGATAACGGTGAGCATAAAAGTAGGGCCTATTTTAAAGTACATTATTTATAATAAATAAAAGCGCTTTGATATACTGCTTATATTGATACAATTATTATGCACGACAACCCTATTGTAAGAGAAATACTGACCGCTAATAAATAGCCTATAGGTTATGAGTAATACACATGAGTATAAAATTTAGCCCTCTTTCGAAACATGACATTAACTATTTAAATGTGATTGAACTTTATAAAGAAGCTTTCACGACAGTTCGGCGTTTACCCTCATGGCTCCTTCGCTTAATGCTGCGAAAAGGTAAGGATGGTTTTAGTATTCTTTATGAAAATGATAACTGGATTGGCCTAATCTACCTTACCCAATATAAAGATACCGTTTTTGTTCATTTTTTTGCAATAGCAGAATTTCAACGTTCATCTGGTTATGGTAGTAAGGTATTACACGCACTGAAAGAGATGTATCCACAATACAGAGTGGTATTAAATATTGAAGAAATTGATGCACAACAAGAAAATTACTCACAAAGAATAAAGCGAAAGTCTTTTTATTTAACGAATGGTTTTAGTTCATCAGGTTATATTGTAAAAGAGCCAGGAGAGCGACTTGAAATGCTCATACAAGGTGGGAGTATTAGCAAAGAAGAAATTGAAGGCATCTATAAAAATCTTTTTGGGGGGATTTTGGGTTTCCTTTACCGACCAAAAATAATAACAATAAATAAATAATGTATACGCCTATTTAACGGTCAGAGGCTTTCATCAAATAAACAACACATAAATCAATAAAAAGAACAGTTGGTTAGGTTTCCACTTTTTTCACATTATAGCTAACCATTAAAGATCTCTTAATGAAGAGCTAACAGCAAAGGAGTTTCAATGAAGTATTTTGCCTATGGTTCTAACATGTCACTTTTAAGACTTCAACAAAGGGTACCAAGTGCCCAAAAAATTGGTAAAGTAACGCTTAAAAACCACCAGTTACGTTTTAATATGAGTGGTAAAGATGGCTCTGGTAAATGTGATTCGTTTGAGACAAAAAATAGTGAGGACGCAGTAATAGGCGCTCTCTTTGAGATAAACGAAAATGAAAAACCTATTTTAGATAAGGCTGAAAGCTTAGGGGCTGGCTACAATGAAAAACTTGTTTCTGTACAAAATGACTTGGGGGAAGTCTTCGAAGCATTAATATATTGTGCAATTAGGATAGACCCTTCATTAAAACCATTTTCTTGGTATCTAAATCACGTTATTGTTGGCGCAAAAGAAACAGCATTATCTGTGGACTATCTTGCTATTATCGAATCTGTTGAGTGTATAGAAGATCCAAACAAAGAGAGAGAAGAAAAGGAACGTGCGATGTACGGCTTTTAAGTTATTCAAAAGGTCTGTGATTCAATTACTCTGACAGTTGATAAAATACCAACTGGAATTTAAAAAATAGTGTAGGTTATCTGAATTGGATTAGTTAAGGGCATATTGATTTTTGCTGTATTTCTGCATGCTATTTAACGTAGACAGTTTGCCCATAATGGGTAACGATTCAAGTAAGCGGCTTGATGATGTGATGGTATATTTTTCGTTTTAGATGTTGGTACGTTTATTTCATTGTAAAAAATAAACGTTAAGGCACTGTAGTAGACAAAGTATCAAGGTTTTTAATTACATTAATTTTGGAAGCGATATTAATAGCTTTTTCACAGATTTACATAGAAAGAAGTACTGTCCTTATATACAGCTCTTGTTTTTTTACTTTCTTTGGCCAAATCTAGGAATTTTTCCTCTTTTCATACACTACAAAAATATAACCTTTAAAAAAATCATATCTAGCAGTGATTTAACAAATATGATAAAAAGATAAGTATTAAAACATAGAAAGTGAATTTACGTAAAAGGCGTAAATATTCGTTCTAATAAACTGTTATAAGTCGCTGGAGAATTATGGCTCGTCGAAAGGAGTTAGGCAGTATCGCTAGCGGTATTATCGGTTCATTCAATAGTCGAAATAATGATATTGATGGTTATTGGGCTATAGGTAAACTTTA
>NZ_JACGUZ010000080.1:0-181941 GCF_014076955.1 Colwellia sp. Bg11-12
TTATTTTCTTTTTCTATTGTGCCTTCTGTGTATTATTACCCCTAATGTTTTACTAAAAACTATTAACTTCATCATTAGTGAGGTAGCGCCAAGTACCTAGTTCAACATCTAAGTTGATCTTGCCAATTTGCTGGCGATGTAAACCAACCACTTTGTTACCAACCGCGGCAAACATACGCTTAACTTGGTGGTATTTACCTTCAGTAATAGTGAGTAGCACTTCTTTTTCATTGATGATGTCTAATATAGCGGGTAGCGTTAGTTGGTCTTCACCTTGTAATTGTAATCCAGATTTGAACCGTTCGATTAGCTCTACTGACTTTTCTGACAATATTGCATTGCGTAAATTAACGCGATAAACCTTAGCACACTCTTTTTTGGGTGAAATAATATTATGTGACCAGCGGCCATCGTCAGTAACGAGTACCAACCCCGTTGTATCTGCATCAAGACGACCTGCGATATGAAGATCAAACGCTTTATCTACTTCGATATAGTGGAGTAATGACGGGTAAACTTCATCAACATTAGAACAAATGGTATCAAGGGGTTTATGCATCATAATATAACGAGAACTGCGCGCAGTAAGCTCAGCACCATCAACGGTGACGCTGTTATTTTCATGTACTTGTGTTGCCGCATTTTTAATAACTTCACCATTGACGCGCACTTCACCCATTTTTAGTAATTTTTTAGCTTCACTTCTGGTGAGTTCGGTACTTTTACATATAAATTTATCAATGCGCATAGTTAATTGGATTCTGTAGTTAGTTATGACTAGGCCGGCTATTATCCTTAATAGCTCGCAAGAATCAACTAAGAAAAAGAAAAAGAGAATAAGATTCCCATACATTTATAAGTGTTATTGTTAAAAATCAATTCAATTTTTTTTTAGCTAGCGTTAAAAGTGGCTATTAATGTGTAGAACGTGTGCTGAAAATGACTAGGCTGTAATTTTAATACACAACATAGCCGTTAAAAATTAACGATTAACCTATAAATATGGGTATAACTTAAAAAACTTTAAGTCTTTATTATGAAAGACTTAAAATTGTGTCTATAATTTATCAGATATAAATTAACAGATATAAATTAACAGATATAAATTAACAGCAGGGTAAAATAACTTGAGTCTCGTATCAAACAGTGAATATCGTCAAAATAATATTGTCATTATTCTTATACTATTAGCTGTTGCCATTGGTTTTACTGAGTTTTTAATCATGCAGTTTTTACCTTGGCTACAAGCCATATTTCCCTATTTACCAAAAGCACTATTAGACTCACTATTATTAAGCCTATCGATCACTCCTATTGTTTACTTACTCATTAGAAAACATATTGTTAATATTTCATCAGATGGCTCTAATATTCGCAAAAAACTGATAGTTTCTTCTGGTTTACCCCTTATTATTGCTATTGCATTGATGTTAAATATCGTCAATAAAAATCAAGATGACATAGCCATTTTAAACCATACCGAAAGCATCATTAAACTCGATATAAAGATTGCTCAACTGATCGATGCAACTAACCAAGAATTAGAGTTTAGCGCCCTTTTATTGTATGAATACTCTGCTACGCCAGAAAAAAAACAGTCAAAAAGTGAGCCACTAAGTCAACTAAAAGCCCTTCGCATAACTGTTGATACGTTAATTCAGTCATTGAAAGAAGGGATAACCACTAAGCACATAGAGGTAGGTGAGTTTAATCAACAATATATAGCCCGCTTTAAAAGCGACTTACTAGATATCAGACATGCGATTGATGAACGGAATGTATCTTGGCTGCAAGTCATTAGTTATTATATTGATTGGAAAGATCAATTTTTAAGTCGATTACAAACATTTTCAGACCAAATTAGCCATAAAGACATCGGGAGAATGCACAGTAATTTTATTACGTTATTAAAGCTAAAATCTTTAAACCTACTGAGTAACTCTATTTGGGTTATCGCTTTTGAAAATGAAAAAAGAAAGATTAATACGCTTGATATTCGTCCTCTTAAGCTAAGTATTCGCCAGCTAAATAATCAGGAAAAACTCTACAATGATATATTTATTTCATCACTCTTTAAACGTGATGAAAAACATGTCATTCAATTACTTGATAACACCACAATAAAAGAAGCTTACCGACTTCAAAACGTGTTATTTGAAAAAAACACCGAACAGCTTGTCGCTCAACTAAAAGCATCAATCGGTTATAATGGCCTTATTCACCAATTTAAGAATTATGTACTACGTGATAATGAAAAATACCGAGCCAATTATTTAACGCTGCACCATGATGTAGAAAAAATTATAGACAACTTACGAGATATCAATCAGTACAATAAAAAAGCACTTTTCCACCTTGATGAATTTTCAGCGGTAATCAACCAGTATCAACAAAAACTCTCCAGTATTAGTAAATATAGAAAACAAGGTAAGTCTGTTTCTGAAATTGATCAGCTTGTTATGATAGACGACGCTCCAGCGAATAAAGCTTTAGAGTATTTACAAAACAACTTATGGGAAACGGATCCGCAATATACTTTAGGTGTGCTTAAGGATAAAAGTGTAATTCTAAAGAATATTGAAAACTTCCTTAGTCAACAAATACAAAATAAGCTGAATAACTTACTAACAGAAAAGCAAAATGAGTCATATATTACCGCGGCCATCGCTCTGTTTCTCAGCCTCTTTGTTAGTGCTCTTTTACTCGTTACCAGCCGAAATATTAATGATTCATATCAAGAAAGGATCGCAGCACTTAAAAAAGCGGAAGAAGCCGCAAAACTAAAATCAGAGTTTTTAGCGAATATGAGCCATGAAATACGCACCCCCATGAACGGCGTATTAGGAATGCTAGGATTATTACTCAATAGTAATTTAGATGAAGAGCAAAAACACAGAGTTAATATCGCTAAATCAAGTGCAGACTCTTTGTTAACTTTAATTAATGATATTTTAGACTTTTCAAAAGTTGATGCTGGAAAACTAGAATTAGAACACTTGGACTTTAATTTAAGAAACTTATTTGGTGATTTTGCTGAATCGATGGCATTACCTGCACAAGAAAAAGGGTTAGAAATAGTACTTGATTTAGCCGGTATAGAAGACTCGATGATCAAATCTGACCCGGGCAGAATTAGGCAAATACTGACGAACCTTTTAGGTAATGCTATAAAATTCACCCATCACGGCGAAATAGTGATTAAGGCGAAACTGATCACAGAAAATATGAATAATGACAAGAAATTAATCTTACAATGTAGTATTTCAGATACCGGCATTGGCATACCCGAAGATAAAAAAATGTCTCTTTTTTCTGCATTTAATCAAGTAGATTCTTCAACGACTCGAAAATATGGCGGTACCGGTCTTGGACTAACCATTACGAAAAGGCTGTGTAATTTAATGAATGGCGATATAAAAGTTGTTGATAAAGAGGGAGAAGGTAGTTGTTTTGAATTTACCTTATTAGTTGAAAAGAGTGACCGTTCAACACTTGTCATACCCAAAGTAGATATTTCAACTCTGCACATTCTAATTGTTGATGACAATGAAACTAATCGAGATGTACTGCGCTCTCAATTACAACTGTGGGGCGCAAATATTAAAGAAGCGAGCAGTGGCGCAGAAGCATTAGCGCTATGTAAAGAAAGAGAAGAAGATAAGAATCTGCCATTTTTTGATATTGCTTTGCTTGATATGCAAATGCCTAATATGTCAGGTGAATCGTTAGCTAAAATATTTCAAGGTGAACCTGCTTTTAAAGCAATGAAACTGGTCATGATGACATCAATGGGTGAAAGAGGTGATGCAAAATATTTTGCAGACATTGGCTTTAGTGCTTACTTTCCTAAACCAACAACTACATCAGATCTCTTTAAAGCACTGTCTGTTGTTGCCCACGGTGGTGAAATTCTAAAACAAGCCTCTCCTTTGGTTACTCATCATTATTTAAACGCGATGAATATTGCAGAAACCAATGATACAAAAATATTAACCAGTAGTTGGCCTAAAGGCACCAGGATATTGGTTGTTGAAGATAATCGTATAAACCAAATGGTTGCTTTAGGCGTTTTACAAGAATTGGGATTACTTGCTGATGCCGTAGCAAATGGCTTAGAAGCGTTAACAAGCTTAAAAGAAGCATTAAAAAACCATCCCTACTCTTTAGTTATCATGGATTGCCAGATGCCTGAAATGGATGGCTATGAAGCAACACAACGTATTCGCCTTGGTGAAGCAGGAGAAGAAAACAAAATAATACCGATTATCGCCATGACCGCTAATGCAATGCAAGGTGATAAAGAAAAATGCTTAACCGCAGGTATGGATGACTATCTAACCAAACCTATAGAGCCAAATAACGTCAATAATAGATTAAAGTTATGGTTAGGTGTTAAAGCAGAGCAAATAACGACTGTAGATGCCCGTACGTTAAATACAGACTATTTAACGTTGAGCCCCGAATCAAAAGAAAAGTCAGCAAGCGAAGATGACTGTCTCTGGCAGCAATCGGCACTATTAAAAAGGCTCGGTGGTAACCCTAAAAAAATGACACTATTAGTAAAATGTTACTTAGACGACTGTGAAGAAAAAACACTCGATTTAAAAAATGCCATAAAGGAAGAGAACTGGCAGCAAATAAATTATAACCTGCACTCAATAAAAGGGGCTGTAGGTAATTTAGGGGGATCTCAAGTACAAACCTTAGTGAGTTCAATAGAAGCGCTATCAAAAGAAGAAGATATAACGTTACTGAACGAAAGCATCCCTGAACTTTATCTGGCTTTAGATACTTTTAATTCATTACTTGCTGAACACTTAAAAGAACATTAAAGTTTCATAAATAATATCAACGAGAAATATCATGGAACTTTTACAAGGTTTACTATTAATTAGTTCAATTCACCTGTTAGCCGCTGCCTCGCCAGGCCCTGACTTTATTTTAGTTTCTCAGCAAACATTAAGCCAAGGGAAAAAAGCGGGCTTAATGTGCAGTATTGGTATTGCGTTGGGCTTATCTATACACATTATTTATTCTGCCTTAGGTTTAGCGGCAATTATTGCCAATTCATCAGCGACTTTGTGGGTAATAAAAATACTGGGGGGAAGTTACTTATTATATTTAGGAGTTCAGGGGATCCGCGCAAAAGCCTCTTCAACCACACCCACAAAAGTTAAGTTGCAAGCAACGCTTAAACGTTCATCTTTAAAAAATATTGGTGTTGGATTTTTATGTAATGCCTTAAACCCCAAAGCACCTATTTATTTCGTCGCACTTTTTACCGTTGTACTCTCTCCCAACTTACCCTTATCACATTTAGTTATTTATGGGCTTTGGATGATGGCAATACAGCTTGCATGGTTCTCATCCGTAGTGATGTTGTTATCCCAACCCAAAATAAATGAAAAATTTCAGCGTTTAGGTCATTGGATAGACCGTATTTTAGGTGGTGCAATGATACTGATTGGTTTAAAAATATTGACCAGTAAAATTAATTAGTACTATAAAGTTGAGGCATAAACAGTGACTATAAAAAAATATCAATCTTTTGCAGAATTTTATCCCTTCTATTTAAGTCAACACCAGAACCGAACATGTCGGCGGTTACATTTTATCGGTTCATCACTCATATTATTACTCATTTTTTATTGTATTAATTATAGTCACTGGCAAGGTTTATGGTTCATTCCGGTGATTGGCTATGGGTTTGCTTGGCTTGGTCATTTTATATTTGAAAAAAACAAACCTGCAACCTTTACCTATCCTGTCTACAGTTTTATAGGCGACTGGGTGATGTTTGCAGATATATTGACCAGAAAAATTAAGTTTTAGTTAGGTGATTAAGTCTTATTACTTCTTAAAATCGTGCCTATGAATGCTCAGCCTTAGGTGATTTCAGGTGATTTTTTACGGGCGTCTCAATTTACATTTACAATGGCTGGTTTACCTAAATAATATGAAATTCTCCATTGGGTTATTACTTTTATCTTATTTGCAGAGATTATTAGCACGTTTATAAAAGGAAAATACTCCTCCTTCATTATAAATGGCTTTCAAAATTGCCTATCTATTTGAACAACGATAAACCACGTGTTTTTTATAAAGAAGGAAACGAAGCCCCATAAAGCCAAGTGCTATAAATAACTACCAAAGCACTTGGTCTATTTCATTAAGTAAACTTTGCGCCGCTTCACTAATGAGATGAGAAGATCCCGCTTTAATATGTTTCTCTAATTTTATCGCACTGACTGAAACAAGTGAAAAACCAAACATTTGTGCGGCGCCAGCAATGCGATGAGCTAGCTCAGCAAGCTTTTTCAATTCATTATTTTTAATATGGAGGATCAAGTCTTGCTGCTCTAGTACTAGGTTAGATTTAAATTCAATCACCAAATCAGACATGTCAACTGAAGCAATAGTCTTTGCAGCTGTATTTTCATCAGCATGTTCACCAAAGTATCTTGCAATGGTGGCAATAAATAATTTTCGTTCAATAGGCTTTTTTAAATGTCCGTCAAAGCCCAGTGCTAAATATTTGTCTACTTCATGGGACATCGCATTAGCTGTTAATGCAACAATAGGCTGAACGCAACCTTTCTGACGCAATACTTTAAAAGCTTCGATGCCATCCATTTCTGGCATTTGAATATCCATAAGAATAAGCTTAGGTTTACTTTCCAAGCAAAGTTCAACTGCTTCTCTACCGTTGCTCGCACACAAAACATCTAAACCTAATGATGTTAATAAACGAGCGATTAAACGCCTATTATCATCATGATCATCAGCAAGTAACACTTGTCCTTCAAATTTAGTCTCATGGGGTACTAGCGCTAAAGTAGTAGCAACAATTTTTGTCGGGGAAATATCCGCTAATTGTATCGACTCAAGTTGCTTACAGGGTAAGACTAACGTAAATGTACTGCCTTTATTTAAGGTACTTGTTACTGATATTTTTCCTAACATTAATTTTGCTAATTGTTCAGACAAACATAAACCTAAGCCTGAACCACCAAAGCGTCGGCTAATGCTACTATCACCCTGAGTAAAACTTGTAAATACTTCCTGTAACTGCGTTTCACTCATTCCAATACCCGTATCACTGACAGCAATGGTGAGTGCCGCGTCTTTTATCGATACATTTAACGTAACCGATCCCTTGTTGGTAAACTTAATCGCATTTGAACATAAATTAATTAAAATTTGCTTTAAACGAAAGCCATCAATGCTGAGGAGAAGTGAGCTGGGCAAGGTATGAATAATTTGAAAATGTAGCCCTTTAGCTTTTGCTGATTTGATAAAAAGATTAGCCAGATCATGTAAGATAACCTGCAAATCTTGCTCGACTAATTCCAACTCTAACTTATTGGCTTCAACTTTACTTAAGTCCAAGATGTTATTAATAAGCTCTAATAAATGTAAACTATTTCCATGAATAATTTCGACTTCTTTATGTAAATGTTTTTCATCAATATCACCATTAGTGATCGCCTCAGCTTGACCAATAATTGAGGTTAAAGGAGTTCTAATTTCGTGGCTCATATTGGCTAAAAATTGGCTTTTAATCGCATTAGCTTTCACTAATTCACTGGTTAGTAGCTCTAATTCTTGTGTGCGATTTTTTACCCGCTCAGATAGCTTTAATTTTGAGCGACGTTCTATATTACGATTCAAGATAAATAACACGAGCACAATGATAAAAGCAGCCGCCGCTAAACTAAAGTTACGTTTTTGATTAGCCTGCTCTATTTGTAATTGCTGGAGTTTTTCGTTTTGTTTGAGTTGACTATTTTCTTGTTTTAGTTTTTCAGATTCAAAATCTGACAATTGACTATTGAGCTGATTATTCGCAATTTTTCCTGTTCTTTTAATATATTCTTGATGTGTTTCGAAGGCTGCACTTTTTTTATTTTGTGCCGCATAAATCAGCGCCAGCAGCGCTATATTATTCGTTATTTGTTCTTCATGACCCATTTTCTTAGCTATTTCATCAGAGAGCTTTAAGTTTTTATAGGCTTTTTCAACATAGCCCAACGAAAACTCTGCTTGCGCTAGACTATACAAGCCACCTGCATAAGCGGTGTTATGGTTTGCAACTTTAGCCAAATTTATCGCTTGTGTTGCATACTTAATTGCATTTATTGGCTGGTTCATCATATTATAAAGACCGGCAATATTATGACTAAAAGACGCTAAATAATAGTCGTTATTAGATTGTTCAAAATACGCTATTGCCTGTGACAGCAATTTAAGAGATTGCTGATACTCTCCTGAATATTTATAAACAGTACCCAATTCTCCTCTGGCTTTAGCTAAGGTGATCTTGTCATCGACAAAGGCAAGCTGTGCAATAACATCGAGATAGAGTTCAATCGCGATATCGTATCTTTTTAAAGTTAAATATAAACCAGCAATGTTATAACGCACATCTATTTTATCTTGCTTAGTACCAAGTTCATTGTAGATGCTTTCAGCTAGTTGAAAATTTACTAAGGTTTTACTGGTATTACCCAGCTTAATATAAGCCAAGGCAATATTATTGTATAACCCAGCCAATCTAAGCGGCTCAGGTGAATTTATATAATAACTTAATGCGGCTTGAGAAGCGGATATAGACTCTGAATAATTACCGATTAAATAGTGATATATACCGATCATTTTATCCGCATCAGCTGCTATTTTTTTAAAGTTGTTTTCAGTTGCAATTAATTTTATTCGTTGAGCGCTAGCTAGTCCTAATCGAAGTTCGCTTAACTGATAGTAACGTCCTTCTTGAATATGTAAGATGTCAATGATTTGCTTGGGGATTAAAGCTGAGCGCGTTAATAATGATATTGAGTAATCAACCGCTTGCTGGTCATCTTCAATTCTTTTAAGAATTTCAATTTGTTGAGATATGTTTTTATCGCCACTGAGCACCTCACGTTTATCAGCTGCATAAGTTACAGAGGAAAAGAATGAAGTTTGTATGATAATAACAATAAAAAAGTAAACAATTCGCTTAAAAGCAATCATTAAGAACAACCAAAACACTTGAATTAAATATGATTTTTACTTTTATAACATCTTATTTAATTAAATCCCACAAGTGTTCTTTAAACTTTAAAAAAATTAAAGTTAGTGGCTGAGTTTTTCTTTCAATAAAGCTTTAATCTCTGCTAACTCACTTTCAAGATTTTCAATTTGAGCGCGACTAGCAGGTTTTCCGCCATCCCCCGTTTCACCATGTTGTTCAGCTCTATAGTTTTCGTTTTCTTGTCCCATCACTTCTAAGATAGTGCCCACCATCATATTTAAAAATATAAACGCGGTTAAAAAGATAAAGGTCAAATAATAAATCCAGCTAAGCGGATGAACAGCCATCGTTTCGTACATTACATCTGTCCAATCTTCAAACGTCGCGATACGAAACAATGTCAGCATAGAGATTGAAACATCTCCCCAGAGCTCTTTATTGATATTATTAAAAACCATACTGCCTACCGCAGCATAAATATAAAAAATAACAAACATTAGTAAAGCAATATATCCCATACGTGGAATAGCTTTAAGAAGTGAGTTAATCAGCAAGCGTAGCTCTGGTACCATAGAAACTAAACGTAGAACCCTAAAGACCCTTAATAAACGTGCTAGTAATACCCCAGAGCCGCCAGTCGGTATTAAGCTACCAATGACAATTAAAGTATCAAAAATATTCCAACCACTTTTAAAGAAATTCTTTTTATCAGGAAGTGCCATAAAACGTATGGTTAATTCGATAACAAAAAACACCGTAATAACGCTGTCTAAAAAAACCAAAACTCTCAATACTTGCGGGGGTAAATTATGTGTTTTTGCGCCAATAAGTAATGCTGAAATAATAATAACAGCAATAATCGACCATTGAAAAAAGGGGCTAGCGTCTATTTTCTTCAGGCGTTGTTGTACTCGTAACACAAAGGAATTCATAAATAAGGTTCTCTCAAAAATAATATTAAGCCGTATTGTTCTCAACAAACAGTTTATTACGACGTTCATCGCCAAAATAACGGGTAGTTTGGTTAGAATAGCGTCTACGGAGTATTTGAAAATTTAGTGTAACGAGCACTTTTATAAGTATTTATTATCACAAATAATTTAACTTCAACATATATAGGGATGATATTGTTTAAAGCAAGTTTATTAGGTTATTAATTGTGCGGTTTACACGGTTTATATTTTCTTAAAAACAATTTTTTAAAAAATCGTTGCTATATGATCTGAACTCGGTAAGCTCTTGTGCAAATAAAAACAATATGCATTCAAGAATATATGACACACACAAGAGATTCCTTTCATTCCCGTATCGGTTTTGTATTAGCCGCCGCAGGTTCAGCAATTGGTTTGGGTAATATTTGGGGATTCCCTACACAGGCAGCTAATAATGGGGGTGGCGCATTTTTATTTGTTTATTTGTTAGTCACCCTACTTCTCGCACTTCCTGCATTATACGCAGAAATATATATTGGCAACCAAGCACAAAAAAATCCTGTTGCCGCTTTAAAAGACGCTTGCCAAGACAGCCTGCCAAATGTAGGTAAATACGCGGGAATAATCGGTTTATGTGGCGCGATTATGATGCTCAGCTTTTACACTATCGTTGCGGGATGGATGTTAGCGCATGCACTTTCTGCCTTTACAGAACTATTAGGCTTAACCAGTATTTCGCAATGGTTATCAACATCAAGTACCGAGCGTAATTTATTATTCACTCCACTTTTTATCTTACTCGGTGCAGCCATTATTCATCAGGGTGTTAATGCAGGTATCGAAAAGTGGTCAGCACGTTTAATGCCTTTATTGTTAGTGATGCTTATTGGCTTAATTATTTATATTTTACGTCAACCCGGTGCTGAGAAAGGTTTAGCGTTATATTTAATTCCTGATTTTTCACAAGTCACCAACCCAAAACTCATTATATCAGCCATGGGACAGGCCTTCTTTTCATTATCTATTGGCGTAGGTGGCATGATGGTTTATGGCTCGTATATGCAAAAAGGTAAAGATATTGGTAAATTAGCCCTGTCAATTACCGCACTTGATACCTTTATTGCTTTTATGGCGGGTCTTTTAATTATTCCTGCGCTTTTTGTTGCTCAAGAAGCGGGGGTTAAAGTTTTTAGTAATAATGAGTTAATTGGTGAGGGGCAGTTAATTTTCAGAATTCTGCCTGAATTGTTTAATTCGATGGGTGATGTTGGCTTGATTGTTTCAAGTTGTTTTTTCTTGTTATTGTCAATTGCCGCATTAACATCAACCATATCCTCAACGGAAGTCCCCGTCTCTTATTTAATGGAAGATAAAAGCTTTACTCGTTCAAAAGCAACTTGGTTAGTCTCATTCGTTGTGCTTTGTGCCAGCATGTTGTTAATTGCTTTTTTCGATGAACTGTTTGGCTTAGTTATTCGATTATTAACGACTATTTTACAACCCTTAAGTTGTTTATTTTACTTTATCGTTGTTGGTTGGTTATGGAATCGTGGTAATAAGCTACGTGATAAGTCGTTACAAGAAGGAAGGAAGTGGTTGCCACTTTGGGGAAATTACCTCCGCTTTGTTTGCCCTTTGTTACTAACCGTTGTATTTGTTAATGTGGCAATTTTAAATTAAGATTATTGTTAACCTTATATAGATATTGGCTTTGATCATACTAAGTTTCTGTGTATGACAAAGCCAATGCATCTAACCTTAATAGCTCACGTTGTTCCGACCTTTCTTCTTCGCTTTATATAACGCTTGATCTGAGCATTTTAACGCTTGCTCAAAGCTTTGCTTGTTCTCTCTAACCGCTGCACCTATTGAAATAGTGACACTCACCGTTTTAAAATCACTCTGCTTGTTTCCTTTCTTTACATTTCGCGCTTGCTTTGTTTTACGTTGAGGGTGTCGAATAACAATTTTATATTTTTCAATAGCTTCACGGACAGCTTCTAACTCAGACAATGCTTGGTCAATATTTTTACGGGGAAATACTATCGTAAATTCTTCTCCCCCGTAACGAAACGCTTTACCTCCTCCTTTAACACAGCCAATTTTTTTCGCGACTAATTTTAATACTTGGTCGCCTATATCATGGCCATAAGTGTCATTAAATTTCTTAAAGTGATCAATATCTAACATGGCGACGGTATACTTTCGCCCAAGTGACAGTGCAAATTGGTTTAGTGCGCGCCGTGATGGTAGTCCGGTTAAATCATCACGATAAGCAAGGAAATAAGCATCGATAGTAATCACTAACACATAGTACAAGCTGAGTAATGTTAGCATTAAACTTATTGGTAGCGGGGTTAATTGGTATTGATTGCAAAGCCAAAACAGCAAAGAAATACAAATAGCTGAGGTCACTAAATCTGCTTTAATCATTGCCCGCACAACAATCACTACACTGCACACGAGAAGAGGTAATTCTAAACGGATCGTTTCTTTAAGCAGTTCGGCATTAGCAAAGCCTTCAACAAAAATGATAACTGATCCGCTAATCTCCAGCCAAAATAATGCAACCACGCCAGCTAAAAAAATAGAGAACAAGCGATAAACACCATGAATTGAAACCACACCACGGTCTTTTGTTAATGAAAAGAGCAGTAAAGTAAAACAGCCAAATATTGTTAGCCAATCATTTTGTTTTGCTAACCAATTCGACCAAGGGGGAGAAAAAGTGATACTGCCATAATAAAGCAACCACAATAACGATAAATAAGCTAAACGGCTTCGATTAAAATAACTCGCAAAAACAGTAACCACCACCAGTAATACAATCAGTAAGGGGTCGATAATAGCGATTTGCTTTAGCCAAAATACTTGGCTTTGCACCACCAAAAAATAAACGAAAGCAAAAGTGACGACGCTAAAAAATAATGTTTTTAGCGCCTTAATTCTTTGATACAACGTTAACTCCTTAAACTAGATGATATTTGAGCAATTAAATAATTTACGCAACGGGTAATGCTTCTTTGTTTTCTTTATGATTTTCCATTTCACTTGGCTCCTCATCGTCTTCTTTTTTCAACTCAACTTGTTCTATTTTGTCAAAGCGTGATGATATTTTATCCGCTGAAGTATGAATTTGTTTAACATCAGTCGCGGCTTGATCAATATGCTTTGCCAAATTCGCAAATCGAGATTTAAAACGGCCAAAGTCTTGAGATAGATGTGACAAATGTGCTTGAATAACATGAACTTGCTTTCGAGTAGCCTCGTCTTTCAGCACAGATCTTGAGGTTGTTAATATCGCCATTAATGTCGTAGGAGACGCCAACCAAACACGTTTTTTATTCGCGTAGTCAACAAGATCACCTTGATGGGCATGAATTTCAGCAAAAATAGCTTCTGCAGGAATAAACATAATTGCGCCATCAGCCGTTTCTTTTTCAATTAAGTATTTATCACTAATGTCATTAATGTGTTTTTTTATGTCAACTTTAAACTGACGTTCAGCGGCTTTTCGGTCATGATCGCCCAGTTGGTTATCTAACATTTTTTTATAATTCTCTAAAGGGAACTTAGAATCGATAACGACATTCCCCGTTGGCTCAGGTAAAAATAAAATACAGTCGGCAATTTTTCCGTTTGACAATGTATGCTGTAAGGAAAAATTTTGCTCTGGAATGACATTACGAATGAGACTATTAAGCTGCACTTCACCAAAAGCACCACGGGAACGTTTATCACTTAATACTTCTTGTAAGCTCACTACGTTGGATGAAAGTTCGGTGATTTTCTTTTGTGCATCATCAATCAATGCTAAACGCTGTAATATGTCATTAAAGGTTTTTGTTGTTTTATCAAAACCTTCCGCCAATCGTTTTTCAACTTGTCCGCTAATTTCTTTCAGGCGGTTGTCTGTTGACACCGTTAATTCATCAATGCGTTTGGCCATTTGCTCACTCGATGCCTGCAATGACTTCGTTAAGTCTTCTCGGCTTACTTGAGTCACTCTATTAAGATGCTCTACAAGTTGGTCAACCGATTTCAGTTGGTTTTGATTAAAAACCACTTGGTGTTCATGTAGCGCTTTATTTAACTTCTCACTACTTGCATGCAAACTTGATGTTTGTTTTTCACCCTGCTCTGCATGCTGGTACAAGAGTTTAATTTTAAAATCAGATATTTGTTGTTCAAAATAGGTTTTTAGCTCGGCTTGCTGATTTGCTAGCTGTTGATGATTAAAACTTAATTGTTGTTGTTGTTGTTGTTGATAGTTATTTGAAACTTCACTATCGACCGATAGTTTTTCAAATAAGAGTTGAGACTTTTCATTTTGAGCGGTCAATTGCAATGACATTTTTTTTATTTTAAAAAATAAGATAAAACTAATTAAAAAACAAAATACCGATAAAATAGCGCTCAACAAAATAAGAAGCTCAGCAGGAATTTTTTCTAAAAAAGCAGGCAGTACCATAAAAAACATAAGGAACACATCAGTAACACTGTAAATATTATCAGTATTAAAGCATAGAAATATACTCAGGTTAAGTTTATTCTAACGTTAGCATTAATAAGTGAATATTTAATAATCATTTATTAAATGAATACGATCCCCCACTTTATTAAGAATAGTAATTTCTCCATCACAAACAGCAATAATTGATTTTTCTTCCTTAAATTGTTCTGAAATAATGACACGACCACTGGAATTTTGTGGAAACTGACCAATAAAGTGCATTAATTCAAGTGAGTTATCACAATAATAAATAATGGTAACGGTACGTAGCTTAGTGTTAGTCATAATTAAGGATATTTTAGGCTTTATTTTTTGCGTGTTATATCAGTGTAGTTTAAAAAGCGAACATTACTGTAGGTAATAAAAAAACGCCCTGAGGCGCTTTCTATAAATTGATTACCACAAAATCGCCATCAATTAGCTTTTTGACTGAGCATCTTGTACTTCAATCTTAGCTTTCCAAATAGCCGGTCCAGTAACATGAACAGATTCGCCTTGAGTATCAACAGCAACTGTTACTGGCATATCTTCAACTTCAAATTCATAGATAGCTTCCATACCCATATCTTCAAAAGCAACCACTTTAGCTTTTTTGATTGCCTTTGATACGAGGTATGCTGCGCCGCCTACAGCCATTAAATACACTGACTTATGCTTTTTAATTGTTTCAACAGTAGCCGCACCACGTTCCGCTTTACCAATAGAGCCAAGTAAACCTGTTTCAGCAAGCATCATTTCCATGAATTTATCCATACGTGTTGCTGTTGTTGGTCCGGCTGGGCCAACGGCTTCATCACGTATAGCATCGACTGGGCCTACGTAGTAAATAAACTTATCCGTAAAATCTACAGGTAATTTTTCGCCTTTTGCTAACATCTCTTGAATACGCTTATGAGCAGCATCACGTCCTGTTAATATCGTACCGCTCAGTAAAACGGTTTCACCAGTTTTCCATGAGCTTATATCGGATTTCTTTAAATCATCAACGTTAACACGGCGAACGTTTTCACCCACTTCCCAAGTAATTTCTGGCCAGTCTTCTAACTTAGGTGGCGTTAAATTAGCGGGTCCTGAACCATCTAAATGAAAGTGTACGTGACGAGTTGCTGCACAATTAGGGATCATGACCACAGGTTTTGATGCGGCGTGCGTTGGCGCCGACATGATTTTAATATCAACAACCGTTGTTAAACCACCAAGGCCTTGTGCGCCAATGCCGAGTTTATTTACGCGTTCAAAAATTTCTAAACGGAGCTTTTCTTCTGCTGTTTCTGCACCACGGTCAATTAACTCTTGAATATCAACAGGGTCCATCAAACTTTCTTTAGCAAGCACGCCTGCTTTTTCAGCCGTACCACCAATACCTATCCCTAACATGCCCGGTGGACACCAACCTGCACCCATTGTTGGTAGTGTTTTAACAACCCAGTCAGCAATTGAATCGCTTGGGTTTAACATTACCATTTTAGATTTATTTTCACTGCCCCCACCCTTTGCAGCAATCATAATATCGACACCACCGCCTGGCACCATATCAATATGCACAACTGATGGCGTATTGTCTTTGGTGTTAATACGTGCACCAGCAGGGTCTTTAACAATAGAGGCGCGTAAAGGGTTGTTTGGATTTAAATAAGCTTGTCGAGTACCTTCATCAACCATTTGCTGGACGGTTAAATCAGTTTTATCCCATTGAACATCCATTCCGACTTTTACAAAACATGTCACTATGCCCGTATCTTGACAAATTGGGCGCTGCCCGTGAGCTGACATTCTAGAATTAATTAAGATCTGAGCAATAGCGTCTTTCGCTGCTGTGCTTTCTTCTTTATGATAAGCTTTTTCAAGAGCTTGAATGAAGTCTAACGGGTGATAATAAGAAATATACTGTAATGCATCAGCAATACTTTCAATTAAATCTTGTTGTTTAATGATAGTCATGAGGGCCTCTTTTATGCAGATCTACATATGTAGTCCAACCGCATTTTCCTACTTCCCTGAAATTACAGATAATATCGGGTAGATGAAAAGGGTTGAAAGTTATAAATTTGCAGATATCATACCCTTCTTGTTAACGAGCTACCACAATATTATCGAGTAAAACCTGTCATGTTCACTATTTCTGCCCAGCATTTTACTGTAGACAAATCTATTGATGTAGCCGCTCTATTCTCAGTTTTTAGTCACCAGCCTTGGGCGATGTGGCTTGATTCCTGTGGGAATAAAAAGGCGCCTTCTCACGTTGATAGTAATTTTGACATTATGGTTTGGCAACCAGAAGTCACACTAACCACACACGGTGAACAAACTGAAATACATTGGCTAAAAGATAACAAGAAAGAAATTAGTGATGAAAACCCCTTAGCACTTATTAAAAATATTCAGCAACAGTGTTTTAGTGATATTAACGTTACTCGTAGCCATCTGCCTTTTAATGGTGGCAGTCTTGGGTATTTCTCTTATGACTTAGGTCGACGCTTTGAAGCACTACCTAATCTAACCACCCATGATATTGATTTAGCTGAAATGTCAGTTGGCATCTATTTACAAGCTTTAATTTTTGATCACAAAGAGCAGCAGTTCTGGCTTGTTTGTCCACAATCACTTCGCGAAAGCTTAACCGTTACCATAAATGAGCAACTCGCTTTAGCCGCTCAATGCCAACAAGCAACTGAAAAGTTTTCATTAACGTCAACGTGGCAGTCGAATATGAGTAAAGCCAGTTATGATAAAAAATTTCAACAAGTACAAAACTATTTATTGTCCGGTGATTGTTATCAAATTAATTTAGCTCAGCGTTTTAAAGCGACTTATCAAGGTAATGAATTTGACGCTTATTGTGCACTTCGTGAGAAAAATAAAGCGCCATTTTCTGCTTTTTTACGGTTTGATAATGCAAGTGTTTTAAGTATTTCTCCTGAACGATTCTTACAAAAAATAGCGAATAAAGTACAAAGTAAGCCCATTAAAGGCACCAAACCACGTAGCGATGATGCGACCATTGACCTGCAAAATTCGATTGATTTACAGCATTCAGAGAAAGATCGCGCCGAAAACTTAATGATTGTAGATTTACTCAGAAATGACATCAGTAAAGTTTGTATGCCCGGTTCAGTCAAAGTTCCTAAGTTGTTTAACATTGAAAGCTTTCCTGCGGTTCATCATTTAGTGAGTACTGTTGAAGGTGAATTAGCACCGCAGTATCAAGCGACAGACTTATTAGCAGCATCATTTCCTGGTGGCTCAATTACCGGTGCCCCAAAAATAAGAGCCATGGAAATCATTGACGAATTAGAGCCCCATCAACGCAGTATTTATTGTGGCTCTGTTGGTTATATCTCTGCTTGTGGAAACATGGACACGAGTATTACCATTCGTACTTTATTGTGTGAAAGAAACACCGTAACAAAAGAAAACGTCGTCTATTGCTGGGCTGGAGGTGGTGTGGTTGCAGATTCAAAGGTAGACTGTGAATATCAAGAAACCTTTGATAAAGTAAATAAAATATTACCTGTGTTATCAGCACTTTAATTTTTCGCTCCTTTTGCTGTTTTAGCTTTATTCGCAATGGATGGATTTATAATGACAAAGCATGATTTTCTGCAAAAATTTCAGCTATCAATACTCAACGATTCACTTCATCAATATCAGCACCATACGACGCTTAAACCTGCAGCCGTCCTTATTGCCTTAATTGAAGAAAATAAGCAGTTGTCTGTTGTGCTTACCAAACGCGCCAGCCATTTAAAGCATCATCCAGGACAAATTAGTTTTCCCGGCGGTAAAATGGAAGATTTTGATGCCGGTTTTGTTAGTGCGGCGATTAGAGAAGCTGAAGAAGAAATTGGCCTAAATAGTGACAACATAAATATTGTCGGCCAATTGCTCCCTTATGAAACAATTAGTGGCTATGTGGTTACCCCCATTATCGCTTTTATTGATAAGAAACAAAATTATGTAATAGATGAAAATGAGGTTGCTGAAATCTTTCATGTACCCTTACAGCACTTTCTCAACGTGAGTAATCATTATACCGTCACCATAGAGCGCCATCGAAAACCATTTTCAATTCACTTTATGCCCTTTGAGCATCATAATATATGGGGCGCAACCGCAGTTATGCTTAAAGATTTAGCCATTCAATTATCATAACGTTTAAATGTTTGTCTAATATCATCTATAATTAGGCTATTATTGTTTTTCATGGTGATAGCTTTCAGTTACAATTACCGAAGATAATTCCAACTTTTGTTAATTTTAACAAAATAAATTCAGGTTTAAGTATGATTAGTGTATTTGATATGTTTTCCATTGGCATTGGCCCGTCAAGCTCTCACACCGTAGGTCCAATGAAGGCTGCGAAGTTATTTGTTGAACAGCTCAAAAATGAGAATAAATTAACCCAAACAACGCGCGTAAAATGCGAGCTTTTTGGCTCATTAGGGCAAACAGGTATTGGCCATGGAACCGGTAAAGCTGTTATTTTAGGCTTGTCTGGCGAAAACCCTGACACGATTGCCGTAGAAGATATTGATTCAATTCTTGAAGCCGTGGTTAGTAGCCAACAAATATCACTTAATGGCGAGCACATTGTTTCATTTCCTAAAAATGACGCTATTATTTATCATCGTCGAAAAACATTACCGGCTCACTCTAATGCGATGACTATATTCGCTTATGCAGAAGATGCTGGAAAAGAAAGTACTTTATTACTCGAACAAACATACTATTCAATTGGTGGCGGTTTTATTGTTAACGCACGCGATTTTGAAAAAGAAAAAGACAAAGCACTATCTCTTCATAATAATATAAAACGCCCACATTATTTTTCATCAGCAACCGAGTTGATTAACGAAGCGAATGAGAAAAACCTCAGAATCAGTACCATCATGATGAACAATGAAAAGTGCTTAGCTGATGAAGCGACGGTTAGAGCTAAGTTAGTTGATATTTGGCAAGCAATGAAAGATTGTGTTGACCGAGGTATTAAAACGGAAGGTATTTTACCTGGTGGTTTAAAAGTTGCTCGCAGGGCCCCTGCTCTATTTAAAGCATTGTCTGTTGAAAATAATAACGATCCACTTATTGCTATGGATTGGGTGAACTTATTTGCATTAGCGGTTAATGAAGAAAATGCTGCCGGTAGCCGTGTAGTTACCGCTCCAACTAATGGCGCCGCTGGTATTATTCCTGCTGTGCTGTGTTATTACGATAAATTTGTTAAACCCGTTGATGAAGACACTTGTGTTCGCTACTTACTAACTGCAGCAGCCATTGGCATTTTGTACAAAACAAATGCATCAATTTCTGGCGCTGAAGTGGGTTGTCAGGGCGAAGTGGGTGTTGCTTGCTCTATGGCTGCAGGTGCATTAACTGAAATTATGGGAGGCACGCCAAGTAAAGTAGAAAACGCAGCAGAAATAGGTATGGAGCATAATTTAGGATTAACCTGTGATCCTGTTGGTGGTTTAGTACAAGTTCCTTGTATTGAACGTAATGCAATGGGCTCTGTTAAAGCGATTAACGCCTCTCGCTTAGCATTACGCGGAACGGGGAATCAAAAAGTACCACTGGATAAAGTGATTAAAACCATGTGGGAAACGGGCAACGATATGAAGACTAAATATAAAGAAACGTCACGTGGCGGCTTAGCGGTGAACATTACTGAATGTTAAGACATTTTTAATCGAAAAGCGGCAACAGACAAAGGGTTGATGGCAGAGCATTTGTCGTTCCTTACTATCGATGGCACCACGACATACCGTTCATCCTGAACATTCGTCGCTCCTTGCCATCCATGGCACCACGACATACCGTTCATCCTGAACATAAAAAAGCGACTGATATCAGTCGCTTTTTTATTGGGCTATTTAAGTTTAGGTCAACGCATTTATTAACGAATGGGCAATTTAATATCAGCAAACATTTCATCTATTTCATTATTGTTTTTCAGTAAAACAGCTTTAGTTACTAAATCACGATTTAAGTGAGGTGCGAACCGTTCGATAAAATCAAACATATACCCCCGTAAAAAAGTACCACGTCTAAAACCTATTTTGGTCGTACTTGAATTAAATAGATGACTTGCATCGATAGCCACTAAATCACTATCAATTCTAGAGTCTATTGCCATTGTTGCAATTACACCGACACCAACACCTAAACGAACATACGTTTTAATCACATCAGCATCAGTCGCTGTAAACGCTATTTTAGGTTCCATGCCGACACTATTAAAAGCGGTATCGAGTTCTGATCGGCCAGTAAAACCAAAAACATAAGTGACTAAAGAATACTTTGCTAAGTCTTCAATGGTAATGCCTTGTTTCTTCGCTAAAGGGTGATCAGGTCGCACGATGATACTGCGGTTCCAGTGATAGCAAGGTAACATGACTAAATCGTTATATAAGTGCAATGATTCTGTCGCTATTGCAAAGTCTGCATCGCCTTTTCCAGCAGCATCACTTATTTGTGAGGGGGTGCCTTGTGACATTTGCAAAGAAACTTTTGAGTACTTCTTCATGAAACCTTTGATGACTTCCGGTAATGCGTAGCGCGCTTGGGTATGCGTTGTTGCTATACGTAATTTACCTTCATCTGGCTGAGTATGTTCTCTGGCAACCGCTTTTATGGCTTCAACTTTAGAGAGAATTTCTGTGGCTATATTAATCACTTCGTTACCTGGCGCGGTAACATGAGTTAAATGTTTACCACTGCGTCCAAATATTTGAATACCGAGTTCATCTTCTAGCATGCGAACTTGCTTGCTTATGCCCGGTTGAGAGGTGAATAAACTTTCTGCTGTTGCAGACACATTTAAATTATTGTTGAGTACTTCAACAATGTAGCGCAGTTGTTGCAGTTTCATAATTATACTTCAAAATTTTTTATACTGATTGCTTATGCAAAAAATATATACTTAAATGAAGACTTATTCCATATTAATTTTAATTAATATGCTAATTTTTGTGATTAACTTTAAAAATGTAGGATTATTACAACAATAATACCAAAAAGTCACGATGAAGCCGCTGTGAGATTTTCAAATGACAATTTTCATTCAAAATATAAATAATACAAACAGGCTTGAAGACTCCCCGCTAATAAAAGGTTCATATAAGGCTATGCTAATGTGTACATTTTTTGTAGACTGCGTTAAAGACATTTTCATTTTCATAGACGAGTAGTTAATATTATGGGCATTATCATTGCTTTAATTATCGCATTAATCATTATTGTTGTAGCTGTTAGTGCATTTCAGCAACACAAAGAAAAACAAGATAAAGAAAAACGAACAAAAGCAGCAAAGCAAAAAGCAATTATAGATGAAAGTGAAGATCTTATTCTTAATCTAGCTAATTTGCCAAGTAACCCTAATCTTGTCAATATTCTTAATCGTCGCAGCCTAACCGCAGCAAAGATGATGAAGTCTATTTTGCCTGAATCAAAGCAAATAAAAAATAAGGTAAATGAAATAGAAGCAAGGTTAAAAGCCTCTGAAGAACTTTCGGCTTCACAACCAGCACAAGAAGAACAATTCCTTCTTCCTGATAATGAACAACAGCTTGTTGCTATTTTACAGTGTATCAAAAAATTACGACTAACATTAAAATCAGAGCAAGCCAAAGGTGCATTAGACGCACAAACATTCACCCATGAAGATAAAAAGCTCGATACTATGCAACTTCAAATTGGTGTGGAAAGTTTGTTGAAGCGTGGCAATATCGCTTATGAAAAAGAGATGTTAGGTTCAGCCCGTCAATATTATGAAAAAACATTGCAAACATTGTCATCTCACCCTTTGCAGTCAGAATATACCACGAATAAAAAAGCTGAAGTTGAGATTCAACTCGAAGAAATAACCAATGCACTTAAAAGCACAAACGCTAAAGATGCTGCCAAGAAAGCTAAAGATCAAGAAGACGATTTAGATATGTTATTTCAACCAAAGAAAAAATGGTAATAATCTACCTTTAGTAAAAACTCAAACCAGCACTTTGCTGGTTTTTTATTTTTCTTTTAAAATCCGATTTAACTCATGAAAACATCTCCCAGTCATATACCTGTCATTAACCTCCCCTCATTGCTGAGAAAAGTTATAAAAGCTTATGCCCTTAAAGCAGGTATAAGAGCATGTGGCTGTGAACTTTATAGGATTGGTCGTTCTCGTAATTGGCAACTAAAAGCGAGCTTTGAGCAATTAGAAGCGGTTGTCGCATTTATACAAGGTTCAGAGGAACCCAGCTGGCAGTGGCTAGTCAGTTATTTAATGAGCCAGCGACAAGCACTCAGTCATGATGAACTTATGCGAATTGCCCAATTAAAGTCTCCTCTTACTGTTAACCAGTTAATGGCTCGCACTGACTGTACGATTGCTGAAGCAAGAAAAGTGATAGATGAATTAGAATGGCAGTAGAATAAAAGACTTACAAGCTGTATTCCCTCTATTAGAACGAGTACTATAGCTAAATTAGCATCATTTACTTTACGGATAATCATGGCACTAAAAGCAACAATCAATAAAGCCAGTATACAACTGTCTGATATGGACAGAAATTACTACGACACCCTCAATTTAACCATCGCCCAACACCCTTCGGAAACAGATATTCGCATGATGGTTCGTCTGTTAGCCTTCATTTTAAACGCAAGTGAAAATTTGCAGTTTGGTAAAGGCGTTAGTGACGAAGAGGAAGCCGCTATTTGGCAAATTAACTACTCAGAAGTCATTGAATTATGGATAGAGCTTGGCCAGCTTGATGAAAAACGTCTTAAAAAAGCATGTAACCGTGCCCAAAAAGTTATTCTTTACACCTATGGTAGTAGTGCGGAAACATGGTGGAAACAATCACAAAATAAATTGCGCTTACTAAATAAACTTTCCGTCGAGATGGTTAGTCAAGAAACCTGTGATGCATTAGCAAAACTTGCTGGACGCTCAATGGATTTTCAATGCAGTATTCAAGATAGTCAGTTATGGCTAACCTCAGGCGATGAAACTCTTTTAATTGAAACGACAACATTACAATAATAACTAAGGACTAATAATGATAATAAAAAACAACCTTAAAAAAAGCCGTTTAACCTTAGCACTTCTCGCTGGAATAACCTTGCTTGCAGCCTGTGGTGAACAACCAACACCTGCGGTAAAAATTGCTAAAATGAACTCAATACAAGTTGTCAAAGATATCACTTACCTTGCCAGCGATAACCTAAAAGGGCGAGCAAGCTTTTCACCAGAAATTGATCAAGCCGCTGATTATATTAACCAACGTTTTACAGAAATAGGGTTAATTCCACTCGATACTAATAAAGACTTCAAGCAAACCTTCAAAGTCACCAGCATTATGCCAAGCAGTTTAACGGTAACATTAAACGGTAATGCCATTGAGGTCGCCCAATTAGGTATGGCAAGCACCATCGCGACTCTTGCATGGAACAGTGCAGAAGATGTTAATACCCATATTATTGGCGAAACTGACAATATGCGTGCGGCTTTAGGTAAAATGAATAATGAAGGCGGCGAACACTTTGTTATTATTCATTCAGCTCACGCTAAAACTTTTGCCGGTTATCAAGGTTACTTTAAACGTGGCTTAACTAAGCTTAGTCTTAAGCACCAAGGTGCTATTGTTATGGTGTTAGCTGATGACAGTGAAATAACCTCTCTAGTGGTTAATGCGGCCACGAGCATTACTGAGAAAACGTTAACCAATATTGTTGCGATACTCCCAGGCAAAGATAAAAATCTAGACAAGGCAAAAGAAGTCGTTTTATATTCATCTCACTACGACCACTTAGGGTTAAGCGCAGATGGTAAAGAGGTTTTTAATGGTGCTGATGATGATGCATCAGGTACTTCAGCTGTTATTAACCTTGCACAGCATTACGCGAGCCAAGGTACTAATAAAAGAACATTGATGTTCAGCGCCTTTACTGCTGAGGAAATTGGTGGCTTTGGCTCGAAATATTTTTCACAACAATTGAACCCTGATGATGTCGTGGCAATGATCAACATTGAAATGATCGGTAAACCTTCAAAATTTGGTGCGGGTACAATGTGGATGACAGGAATGGAACGTTCAAACTTAGGCGAATTACTTAACGCCAGTTTGCAGGAAAAAAACACTGAAGTATACAAAGACCCATATCCTGAGCAAGGTTTATTTTATCGTTCAGACAATGCGACACTCGCCAGACTAGGTGTTCCAGCCCATAGTTTTAGTAGCACACAACTTGATAAAGACCAGCATTATCATCAATCATCTGATGATATCAATAGCCTAGACTTAGATTCGATGTACGAAGTTATAGAGTCGTTATCAGTAGCGACTCAAGGTTTAGTCGATGGCAGTATTACGCCAACACGTATCGATGTAAGTACCGTTCGAGCAAGTGGAAAAATTTACTAAGTATTGCCATTCATTCTGAACATTGTCACTGTTTGTCATCGACGTACAAGGATGTACGATTGTCGTAAAGGAATTGACACCTATAAACGACAATGCCGCCGTGATATTGCCTACAAGGATGTAGGTATTTATTATTTTTCTGAGGCATAAATCATGACCGTTCATCGTGAACATAAAAAGCTCTCTAATTCTTATCAATCACAACGCATTTGATACTCTAATTCATTCTGCCCAATGACGATAAAACCATGGCGTAAATATAAAGAGATCACCGGATTTGCCAACAGAACGTTTAAAGTTAATGGTAACTTAAGTTCCTTCGCTTTTTTTTTGACTAAAGCTAACACTTTACTGCCCACCCCTTTTCCTTGGTATTTTGGAGATATCTGTAATTGTCTGATATGTAATTTATCAGCTAAAACTCCCAGTTTTATTAATCCTATGGGCTGTTTATCCATCAAAATAATAGATGAATCAGTCAAGAACTCACTGATCCGTTCTAGGTGCTGTTGATCAGATAAATTTAGTCCAGCACTGACAAGATGCTCTCCCATTGAGTCTTTTCTTAATTGCAGTAAATAGGGAATATCACTTTGCTGTGCTTGTCGAAATCCTATTGTTACTTTTTCATCATTCTGCATATTTTTACGTTTTTTTAATCACAAATCACCCACTATTCAATACAATACATAAAAACAACTAATCGTGTCTACTAAAGAACAGTGAGCGTATAGGTAACGGCACCTAGCTGCGCTCAACATTCCATGGTAAGAATGGTTCAAGATTATTTGGTTGCTCGGCAATATACTGCAAACATGTTGAGATATAGTCATGCACAACAAGACTATAGACCCTGTAACAAAATCTGTGTAACTGCCTATTATTAATACCCATGTAAGGTTAAGGGCAGGTAGACTATAAATAAGAAAGCACTTGAGGTGTTTGCGAAGCAAGCCGCCAAATCAATTAAAATCGAGTCAGACTTAACCGACTTTCGTAAAATGTTAACCAAGGTCACCGTTGAAGCAGCACTCAATGCTGAATTAGACGAGCACCTAGGTTATTCCCGTCATGAGCAATCCCGCAAAGATAACTACCGTAATGGCTATTCACCAAAACTATTCGTACAGAAGATTGTGAAGTATCATTAGACACGCCACGTGATGAGACCCTAGCTTTGAGCCTCTGCTCGTTAACAAAAATCAAACCCGCTTTACCTCGCCTTATGTGTCAATGTTGAAGGCCATAAAGAGTTACTCGGTATGTGGATATCAGAAAATGAAGGCGCAAAGTTCTGCCTTAATGTACTGACTGAACGTAAACGTCTGGGTGAAAGCACATATGCGCCAACCGTGCTACTTGCCTCCCGTTGATGACAAAGTGTCTACCATGGAATTTTTAGGCCCTGTGGTTTGTGTCTATGGCTATGACGATATTAACCAAGCCATTGCTCAAGCTAATTCGTTGGAATATGCCTTTCAATCCTCTGTGTTTACCAAAACCTTGATATAGCAATGAAAGCAATACAGGCATTGGACGCTACAGCAGTAATGGTAAATGACCATACGGCCTTTCGCGTTAATTGGATGCCTTCCGCTGGACGTAAAAAATCGGGTTATAATACCGGTGGTATCGCTTATACCATGCACGATATGTCTCAGGATAAAATGGCGGTTATTAAGCTCTAACGTTAATAATCTGTGCTATAAATACCCATTAAAAAAAGAGTCTCTAATTATTAGCGACTCTTTTTTATACACCCGGTTAACTTAAAAATTATTGCACCGCGATAATTCGCTCAACATCTGTGCTGCGTTATTATGCCAAAAGACAAAGTGTGACCAAATATAACTTGAAAATAAATCAATAAAATATTCATCTGATAGTTAATTTTGATTTTGTTAAATAATCAATAGAATGCAGGAGGACAATTCGCGGCTACTCTTAAACTTTTCTTAAGCTTTCCTTAAGTTTTACTTGATAAAATCATTGGTAATAGCGCGTAACTAAGTTGATATACCTTATGCATTACTTTTTAAAATCATGGTGTTATTCATAGTCCTTTTATCAGCCAGTTTATGTTCACTTTAATCAACAAAGCGGCTTAACTATTTAAGGGACCACGGTCTTGAAAAAATAAAATTTGGCTAAATTAGAACGCCAGCTAAAAAAATAGAATTCATTCGAGCAGCAAGTTTTAACATAAGTCTGTCTGAACTAGCTAAATAGGCTGATGAATGCCATTAAAAGTTAAAAGCTGTAGATGGCCTTCATCAGTAATTTAAATACATAACATCAAATATATTTGCAATCACTCTATGAATGTAATCACACCGAAGTCATTACCCATTAGCGTTTTTATCATTACCAAAAATGAAGAGGCTTACATTGAACAAGTATTATTGAGTGTTTCCAGTATGAATGAAGTCATACTAGTTGATTCAGGTAGTACAGATAACACGGTTAACATCGCAAAAAAACACGGTGCCAAAGTTTACCATCAAGCATGGTTAGGTTATGCCCGTCAAAAACAATTTGCTATGTCATTATGCTCAAATGAATGGGTCTTAAACTTAGATGGTGATGAAATACTGAACGCTGCTATTATTGCTCGTTTCAAAAAAATAGTTGAAAATAACGAAGCGGATAGTGTTAGATTTTTACGTCATGATATTTTTATTGGCAAGGTGTCATCTCGCTTTACCAAAAAAGCTAATAATCTTCGTCTTTATAAAAAATCTAAAGCTCATTTCAATGAAAATGACTTAGTACATGAAAGTGCAACCGTCGAGGGTAAAGAAATTTTCATTAATGAGTCATTTGATCATTATGGTTATGGTAGCGTTGCTGTAATGACCGATAAATGTAATCAGTACTCAAGTTTAAAGGCTCAAGAAAAAATTTTAAAAAGCAGATCCTATTCCACATTAAAGTTATTTCTTGTCTTTCCAGTGACATTTATTAAAAAATATATTGTTCAAGGCCATATTTTCTCTGGTAATAGAGGCTTAATAACGGCCATGATAGCTTCGTACTATGCCTTGATAAAAGAAGCAAAACTGTATGAACTACATCAGTTAAACAAACTGAATAAAAATAATCACTAAATATATTTTAGTTATTAATTATCAGGCTGCAGCGCCTATAAATAGCCGCATAGGTCATTCAACCCATGTGAATAAAACTTAGTATTTGATATCTTCGTATCAATTAGATTAACCAACAGGTAGCAGCACTTATGTCTTACAACAAAAAAAAGATTTACTCACTGAATATAATTACCGCGACACTGCTTTTTGGTTGCGGCGGCTCAGGAGGCTCTGAAACGACTATCACGCCAGCTCCACCGAGCCAACCAGAACCTATTGCAAGTTCACCTAGTTTAGTCTCCTCGACCGGTGTTATTACTGGCTTTGGCAGTGTTTATGTTAATGGCGTACGATATCTTACTGACAATGCTGACATCAATATCAATGGCAATAGTGGTGCTGATGTCTCGTTGTTGAAGGTAGGTATGCATGTAACTATTGCTTCAAGCGACGATAATAGTGAGAGCCCCGAAGCCTTAAGAGTGACTTATGAATCTGAAGTAGAAGGTATGGTGAGCTCAATAGATCGGGATAACCAAACCATCATTGTCGCAGGCACGTTAATCTCCTATAACAATCTCACTCACTTTATTGATATTACTGAAGCTAACTTGTCTGTGTCTCAGCGAATAGAAGTTAATGGCTATTTAAGACAGGATAATTCTTATCTAGCAACTATGATAAAACTTGACGCTGATACCAGTAATGACCAGGCTGAATATACCCGAGGATTAATTGAACAGCTCAATACAACGAATAGAACCTTTCGCTTAGATCAATTGATTATTGACTACAATACCGCCTCAATTGAAGGGGAACTCAGTAATGGGGCTTTAGTCAAAGTTGAAGGTGTTCTAACCAACGAAACGATTATCGCATCTCACATTGAAACCGAGATGTTTGACGGCAATAGCGACTCTTCATCGGAAGAGTTCTCTCGTTATGAAGTTGAAGGCATAGTATCGGCGTTCGATGCCACGAACAACACCATAACCGTCAATGGCTATACCTTTACGCTTGCTGATACAGTTCAATACCAAGGTGGCACAGCAGATGCTTTAATAGCTGGTGCATTTGTTGAACTCGAATTATCGACTAGCAAAGCAGTCTTACGTATTGAATTTGAAGCAGACAAATATCGTTATGATGGCAAAGTTAAAGGCAATATTGAGCAAATTGATTTAGATAATCAATTAATTACCCTGTATGGCCAAGCTTATAAGCTAAGTATCAATACCCGATTTGAAGATGATGACGATCAATATGTTAATTTACAAAATCTACAAGTTAATGATGCTGTTGAAATAGTGTTTGCTCTGATTGATGGCATTAAAGTCATACAGCGAATTGAGCGAGAAAACAGCAGCGAATTTAACGATGAGTGGGAAATTGAAGGGGTTGTCAGTGCATTCGACACTTCATCAATCACGGTTAATGGTGTAAGAATTTTGTTGAATAATAGCAGCCTGTATCTTAATCAAGATATTGTGGTTGCAATGGATGATTTCATTAATGCGCTTGTACTAGGTATCTCTGTCGAAATAGAAGGTTACTACGATAGTAATAATCAATTAGTCATTAACAAACTTGAACTAAAGTCACCTTCACAAGGTGATGATCCATCAGACGACCAAGACGATTCATCCGACGATGATGCTGGCCAAGGTTACGTAGAAATCGAAGGTCGGGTATCGCAATTACTATCTGCAACTAGCTTTACGCTTAATGGCTATGAAGTACGTTTAGATAATAGCGCTAGCTTAGAACTCAATGATCAAAACGTTAATTTAGTTGACTTTATGAATGCAGTATCGGTTAATACCCCGGTAGATATTGAAGGTGTATGGGTTGAAAATACCTATATTCGCGTATTAGAAGCTGAAATTGAATCGAATGGAAACGATGATTAAACTCAAAGGAGTGTAACAATAAAGCGAGGTTTATCCTCGCTTTTTTTATGGGATTAAAATGCATAAAGATAAAATAATATCACTGGCCCTTTCACTTATCATTGGCTTTAAACTGGTAGATATTTATGTCGATTTTAAAAGTGAAGTTAGCTACATTCATTTAGCACAAGAGCTCACTCTGGTTATTATTTCGTTATCACTTTTTATCTTTCTCATGAAAGATATTTTTACCCGCAGCAAGCAAACTAACTATTTACTGGGACAATTAGACTCCAGCCAACACCAGCAAAAAATACTCAATAAGCAATTAGAAAGAAGTAAGAACAGTTTTTTTGATGCCATTAACGCGCAATTCGCTATTTGGGAACTCACTGCGGCAGAACATGATATTGCTCTTTTTCTCTTAAAAGGCTTAACGATTGCTGAAATTGCTTCGCTAATGCAAAAATCAGAAAAAACAGTGCGTAACCAGGCTTCGTCGGTTTATAAAAAATCCCAAGTCAGCGGCCGGCATGAACTAGCAGCAATTTTCTTTGAGTTTTGGGAAGTAGATTCCAAGCATTAACCTTAATGCCCTGAGTAATAACTAGTGCTAATAGCTAGTGTTAATGCCGAATACTCTTACTAATACTCGTGCCAATAACCAGTAAATAAAAAGGCCGCAATCTGTGGTGATATAAGCATTATAATATAAAAGTGATTAGCGTATTGAAAACAGCGTTTCACTTTATTAGCTTGGTATAGGGTGCTTGGTTAGGAATCTACCTTCAAATAAAAAATACTATTTAGGACCGAAACATAAGCTATTTATTGGACCATTACACTAATTAAGTGATCTACTTTATCAGGCTGAAAAATGGATAAATGCAAGGTAATTAACTATCGATGTACTTGTTACTTTTACTTAATTCATCCCCCTGCTAATCAGTAGTTAATCAGTATACTGTAAGCGTATGGGGATCAGCACCTAGCGGTGCTCAATTGAACTTTTGTTTTTCTAAGCGCTTTTGCCAAAGCGCAATTCAGTTTTGTCCCAGTACAGTATTTTCAGTTTATCTTTGGCTTTATTGCAAAAAACGAATAAAGCCCCCGTATAGGCATTACGGTTTAGCTTATCTTCAACAAGTGCCGCAAGGTCATTTATTGCCTTGCGAAAGTCGATAAAATCTCGATGTAAGAAAACCACTGAAGGGTCAACAAACATCTTCATAAAACTAACGCTCGTAATAATAGACTTAAATAGGTAGCGAAAGTGGTACTTGGCAAGCTGACGTTAGCCGTACCAATGGTTAGCGTTATTAACGCTTGCTCTTCAAGGATTTCCACTTGATGGGTTATTTTGGCACGAACAAAGTTTTCAGACGTCAAACTAGGTTTATGTTTAACCGCATAAAGACTCGATGTTGATAACTGCTGTTGTTGGCAATAGTCAATGATGGTTAAGCCGCTGGTTTGTTGATCATCCATAATGGTTTGCCATTGTTCTTGCTACGCGTAATTCTCATGTTTATCTCCTAAATGAAGTGTGGAGATAACATACCGGAGATCAAACGCAAACAGCAGGTGTCGTTAGCTATACGCTTACAAAGAACCTATAACGGCTAATGATAAATTTATCGATTAATGATGATCAACAAGCAACACAGTCTGCTAACATACTACTTAATAAAGCATATTAACATTAAGGAAAATCATGGAGTTAAAGATAATACCTGTTGTACAAGTACTGATCGCTGTTATCTTGATGATAACCTTCAGTAAATTGTGGCCTATGTTTTCATTCAATTGGCCAGCGCACCTGATAGTTGCTCTATTGTTATTAGTACTTTCGGTGGGGGTGGGTATTTCAGCAATAGTCAGTTTTAAAAAGCACAAAACAACGGTTAACCCAACAAAACCAGAAACAAGTTCAACAGTCGTCAGTTCAGGCATTTATGCTACTTCTCGTAACCCGATGTATTTAGCCATGCTTATAGCACTCGTATCTCTCACTTATTACTTACAGCATTTGATGTGCTTACCCGTGATACTTATTTTTATGAGTTACATGACGCTTTATCAAATTATTCCAGAAGAACAGATGTTAACGAAGATATTTGGCCAGCAGTACATTGATTACCAGGCAAAAGTTAGGCGGTGGTTATAACCCGAGAGGTGAATATCTTAAAGCCCTAAATTAAAGGGCGATAAGACATTGAGTATTCTTCATGCACCCTAATGCATTTAAACGCTTTTAGCATGATGGTTTGATTACGCTTTTTTCAAGTACGCCGAAACTAAAACAATACGCGTACCGTTTACTTTACCTTCTATGTGCTCAGGGTTATCTGTTAGTGCAATACCACGTACCATAGTGCCCTGCTTAGCCGTAAAGTTAGCGCCTTTTACTTTTAAATCTTTAATCAAGGTAACATCGTCGCCATCTTGTAATTCAGTACCGTTACTGTCTCGTGTAGGTCCTTCGCGCTCAGCGGCTGCGATACCTTGCTCTGCCCAGGTTTTTACATCATCTTCCATGTAAATCATTTCAAGTGCATCTTGCGCCCAGCTTTCTGCAGAAAGTTTATGAAGCAGACGATACGACATTACTTGCACAGCAGGTTCTTGGCTCCACATACTGTCATTTAGACAACGCCAGTGACTAACGTCTATTTCTGTCTCGCCATTAATTTGTGCCGTACAAGTAGCACAGAGGTATATACACTGCTGAGCACTTAAATCACTGGTTGGGGGGACAGGAAATACCGCTAGTTTGTCGATTGAGGTACACAATTCACAGCGAGTGTTACTGCGTGCTTTTAATGCATTTTCGGTAGGCATAATATTAATTCACTAATTTTTGAAAAGATAATTTTTGGCTATTATGCTCCTAATTCAGTGATTTAAAAAGTGCTGATTAATCACTGAAGGTAAATGGCGTTCCCCTTTCATTTAAAGACAGTACCTTAAGGCATTAAAACACTGTCTTTAAGAGAAGGGTAAAAGCTATTGCTCTAAGTTTTTAGTGATATGGTGCGAGGCTGCTGCGGTAAAAATAACATCTGTAGAGCTATTCAACGCCGTCTCAGCAGAGTCTTGAATAACACCAATAATAAAGCCTATTGCGA
The DNA here is from genome assembly GCF_014076955.1 of Colwellia sp. Bg11-12. NCBI lineage: Bacteria > Pseudomonadati > Pseudomonadota > Gammaproteobacteria > Alteromonadales > Colwelliaceae > Colwellia > Colwellia sp. Bg11-12. The sequence continues at coordinate 32,977 of NZ_JACGUZ010000080.1, forward strand.
CAACTTGCATCGCAATGTCGCTATCGATACCAAACAAACCACAAGCCAATGGAATAAGTAATAAAGACCCACCTGCCACACCAGAAGCACCACAAGCTGATACCGAGGCAATAACGCTCAATAAAATAGCAGTCGCAAAATCAACTTCGATGTTTAAAGTATTCGCCGCCGCAAGTGTTAAAACGGTAATAGTAATGGCGGCTCCCGCCATATTAATAGTTGCCCCTAAAGGAATTGAAACTGAGTAAGTATCTTCATGTAGGTTAAGCTTTTCACATAATTCCATATTCACAGGAATATTTGCCGCCGAACTACGCGTAAAGAATGCAGTAATACCTGATTCTTTTAAACATGTGAGTACTAACGGATAAGGATTTTTACGCATAATAAAATAAACAATAATAGGATTAACAACCAACGCAATAATAAGCATTGAACCTAAAAGTACCAGCACTAAATGGCTAAATTCACCCAAGGTATCAAAACCTGTCGTTGCTATCGTATTAGCAACCAACCCCATAATACCTAAAGGTGCGAAACGGATGACCAATTTGACAACGCTTGAGATAGCTTCAGCGAAATCGTGAACCATCACCTTTGTTGATTCACTGCCTTTTTTTAAGGCGAAACCTAAGCCTAAGCCCCAAGCTAAAATTCCAATAAAATTCCCTGTAACAACGGCATTGAAAGGATTATCAACAATTTTAAATGCTAGCGTTGATAATATTTCACCTAAACCTTGTGGCGGATTAGCATTTGCGCCAACTATATCTAACGTTAATTGCACAGGAAAAGCAAAACTTAATGCGACAGCAACTAACGCGGCACTAATTGTTCCAAGTAAGTAAAGACCAACTATAGGTTTTAAGTTAGCGTCACTATTAGTTTTTTGATTTGCAATTGATGAGGCGACTAAAGCGAGCACCAAAATAGGAGCTACCGCTTTTAATGCACTAACAAATAAACTCCCTAGTATAGAAAATGACTGAGCTATTTCAGGTGAAATAAGGGCGATAAGAACGCCAAAAACAATTGCAATAATGATTTGGTTTACGATGTTAATAGATTTTAGCTTGCCAAATAGCGACTGGTTTTCTAAAGAAGTATTATCTGTTGTCATAGTTTTTCTTATATTAGTTATTGTTCTTATTATTAAGATAAGGTGTTGATGAAAGATTTTTACCACTTATGCACCAACACTGTCTAGTTTATTCGTTTCACGGTCACTTTATAAAGACAGTTCACCCTCCCATGAAAGCGCAAAAGCTGAACTTTCGTTATCTGCTAAATAAGCCTTACAGACAAACTGTCCTATTACAGCAACTAATTCATTGTCATAAAATAGAAAAGGTAATCTTTTTCTCTGCCAAGGTGGAATAACAAGCTCTTGTAAGATCTTTTTCACAGGCCGTGAATGCTGCCGGTATTGTGGCAAACATTTTGGGTTTTCATGAGAAAATCGAATGGTGACTATTTCGTTATTTATTGGCTTTTTAATAAACGCTTGCCAATGTTTAGTTACGGGCTTTTCACGAGTGGGCATAAAAAAGCTCAATAAACCTAATTTATCTGGTAGCACGATATTGACGAGTTTTTTATCTGCTAAAGCCGCTAAATTGACATCATGCTGCCATAAAGAAAGGTCTTGGAAAATAGATGTTAGATAAAGTTCGCCTTTAAATCTCCTTATGCAACACTCAGCTAATTGAACAACCGGCGACTTATCTGCGTCTGCATTTAATTGCTGACATATTTGCTTTAGTTGCTGACGACTCGGCATTAAAAAATCACCAAGTGATAGAAAATAGCGTAATAGATTCTTAAGCCGCGGTTCACTCAAGCTATTCAAATAAAGCACAGAAAGCGTATTAGTTGACTGCTGGCAATTAGCTAAGTCTTGCTGCGCTAATTCATCAAGCAACTGCTGCGCTTCAAGACAATGCTCGGCACTTCGTGCAATGGTTTTGTTGATGCTTGGCCAGCGCTCAGTTAATTTAGGTAAGATTTGGTGGCGAAGAAAATTTCGATCAAAGCGCTCATCAATATTAGATTCGTCTTCTATCCAGTTTAACGCATGCTCTTTTGCATAAGCTTCAATCTGCGTTCGAGAAATCGTTAATAAGGGTCTAACAAGTAACTGAGCTGAGAACGTTATTTCACTTTGCATCGCTGACAAACCTTTTAAACCCGAGCCTCTTTTTAGCGCGAGTAGGAAGGTTTCCGCTTGGTCGTCACTATGATGACCCGTAACAATTAAGTCATTTGATGTCGCAACTGACTTGAGTGCTTTATAACGTGCATCACGCGCTTGTGCTTCTAAACTCTGTTGTGCGGTGGCTTGCACATTTACAGAAATAATTTCTAACGGAAGATCAAATTTTTGGCATTGTTCTTTAGCAAATGCTTGCCATTTTAAAGCATTAGGACTTAAGCCATGATCAACATGACAGACACGAATATTGGTATTAATTGCATTTTGTTTTTTTAAAGAAGCAAGATTGTGTAAAAGAACTTGTGAGTCAATACCGCCACTGTAGGCAATAAGGAGTGATGATGTAGGATGTTGAGAAAAAAAATCTCTTAACGTATTTTCAATCATAATTTACTTTGTAAATAGACACTGGCATGAACAAAGCTGAAGCTTTAACTTAAATATAAATATAAATATAAATATAAAGATAAAGCTGCAACTTTATCAGCAAAGTGTTAAATAACACTTTACCGATGTCGGCTTAAAACGACTTAACAGTAACCGAAAGACATTAATCTGTCGTAACGCTTTTCTATTAATTCATCTTTTGATAACCCTTCTAACTCAGCAAGGTTAGATTTTAATTCTTGCTTTAAGTTAGCAGCCATAATATCCATATCACGATGTGCACCGCCTAATGGCTCTTCAACAATATTATCAATAAGCTCTAACTCTTTAATACGTGTAGCCGTAATACCCATTGCGGCGGCAGCAGTCGGTGCTTTTTCTGCCGTTTTCCACAAAATTGAAGCACAACCTTCAGGAGAAATTACTGAATACGTAGAGTATTTGAGCATATTAACGCGGTCACCTACGCCAATCGCTAATGCCCCACCAGAACCACCTTCACCAATAACAGTACAAACAATGGGTACGGTTAATCGTGACATCACTTTTAAGTTCATCGCTATCGCTTCACTTTGACCACGTTCTTCTGCGCCAATACCTGGGTATGCGCCTGGGGTGTCAATAAAGGTGATTATTGGCATATTGAAACGTTCAGCCATTTGCATTAAGCGTAAAGCCTTGCGGTAACCTTCAGGGCGAGGCATACCGAAGTTGCGTTTAACTTTTTCGGCTGTTGAACGGCCTTTTTGATGACCAATAATCATGACAGGCTTTCCGTCTAAGCGTGCAGTACCACCAACAATCGCGCGATCGTCTGCGTAATGTCTGTCACCTGCGAGCTCGTCGAATTCAGTAAAGATGCGCGGAATATAATCAAGCGTATATGGACGCTGTGGATGACGAGCAACGCGGGCTGTTTGCCAAGGGTCAAGATTAGCGAAAATCTTTTTGGTTAACTCTGCATTCTTACCACGTAATTGGGTAATTTGCTCTTCGAGATCAAGATCTAATTCTTGACCATTATTCACTAATTCTAATTCTTCAATTTTTGCATCAAGCTCTGCAATAGGTTGCTCGAAATCTAAAAAATTTAATGACATATGATTATTCTTACCTATGTTCTATGCCGTTTTATCAACAACAGCATTATTATTCAAATAGAGTACTGAGTAGTTATCCATAACGGCTCAGTTGTTAACAAAGTCGTCATCGACATTGTTATAAATTGTTTTTATGGGTTAACAGTAAGTTACCATTTAATGCGACCTAAATCATTTAAACCTTAAAGTAACATCTCCATCACCTAATAAAGTTTTCAATTCATGTAATAAAGGGTCTGCAGGCGTTACACGCCATTGTACGCCTAATTCTAGCATAGCTTTTGCTTCATCTCTTTGATAAAACAGGCGAACTGGGCACGTACCATCTTTGTACGGTGTTAATACATCAGTAAATTTCTCAATAAAACCTTTACCTGCTTTAGTTTTATTAACATTTATATCGACTGAAGTAACATAATTTTCTCGAGCATCGGCAACTGTCATGATATCTCGAGCGGTCATTGTAATGCCTCCGGAGTATTCATCAAAGCTGACCTGTCCGCTACACACTAAAATAGCATCACTAATGAGCAATTCTGCAAATTTATCATAGTCATCAGGAAAGAGTCTAATATCCATTCGAGCACTTTTATCGTCAAGCGTAACCAGTGCCCATCGTCTACCCCGTTTATTGACCATCACTCTTACGCCTAAGACCAAACCTACGGCAACGGTAGTTTTATCTTTGCTAGTCGGCTGCAAGCTTACTAAGCGCCCTGAGGCGTAGTACTTAATCTCACTTAAGAATCGATTAATGGGGTGGCCTGTTAGATATAGGCCCAGCGTCTCTTTTTCGCCATTAAGCCAAACTTCCTCTGCCCACATTGGCACATCTTTAAACGCTTGTCGGGTATCTTCTGGCTCTTCATTAATTAAGCCAAATAAATCATTTTGCCCAACCGCTTGTGCTTTAGCATATTGATCTGCCGCTTTAATCGCTTCAGGTAACGTTTCAAATAAAACGGCTCGATTGGGCACTTCTTTGCCATTAATTATTTTTTTCGGGCCTAAGCTATCCATTGCACCCGCTTTGACCAATTTTTCTAAGACACGTTTATTAATTTTTTTCAGATCAAGGCGAGCACAAAAATCAAAGAGATCGCTAAATTCACCTCCAAGCTCACGTGCAGCAATAATGGCTTCAATAGGACCCTCTCCCACGCCCTTTACTGCGCCAATGCCATAAACAATTTGATCTTGTTCGTTAACCGTAAATTTATATTGGCCAGCGTTGACATCAGGAGGGAGTAAATCGATGCCCATATTGCCACATTCATCAACAAGGGTAACAATTTTGTCAGTGTTATCGATATCTGCTGACATTACCGCAGCCATAAAGGGTGCAGGAAAATGGGTCTTCATCCATAAGGTTTGATAAGAAACCAGTGCGTAAGCCGCTGAATGTGATTTATTAAAACCATAACCAGCGAATTTTTCAACCAGATCGAAAATTTTCATGGCGAGTTCGCCATCAACACCACGGTCAATAGCTCCTTGCTCAAAACCAGCACGCTGCTTAGCCATTTCTTCAGGCTTTTTCTTACCCATAGCACGACGCAGCATATCGGCGCCACCTAGCGAGTAGCCAGCCAATACTTGTGCAATTTGCATTACCTGCTCTTGGTATAAAATAATACCGTAAGTGGGTTCAAGAATAGGTTTTAAATCAATATGCTGCCATGTAGCATCGGGGTAACTAACAACTTCACGACCGTGTTTACGTTCGATAAAGTTATCAACCATGCCTGACTGTAATGGGCCCGGCCTAAAAAGTGCCACAAGCGCGATAATATCTTCAAAGCAATCGGGTTTTAGTTTAGCAATAAGCGATTTCATACCGCTAGACTCAAGCTGGAAAACAGCTGTTGTCTCTGACTTCAATAACACCTTAAAGCTAGCGGGGTCTTCTAAAGGGATGCGCGAAATATCGATAGGTGCTTTGCCTTCCTTTAACAACTTTACGTCAGCCATTTCAATAGCCCACTGTAAAATGGTTAACGTTCTAAGCCCTAGAAAGTCAAACTTGACTAACCCCGCATCTTCAACATCATTTTTATCGAACTGTGTAACCGGGTTTTTACCTTCGTCGTCACAATAAAGTGGCGCAAAATCTGTGATGGTTGTTGGCGAAATAACAACACCACCAGCATGTTTACCGGCATTACGTGTCGTACCTTCTAAAATACGACACATATCAATTAAATCTTTTACCTCAGAGTCTTGCGCATAAGCTTCAGGTAATTTTGGCTCTTCCTCGAAAGCTTTCGCTAAAGTCATTCCCGGTGTTGGCGGAATAAGTTTTGAAATACGGTCAACAAAACCATAAGGATGGCCAAGTACACGGCCAACATCTCGAATAACCGCTTTTGCTGCCATCGTACCAAAGGTGATAATTTGCGACACCGCATCACGGCCATAAAGTTCAGCAACGTGGTCGATCACTTCATCTCGTCTGTCCATACAGAAATCAATATCAAAATCGGGCATTGATACACGTTCAGGATTCAAGAAACGTTCAAACAGTAAGTCGTATTCAAGGGGATCTAAGTCAGTAATTTTTTGTGCATAGGCTACGAGTGAACCAGCGCCAGAACCACGACCTGGGCCAACGGGAATATTGTTATCTTTACTCCACTGAATGAACTCCATGACGATCAAGAAATAACCGGGAAAACCCATATTATTTACAACTTTAAGCTCTATGGCTAAGCGTTCATCGTAAGGTTTACGTTTTTCAGCAAAGTCTGGCGAATCTTTATCAAATAAGGTTTCTAAGCGGTCTTGTAAACCCTCTTCAGACACTTTAACGAGGTAATCCTCTATTGATAAACCTTCTGTAGGAAAGTCAGGTAAAACATATTCACCAAGCCTTACAGTAACATTACAGCGTTTAGCTATTTCTACAGTATTTTCAAGTGCTTCAGGAATGTCAGAAAATAATTCACACATTTCCTCTTCACTACGAAGGTATTGTTCTTTGGAATATTTTTTAGGGCGTCGTTTATCATTAAGCGTAAAACCATCATGTATAGCTACACGTATTTCATGGGCATCGAATCGCTTAGGAGAAATAAACATAACTTCATTGGTGGCAACCACCGGGAGTGATACCCTTTCGGCAAGCTCTACCGCTAAATGAATATAGTTTTCTTCATTTTCTCTATTGGTTCTGATCAGTTCAAGGTAAAAGCAGTTAGGAAAATACTGTTGATAAAAGTCAACCATTTGCTCAACAAGATCTGTATTCCCTTTAATTAACGCTTTACCAATATCACCTTCGCGGCCAGCCGATAATAGAATTAACCCTGGCGCATATTTAATCAACCAAAGCTTATCGATAACCGCTTTGCCTTGAATATGACCGCGAAGATAGGCTTGAGAAATAAGCTCGGTTAAATTTTTATAACCGACATTATCTGTCGCTAAGACAACAATGCGAAAAAGTTCATTTTCTAACTCTTCACTTTTCACCCAGAAATCACAACCAATAATAGGCTTAATACCTGCGCCATGAGCAGCATGATAATACTTAACTAAACCACAAAGGTTGGTTTGGTCAGTAAGTGCAAGGGCTGGCATTCCTAAATCGGCCGCTTTAGCGATAATCGGTTTTACTTTATTCAAACCGTCACACATTGAATAGTCACTGTGCACGCGCAAATGAATAAACTTGGGTTGAGGCGCAGGCTGAACGATTTCTTGCGCTAAATCATTAATCTCGACTAATGCTTGTTCAGACATTAGCACTTCACCTGAACTGTATCTGGCTTGGTTTTAGTGGGTAAAACGCCTTGCATAGCAATAACCTGTGCTACCGGTTTAAAGCTGGCACGGTAACAGTCAAGTACACCATGCTCTACGATTTTTTCTAAGTGCGCTTTCGTTGGGTAGCCTTTATGTTTAGCAAAGCCATACTCTGGATGTAATTCATCTAAAGCGAACATCTCATCGTCTCGAACTACTTTTGCAAGTATTGATGCCGCACTTATTTCACTAACCCGATCATCGCCTTTAACGACTGATTGACTAGCGATATTACCATCCGCCTGCATAAAAATAGGGCAACGATTACCATCAACTAAAACATAATCGGGTGTTACTGATAAATCTTGTACTGCTCGTTGCATCGCTAACATGGTGGCATGGAGAATATTTAAGGTGTCTATTTCTTCGGGGCTGGCACGGCCAACGGCCCAAGCAATCGCTTTTTCTTTTATTTCTACAAAAAGGAGTTGGCGCTTTTTTTCAGAGAGTTTCTTTGAATCCATCAACCCTTCAATAGGGTTTTCTGGATCAAGTATCACCGCAGCGGTAACTACATCACCAACTAGAGGCCCACGACCAACTTCATCAACACCCGCAATACAATAGGCAATGGGGTATTCAAAAGGGGCGAAAACTTTTTTTGGTTTTGCCACTTTTTTATTTTTTGTTATATTTGTTTCAACGGCGGTTTCATTACTCATTTTGACATTAGATCCATAACCGCTTTCGCCGCTTGTTTACTCGCATTTTGCTTTAACGCAAGATGAATGTTCATATATTCATCTTCAAGCGAAGTTTGATCTTGGTATAGACGTTCTTTAACTAACGGTACTATATTATCAACGCTAACTTTACTTTGAAGTAATTCAGGTACAAGTGACTTTTGTGTCAATAAATTAGGCAATGAAAACCACTCTAATTTTACCAAACCTTTAAACATGTGATACGTAAATGCATTGAATTTATAGCAAATAACCATTGGCCGTTTAACCAGCGCTGCTTCAAGCGTTACAGTACCTGATGCCATTAATAAGCAATCACTTGCCGCCATAACTTGCTGAGTTTTATGGGTAATAATAGTAACCGGTAAATGGGGTGCTATATTTTGTTTCAGTTGTGTAAATTGTTCGGCTCTCTTTTCACTGATCATGGGTACAACGAAGTGTAAATCAGGGTCTTGTTCAAAAAGTTGCTCAGCAGAAAGTAAAAAAGGTTCGGTTAAACGAGATAATTCACCCGCACGACTGCCAGGCATAAGCGCAAGTATTTTTTTGTTAACAGGTAAATTAAGCGCTTGTCTTGCTTCAACTTTATCTGAGGTAAACGGAATATCATCAGCAAGCGGGTGACCAACAAAAGTACAAGGTACTTCATATTTATCGTAAAAATCTTTTTCAAACGGTAATAACGACAACACCATATCGGTGGCGGCTTCAATTTTAAAAATACGTTTTTCACGCCACGCCCAAACCGATGGACTAACATAATGGACTGTTTTAATACCGGCTTTCTTTAATTGTCTTTCTAAACGCAGATTAAAGTCTGGTGCGTCGATGCCAATAAAAACATCAGGCTTATGATCAATAAACTGCTCAGCTAAACGGTCTTTGACATGAAATAAACGTTTCAGACGACCTAACACTTCAAAAATGCCCATCACTGAAAGTTCATCCATTTCAAATAAACTTTCAAAGCCCAACGATTGCATTTTAGGGCCACCAATACCAATAAATTTAGCATTAGGATAAACACACATTAATGAAGTCATTAAGCCGGCACCAAGTGTATCGCCAGAATGTTCACCGACAACAATGCCAAAGACGGGGCATTGCTCAGCAGTCGAGTCATTAATTGTTGATGCTGTTGGAAGGTTATCTTGGTTTTCTACTGTTTGGGTCATTAACGTTTACTCTACTACTTTTTAAACAATTATTTTTAACGGGCAATACCACGACTAGAGTTTTTAATAAACTCGGCAAAAAAAGTTAACTCTGGCATATCATCAGCTAATGCGGCAACGTTAACTAAAGCTTCGTTAACATTTAAACCTTTGCGATAGATTTCTTTATATGCACGCTTGATGGTTAAAATAACATTTTTATCAAAACCGCGACGTTTTAACCCTTCTGAATTCAAACCAAAGGGGGAAGCCGGTTGACCAGAAACCATCAAGTATGGCGGAATATCTTTTAAAACAAGTGCGTTTGCCGCAACAAAACTATGCGCGCCAATATGACAAAACTGATGAACACCTGTCATACCGCCTAAAATAGCGTAATCACCAACGTGTACATGCCCAGCAATGGAAGCATTATTGGCTAAAATACAATGATTTCCCACGACGCAATCATGTGCAACATGGGTGTAAGCCATAAATAAGTTATTACTGCCAATTTGCGTTAGGCTGTTATCTTGAATGGTGCCACGATGAACCGTACAGGATTCGCGGAAGGTATTGTTATTACCAATAATTAATTCGGTTCTTTCACCCGCATATTTTAAATCTTGGCAGTCTTCACCAATACTAGCAAATTGGAAAAAATGATTACCTTCACCAATTTTGGTTGGTCCTTTGATAACCACATGAGAATTAATCACACAGTTGTCACCAATAACAACATCCTTGGCAATATAAGTCCAAGGACCAATGCTCACATTATTCCCGATACAGGCACCTTCTTCTATAATTGCCTGTGGATGAATTAAACTCTCGTTGTTGGAAGTCACAATTTATACCACTCTTCTTGCACACATAAGTTCAGCAGAACACACAACTTTTCCTTCAACCCTAGCTTCGCCATAAAACTTCCACATACCTCGACGTTCTTTTAAGAATTCAACATGCAAGTGCATAGTATCGCCAGGCACAACCGATTTCTTAAACTTTGCTTTATCAATAGAGGCAAACAAGTACATTTCATTTTCATCACGGCCATCCGTGCTTTTAAAGCCCAAGAGACCCGTTGCTTGTGCTAAAGCTTCAAGGATCATCACTCCTGGAAAAATAGGGAGATCAGGAAAATGACCATTAAACACAGGTTCGTTAATGCTGACATTTTTAATAGCGTGCAATGTTTTCATCGGTTGATAATCTAAAACGCGATCAACCAATAACATTGGATAACGGTGTGGCAGTAATACTTTGATTTCTGCAATTTCAATGGTGTTTTTTGCTAATTCCAACGGACTATTCCTTTTCAATAATTTTGTTTAAGTGCTCAATTTCATGCTCTGCACTTTTGATGCGCTTAAGTATACTTTCTAACTTACGAATTCTTGCATTATTTTTATTCCACTCTTTATTCGTTTGACACGGCATGCCAGAAGAATAAACACCGGGTTCATTAATATTTTTTGTCACCATACTCATGCCAGTGAAAACACAACCGTCACCAATGTCGATATGCCCATTGATACCAACGAGGCCGGCTATTACACAATTTTTTCCAATTGTTGTACTGCCTGCAATAACACTACAAGCTGCCATCGCGGTGTTTTCCCCGATAACGACATTATGAGCAATTTGAATTTGGTTATCTAAAATGACACCATTTTTAATAACGGTGTCTTCTAATGCGCCACGGTCTATTGTTGTGCTAGCACCAATTTCGACGTTGTCACCAATAATAACACCGCCCAACTGAGGGATTTTCAACCATTTACCTTTGTCATTCGCATAACCGAAGCCATCAGAGCCAATAACAGTATTGGCTTGAATTAAACAGTTTTGGCCAATTTTGACTCGATGATAAATACTAACATTTGCCCATAACTTAGTATGAGACCCTATTAATGTTTCTTCTCCAATAAAACAGCCTGCACCTATAATAACATTATCGCTAATAACAACACCTTTCTCTATTACCGCATTAGCACCGATAGCAACATTTACACCTAAAGTAACATCAGGTGAAATTTGAGCAGAGGGGTGAATATTATGAGCGGGTTTAGGGGTTGTATCGAGTAATTGTGCGGTAAGTGCATAGCCTAAGTAGGGGTTGTCCATAACTAAGGCATGAGTGTTACAGTCATTAATATTTTGGGAAGAAATAATAACCGCTCCTGCATTTGTTTCAGAAAGCTGTTGGCTATATTTTTTATTTGCTAAAAATGCAATTTGCTGTGCACCGGCACTTGATAATGTTGCAAGTGAATCAATAATATAAGATCCATCACCGTGTACTTCTGCACCAATTTTTTCAGCTAGTTGTTTGAGAGTATATGACATAAACACTTAATATTTTTATGGATGCTATGGGAGCATAACTGGAAAAGACGCTAAAACCAATATGATTTCTTTTAGGATAGAAAAAAAACTTGCAACTAATATTATAAATAATAGTTGCAAGTTTTATAACGATAATGTCTGATTTAGCACATTATCTAATACCTAAATGTAGACTTAGTTAAGTTTACTAACCTGCTCTACCACTTTGTTAGTGATCGTTGCATCTGGCTTAGAAAAAACAACCGCTTGTTGTTCTAAAACAAGGTCATACTTTTCTTTTGCTGCGATGTTGTCAATTGCCTGACGAACTAAAGCAACAATTTTATTCGTTTCTTCGTTCTTACGTAAACCAGTAGCTTGTTGAAAAGCTTTACCTTTAGCTTGGTAATCTTGGTATAAAGTACCAATTTGAGCATCAAGTTCTTCTATATCTTTAGCGCTCATTAAAGAAGCATCACGTTGCTTCTTCTCTTGATAGTACTTAATGTCTTTTTCTAATTGAGCTAAAACGGCTTTATCATCTTTAAATTCAACTTCTAAACTCTGCATTACCGTAGCTGTTTGTGGAATTTTACTCATCACTTCTTGAAAATTAACCACTGCAATTTTTTGATCTGCTGCCATAACAGAACTTGCTAATAATAAACTTGACGCTACTGCTGAATAGGTAACTGTTTTAATGAATTTTTTCAATTTTATCTCCAAAATATTATTTCTAAGTAACTTTGGTTTAAGCTACATTAATTATTATAATTATCATTTAATTGCTATGGGGGCTAACTTATATAATTAAACCCCTTTAGACTATTTTTCTTTTAAATGGTAAACGCTCTTTTAGTTAAAAAGTTTTGCCTATATTAAAACTAAAGAACTCTTTATCATCATCTTTTTCTGATTTTAATGCCTTAGCAAAACTAAAAATCATTGGGCCCATTGGCGATAACCACTGAACAGATAAACCTGCAGAACTTCTATAACGACCAACATCTGAATAATCATCAATTTTGCCAAACTCAGGAGTCGCTAAATCGTTGTAGTCATTTAAGTTAAACTCTGTATCCCATACGTTGCCCACATCAACGAAAAAGCTGGTACGAACACTATTAGAAAAACCTTCATCTATCAATGGTGTTGGTACAATAAGTTCAACACCCGCAACAACAATGGCGTTACCACCGACAGAGCGCGATGAAACATTAATAAAGTCATGATCAGGTCCTAAACAACAGCTACTACCGGCTTCTACTGGATCAGGAGCACCCGTTATAGCGGTTGGGTAACGGAATACCGCACGTGGCCCAACAATATTGTTCTCAAAACCACGTAAGGTGTCAGAGCCACCCGCTCTAAAGTTTTCCCAAAATGGTAATACTTGGTCATTACCTTCAACGGTGCCATAACCATTACCATAACCGGCATTGAAACGTGCTAGTACCGTCCAACGTTGGTCTTGTGTTAATGGAAAGTACCATTTTGTGTCTACATTAATTTTAAAATAGTTTACGTCTGAATTAGGTGTTGTCATTTTATAAGACAAACTTTGACTAGAGCCGTCTGTTGGAAATGTACCGCGGTTTAAGGTAGTACGGGAAATACCAACAGATAAATCAAAGCTCTCAAATTCTAAACCACCATCTGGGTTACTAGGATCAGAATAAATTTCATAAAACTTTTGAATTTGCTCATAAGTATCTAAACGGGTAATACCGTTATTTTTATAGCCGACACCAAAATTCAAGCGAACATATTCATTAATAGGAAAGCCTAAATTAAGTCCTATACCATACGTTTTATTGTTGTATTCTACTAAGTTGGCATTACCTGCATCAAATTCGCTGTAGTATATTTGCCCACCTAAAGAAACAGCATCAACCGTAAAATATGGGTCAGTGTAAGAAATACTCGCACTTTGTTGATAGCTCATGGTATTGACATTAAAAGCCAGTCGATTACCCGTACCTAAAAAGTTGTTCTGTTGTATACCCGCACTTAAACTTAAATTAGTCGTTGAACCATATCCTATACCGGCAGTAAAAGAACCTGATGGCTGTTCTTTAACTGAAAAATCGATATCAACGAGGTCATCTTCGCCCGGTAACTGCTTAGTTTCATATTCAACATTTTCCAAATAAGGTAAACGCTGTAACCATGCCTTTGAACTTTCTGCAGCATTATTCGATAACCAAGCACCTTCCATCTGACGCATTTCACGGCGTAGCACTTTGTCTGAAGTAACATTGTTACCCTGAAAATTAATGCGATTAACATAAACACGCTTACCAGGGTCAATTGAAATAGAAAGCTTAACCGTTTTATCTTCTTCATTAATTTGAGGAATAACATTTACTTTAGGATATGCATAACCGTATCTCCCCAAAAAACGACTAATCGTTTCTTCGGTATAAGTGACTTCTGCACCATTATAAAGCTTACCAGCTCTCAATGGGTTAATGGCACGAATAGTACGTTCAAAGCCAGCCATATCACCCATAAAATCTATTTCGCTGACTTTAAACTGTTCACCTTCAGTGACATTTAAAGCAATGTAAACGGCTTTTTTATCAGGCGTCATTGAAACTTGAGTTGAGTCAACTTTATATTGCAGGTAACCCCGGTCTAAATAGTAACTTTTGATGGTTTCGATATCACCTTGAAGGGTTTGTTTTTGATAGCGGTCTTGCGCCATAAAATCCCACCAAGGAGAGTCATACGTTAGCTCTATACGCTCAAGAAGATCTTTGTCTGAAAATATCTCATTACCTACAACATTAATTTGCTCTATGGCTGCAGCTTCGCCTTCTGTAAAGACAAAATTAATGTTTACACGGTTACGCGGTAAATGCGTTATTTCCGCTTTTACGTTAGCATTATATTTACCGATACTATGATAGAAATCTTCTAAGCCAACTTCAATGCCCGAAATAATAGTCATATCGAGTGTTTCACCCACTCTAATATCACTGCCATCAAGACTTTCAGTGAGTTGTTCTTCTTTTAAATCTTTGTTTCCATCAAAGGTAATTTCACTGATCGTTGAACGCTCATGAACACGATAAATAATTCTATTCGCTTCACGATAGACTACAACATCATTGAAATGCCCTGATTTATAGAGAGACTTTATCGACTGAGAAATACGAAATTCATTCAGAGTATCACCCGTATTAAAAGGAATATGGGTCAAAGCGGCACCGAGAGCGACACGCTGTAACCCTTTTACTTCAATATCTTCTACTTGAAATTCTTCAGAGGCTTGAACTGTTGTACCTAAGGCACCTAATAATACCGCAAGGGCAATTTTTTTAATTATCATAAATGCTTACTTTTATTACTTCTTTTGTTATAACCGCGAAAAATCGTTAAATAATGCGATACTCATTAAGCCTAAGAGGGCTAGTGTACCAAACTTAAAACCTATTTCTTGTATTTTTTCTGGTACCGGTTTTCCTGTGACTATTTCCACAAGATAATAAAATAAATGTCCTCCATCAAGAACGGGTAAAGGTAATAAATTTATTATGCCTAAGTTAATGCTAATTAAAGCAAGAAAACCTAAAAAATATACCAAACCATATTCTGCACTACTTCCGGCTCCTTGTGCGATAGATATAGGCCCACTTAAGTTTTTAACAGAAACGTCACCTGTTATAAGTTTGCCTATCATGTCAAAACTTAACACCACTAAATTCCAAGTGCGCTGTAAACTTTGTCCTAAAGCATCAACAACACCGTAACGTAGTTCAAATAAATATTCTTTTGGGTAGGGATCAGACTTAGGTACCACACCTAAATAACCTACTTTTTTACCCGAACGTTCTATTAAAGTAGGTGTTACAGAGATTTCCTGATTTACACCTTGTCTTTGGACGATCAAAACAACGTTTTGTTCCGGCAGTTGGCTAATATTATTTGAAAACATTGCCCAACTGCCCTTTATTTCTTCGCTATTGATACTTATTAATTTATCTTCAACTTTTAGTCCTGCTTTATCTGCAGCACTTCCTTCTTCAACATAAGCTAATTCGGCATAAATTGGTGCACGAAACGGGGCGATACCTAGACTAGCAATAGCAGACTCTTTATCTGGAGAAAAAGGCCATACAGATGTATCTAAGTTATGCGTTGTCGATGACGCACTTCCCTTATCTTTCGTTATTATCGTGAAGCTTGTCTCACCAATTTGAGAGACTAATGCTAAATTGACATCTTGCCAATCTAATGTTTTTTGGCCGGCTACTTCAATAATTTGACTATCACTGTTTATTTTTGCTTTCTGTGCAATAGATTGTGGCGATATTTCACCAACAATAGGTTTTACACTTGGAACACCGATAAGAAACATCAGATAGAATGCAAAAATGGCAAAAGCGAAATTAGCAAATGGTCCAGCAGCAATAATGGCTATACGTTGATAAACTGTTTTATTGTTAAAAGTTTTATCAAGATCTTCAGACTGTACGTCATCAACGCGACCATCAAGCATTTTAACGTATCCACCTAGCGGGATTAAGGCAATAACAAACTCAGTGCCTTCTTTGTTAACTTTGCGCCACAGCACTTTACCAAAGCCGATTGAAAAGCGTTCTACTTGCACACCGTTTCTTCGGGCAACCCAATAATGTCCGTACTCATGAACAGTAATCAAAATACCTAAAGCAACAACAAAAGACGCTAAATTCCAGAAAAAATCAAACAACTAACTATTACCTTTTTTATTAACTTCTTTAATCACAACACGACCAGCTTCAAAACAGCCACTCGCAATTAAATTACGTGAAAATTCGCGCGCACTTGCGTCAAGTGCCATTACGTCATCAATTGATGCTACCCTTTCTGAGACAAATTTATCCATAGAAGTTTCATTTATTTTTGCAATATCGGTAAATTTTATTTTTTCGTTCAAAAAAGCATCAACAGCTACTTCATTTGCAGCGTTTAGTGCTGTACATGCACCTTGACCACTTCGACAAGCATCAATCGCTAATTTTAAATTAGGGTATTTTTGATAATCGACATCTTCAAATTCAAATGATTGAGTGTTGAAAAAATCTAAAGGGGCAACACCCGAGTCAATTCTTTCAGGGAAAGCTAATGCATGAGCAATAGGGGTACGCATATCAGGATTACCCATTTGTGCGATTACCGTACCGTCTTTATATTGCACCATAGAATGGATGGTACTTTGTGGATGTAAAACAACTTGAATATCATCAGGGTCTATGTTGAATAACCATTTAGCTTCAATAAATTCTAAACCTTTGTTCATCATAGTCGCAGAGTCTACAGAGATTTTTCGCCCCATATCCCAATTAGGATGGGCGCAAGCTTGTGCGGGTGTTACATGCTCTAACTGTTCAACTGAAAAAGTTCTGAAAGGTCCGCCCGAGCCTGTTAGCAATATTTTACTGACACCATTTTTTTCGAGGTCACATCGGCCTGGTGTCGCTTGAACATTAGCAGGTAAACACTGAAAAATAGCATTATGCTCACTGTCAATGGGCAATAATTCAGCGCCGTATTTTTCAACAGCATCTATAAACAAAGCACCAGAGGTAACCAATGCTTCTTTATTTGCAAGTAGTACCCTTTTACCTGACTTTACAGCAGCCATGGTAGGCAGTAAACCTGATGCACCAACAATTGCAGCCATTACAGTATCGCTAGAATCAGCTTGGGCTATGTCGATTAAGCCTTGCTCGCCACTACGCACTTCAATAGTATGCAAGCCACTTTGAAATAGTTTTTCTTTTAATGCCTGAGCGGCATTATCATCAACCATAACAACCGTGCTTGGATTAAATTCCTGACACTGCGCCAGCATTTCATCAACACGGGTATTAGCCGACAAGCACTCAATAGAAAATAGCGTTGGATGACGTCGTACTACGTCTAATGTACTTAAACCAATAGAGCCAGTAGAGCCTAAAACACAAAGTTTACGCATCGTTCAACCTACTGCCAGCCTAAAAAAGCATAACATAATGCATAAATAGGCGCCGTTGCCGTTAAACTGTCAATTCGGTCTAATATGCCGCCATGACCCGGTAAAATTGAGCCGCTATCTTTTATGCCCGCTTGGCGTTTAAACATACTTTCATTTAGATCACCTAATACTGAAACTGTTGTAATGATAGCGGTAACCGTTAGCGCTAAAGTAAACTGGTGCAACTGCCAGTCAAGGGAGTAACCCGCGATGGCAATAAATATACATGCACAAACAACACCGCCAACAAAACCTTCTAGCGTTTTACCAGGGCTAACGTTAGGAAGAAGTTTACGTTTTCCTATTGATTTACCAACGAAGTAGGCGCCGATGTCGGCACTCCAAACCATTAAAAAGAGAAACATGATGAGTTGGGCGCCATGGTATGGGTCTTGGCTATATTCATTACTGCGGATCACCATAAAAGCAAGCCAAGTAGGAATAAGCGTTAACCAACCAAATACGCCGCGAATTGAACGATGGCTTGACCAGAACTTACTGTACCGAGGATAAAGAAAAGTGAGTGTTGCAGACAAAAGCCACCAACCCACGGCAATCCACAATACGAGGGAAACACCTGAATGCAGTTCGCCGTTAGCAGACCATAGTTCTAATAAAGGTAGCGTGTACCAAAGCGCAGAAATAAGAATGATGGTTGCAGAAACAAAAGCGAGTCGACGTCGTTTATTGGCAAAGCCCATTAAAGGTCCCCATTCCCATGCACCAATAGCCATAACGGCCATAAATAAAGCCGCAAATTTATCTAAAGGTAAATAAAAAATGGCAGAAATAGTTAAAGGCGCTAAGATAACAGCCGTAATAATTCGTTGTTTTAACAAATGGAAACCCTTTTAAATGCTATATATTTTGTCGTTATTATTTTAATTTTATAGTCTTATGTTTTTATTTGTTCGCCCGTCTGACCAAAACGTCTTTCCCTCTGGTCGAAACAGCCCATTGCAGTAATGAAAGCTTGCTCATCAAAATCAGGCCATAGCGTTTCGGTAAAATAAAATTCAGCGTAAGCCGCTTGCCATAGTAGAAAGTTACTTATTCGAAAGTCACCACCGGTGCGAATAAGTAGATCAAGTTCAGGTAAATTTGCTAAGCAAGTATGCTGGTGTAATGTTTCTTCTGATATTTCATCAACAGACATAGTGTTGTTGGCCACTTTTCCAGCTAAAATTTTAGCGGCATTAGCGATGTCCCAACGTCCCCCATAGTTAGCTGCAACAGACAATACCATACCTTCATTGTTTGCGGTTAAATCTTCTGAAATTTTTATTTTTTTCTGTAAGTTGTCTGAAAAACGAGAAACATCACCAATCACTTGAAAGCGCACACCGTTTTTGTGAAGCTTTTTAACTTCTCGTGTTAGCACAAACATAAAGAGATCCATCAACACACTAACTTCTTGTTCTGGGCGTTGCCAGTTTTCACTACTAAAAGCAAAGAGTGTTAATGCTTTCACCCCCTGTTTTATCGCGGTGCTTACTGATGTCCGAACAGATTCAACACCTGATTTATGACCAGCAACGCGTGTTTTTCCACGCTGCTGTGCCCAACGACCATTACCATCCATAATAATGGCAACATGCTGTGGCACTTTGGTTAAAGTTTCTGTAATTGCTTCAGTCATAAACGTTCCGTAATGCTCTTCAAGCTTCATTCAAATTTTATGTAAAAAAAACCGTAGTGACCATTTAAAGACTACGGCTTATTTTATCGGTTAAAGGCGTTATATTTCCATTAACTCTTTTTCTTTGATTGATAAAATATCATCAACTTGTTTGACATAAGTATCAGTCAGCTTTTGAATGTCGTCTTCTGATTGATGCATTTCATCATCACTGATTTCTTTTTCTTTATTCAAAGATTTAACGTCAGAGTTAGCATCACGGCGGATATTACGAATAGCAACCTTGCCATTTTCAGCTTCATTTTTAACCACTTTAACAAGGTCTTTACGACGTTCTTCTGTTAATGGCGGTAATGGAATACGAATAAGCGTACCTTGAGATGACGGATTTAAGCCTAAATCAGATTTCAAAATTGCTTTTTCAACAGCACCGATCATACCTTTATCAAAAACGGTAATCGCTAAAGTACGCGCGTCCGGTGTTGCAATATTGCCCACTTGGCTCAATGGTGTTTCCATACCGTAATAATCAACAACAATATTATCAAGTAATGAACGATGTGCACGGCCTGTTCTTACTTTATTTAGATTGCTTTTTAATGAGTCGATACTTTTGCTCATACGGTCTTGAGCATCTTGTTTTATTTCGTTTATCACGTTGAATTTCCTTTAAATCAAAAATTAAACTAAGTTTTCTGTGTGATCGATAGTTGTACCTTCATCGCCACCCATTACCACGTTTTTTAATGCACCTGGCTTGTTCATGTTAAAAACACGAATAGTCATGCTGTGATCACGAGCTAGCGTGAATGCAGCTAGATCCATCACTTTAAGTTCTTTCTCTAATACTTCGTTATAGCTTAACTGGCTATATAACGTAGCATCTGGATTCTTAACTGGGTCTTCTGAATAGATGCCATCAACTTTAGTGGCTTTTAAAACGACATCAGCCTCTATTTCAATACCGCGTAAACACGCTGCAGAATCGGTTGTGAAAAAAGGGTTACCTGTGCCAGCACTAAAAATAACAACACGGCCAGATTTTAATAAGCTGATACCTTCAGCCCAGTTGTAGCGGTCACAAACACCTGCTAAATCAATTGCAGACATTAATTTAGCATTAACAAAGGCACGGTGTAATGCGTCACGCATTGCAAGACCATTCATTACGGTTGCTAACATACCCATTTGGTCGCCAACAACACGGTTCATTCCGGCTTCTGCCAGACCTGCACCACGAAATAAGTTACCTCCGCCGATAACTAATCCCACTTGAATGCCCATTTCAATCAGTTCTTTAATTTCTTGAGCCATACGATCCAAAACTTTAGGGTCAATACCGAAACCCTCTTCACCCATTAGGGCTTCACCACTAAGTTTTAATAAAATTCGACGATATATTGGTTTTGGACTGATGCTCATAAAAAACATTCCTGTATTTTGTCTATAAATAGGCGAAAAAAATAGCCGTGATCAATTTGACCGCGGCTATTTTAGTACTTTTAGCTAACTATCGAAAGTCTAAACTGAAAAAAGAACTGTTTTACTGAATTGAATGCTTAAAAATTAAGCTTTTGATGCAGCAATTTGTGCTTCAACTTCAGCAGCAAAATCTTCTTCTTTCTTAGCAATACCTTCACCAACTTCTAAACGAACAAAGTTAGAAACCGTAATGCCTTTCTCTTTAAGAACAACACCAACAGTTTTCTTAGGTTCCATGATGAACGCTTGACCAGTCAAAGAAATTTCACCGGTAAATTTCTTCATACGACCAATGATGATTTTTTCAAGCAATTCAACAGGTTTTTTCTTTTTATCATCAAGAGCATCGTTTTCAGCTTTTAAGATATCTAGTTGAATACGCTGTTCATTTTCTACAACACTATCAGCAACATCTTCAGGCGTTAAAAATTCAGGCTTACTTGCAGCTACGTGCATAGCAATGTGCTTTAATGATTCAGCATCGCCTTCACCAGCAACAACAACACCAATGCTTGCGCCATGGCTATATGAAGCTAATGCAGCGCCTTCAACGTATGATACGCGACGGATATTGATGTTTTCACCAATTTTAGTCACAAGAGTAATACGCTTTTCTTCGAATTGAGCTTGTAGCTCTTCGATTGTCGCTTTTGAAGCTAAAGCTGCGTCTGCAACTTCGTTAGCAAAACCTAAGAAGTTTGCATCTTTTGCAACAAAATCAGTTTGACAGTTAACTTCAAGAAGTGCAGCAACGCCATCAGCGCTTTTAATTAAAATAGCACCTTCAGCAGCGATATTACCGGCTTTTTTAGCCGCTTTTGCTTGACCGTTCTTACGCATATTTTCAATCGCAAGTTCCATGTCGCCTTCAGCTTCTTGTAAAGCTTTTTTACAATCCATCATGCCCGCAGCTGTGCGTTCACGAAGTTCTTTTACCATTGCAGCAGTAATTACCATGAGAGAATTCCTCAATTTTTGTTATCCCCTAAACTATTTAAAGCCGGGCATAAAAATGAATATGTTGCCACAAGCGTTAACGCTTGTGGCAATAGCAAAAAAAATTATGAAAAACTGAAATTATTCAGCTTCTACAAAACCGTCTTTTTCAGCTTGAACAACAATGTTCTTTTCACGACCAGCTAAAACTGCGTTAGCAGCAGAATCAGTGTATAAAGTCACGGCGCGAATTGCATCGTCGTTACCCGGGATAATGAAATCAATGTTATCTGGGTTTGAGTTTGTATCAACTACAGATATTACTGGAATACCTAAGTTTTTAGCTTCTTTGATAGAAATGTGTTCGTGATCAGCATCAATGATGAATAAAACGTCAGGTAAACCACCCATGTTTTTGATTCCACCAAGACTTTTGTCAAGTTTTTCCATTTCGCGTGTACGCATCAAAGCTTCTTTTTTAGTAAGCGCTTCAAAAGTACCGTCAGAGCTTTGTGCTTCAAGATCTTTTAAACGCTTAATTGATTGACGAACTGTTTTCCAGTTAGTCAACATACCACCTAACCAACGGTGATTAACGTAGAATTGATCACATTTGATAGCAGCATCTTTAATTGCATCGCTTGCAGCGCGCTTAGTACCAACAAATAAAACTTTACCTTTTTTCGCAGAAACACCTGATAAGAAAGCTAGGGCTTCATTGAACATAGGAACAGTTTGTTCAAGGTTGATGATATGAACTTTATCGCGTGAACCAAAAATGTAAGTTTTCATTTTTGGGTTCCAGTAACGGGTTTTGTGACCGAAATGAACACCTGCTTTAAGCATATCGCGCATAGAAACGTTTGGCATGATTTTTCCTTTATTTGGTTTAGGGGGTTAAGCGTTCATACATTCAAATATACCTAACTCTTTATTGTTCGATTCTTTGCTTAAATAAGACAAAGTCAAACCGAGCACCCCGGTATATTCTTAATAAATGTATGTGAATTTATAATAAGTACTACTATTTTTAGTAGTACAGGTTTTTAAAGTTAAACATTATTAATAACAGCAACTTAGCCACTGGCTTAGCCAGAAAGCTTAATAACACTAAGATAAAATCTCGGCGACAATACTATTCAATTGATAAATTTAACGGCGCACTTTATAACATATTAGATTACCAAAAGCTAGAAAATAACGATTAAAGGTCAATGCTTTTTAATTAATATAGTCATTATTTTACTGGGATAATTTTTCTGTACGCGCTAAAATTAGCGTCATTATATTTTGATTCAATTTTTGACTTAACACTAGGGCGATATATTACTATGTCTACGGAACTCTTTTTTATTTATGACACACACTGCCCTTGGAGCTTTGTAACAACTTCTTTGGTTAAAGAGATTGCTAATGCTTATCCAAATATTACTTTAAATTTATGGCATTGTGCACATTACGAAGGCGATGAAAAAGTCAGTAAAAAAACGATTGATGATGTTGAAGACCACGTTGGTATTGAATTTAGTCATGAGTATGTAAAAACACTCAACATTGAAAAAGATTCGACATTAAGCGCCAACTTAATTGGATGGGTCGGTCAGAAAGTACCTCACCTGACTTTAGAACTAATAGAAGCGATTCAAAAGCAACACTTTCAACAAGGTACTCCTTTTACCCATGAAAGTGATTTCAATCAGATAGTAGAAGAATTTAAACTTTCACCGCCAGCAAAAGTATTTAAAGAAGGTAAAATAGCCAAAGAGGCTGAGTTTACGCTACAAGAAATTTATGACTTTCAAGAACTCATTGGTACAAAAGCCCTTCCAGCTTTATTAATTGCTCACAATGAGAACTTAACATTGCTCAACCATAACTTATATTTGCAAAACCCTAGCGCGATAATAGAAGCGGTTGAACTTGAAATAGCTAAAGATTAGACCAATAGACAATAACACTACTTTTAGGCAAAATAGCTACTGTAGCATTCACACTAAAAAGACAATTGAGGAATAAATGGGTATTACAATCAAAACTCAGCAAGAAATAGAAAAAATGCGGGTTGCAGGAAAACTTGCAGCAGACGTATTAGAGATGATCACCCCTTATGTTAAAGCCGGTGTGACAACCAATGAGTTAAATACCCTGTGCGCTGAATATACCGATAAAGTGCAAAATGCGATTTCAGCGCCACTAAACTATCACGGTTTTCCCAAATCAATTTGTACATCAGTTAATCATGTCGTTTGTCATGGTATTCCTGACGATGTTATTTTAAAAGATGGTGATATTGTTAATCTAGACATTACCGTGATTAAAGATGGCTACCACGGCGATACCAGCAAAATGTTTTTAATCGGCGAAGTAAGCCTAGAAGACAATCGTTTATGCCGTATTACTAGAGAAGCTTTGTATGTCGGATTAAAGAAAGTAAAACCTGGCAATACTTTTGGTGAAATTGGCACGGCTATTCAAAAGTTCCTTAAAAAATCAGGTCGCTACTCTATTGTTAAAGAATATTGTGGTCATGGTATTGGCAACGTATTTCACGAAGAACCACAAATTGTTCATTACAAAAATAACGATAAAGAAAAAATGGTTGAAGGTATGTGCTTTACCATTGAGCCTATGGTAAACCTAGGTCGCGCTAATACGCTTTTAGATAAAGAAGATAATTGGACCGTTTACACCTTAGATGGCAAAAAGTCAGCGCAGTGGGAACATACCATTGTAGTTACTCGAACAGGCTGTGAAATATTAACACTTCATAGCGATGATACTATTCCGAGACACTTACAAAACTAATTTTTTTCTTGTTATTATAATAAAGTCCACGTTAGCGATAGTCGTTATTTGCTTTTACATCGATAAATAAAGCATGATGTCTATCGCCTTAACCTACTAAGTAAAATAATCAGCTATGCAAACTCTTCTACCTATAGAATATAGCAAATCCTTAGCCGTTAGCTCTCCTTATATTTCTACTCAAGACATCTGTCAACTCAGCCGTGACTTTCAGCAATGGCAAAAAGACACATTTCCTTATGTAGAAGTGTCTGTTTTGGTCTCAACACGCTCACAGTTTGTAGACCATGTGTTGTCTAAACTTTGGTGTCAGCATAACTTAGATGAACATCAAATTAGCTTACTTGCTGTAGGAGGTTATGGGCGAGGTGAGTTACACCCTTATTCTGATGTCGATATATTATTACTGACTCAGGAAAAAATCAGTGATGAATTATCAGAAAAAATATCAACGTTTATCACCCAATTATGGGATGTAAAACTCGACATTGGCCACAGTGTTAGAAGTGTTAAAGAGTGTATAAAGCAGGCAAAAAGTGATGTCACTATTGCCACAAACCTGTTGGAAATTCGTCAAATTTGTGGAAATGAAGCATTAACCCAAAATTTATATCCATTATTAGCTAAAGATGTTTTTTGGACGTCTAAGAAATTTTTCTTGGCCAAACGTGAGGAACAGTTTGAGCGTCATCAACAATACCATGGTGCATCTTACACATTAGAGCCAAATTTAAAAGCAAACCCCGGTGGCCTGAGAGATATACAAACCATTGCTTGGGTGGCAAAACGTCACTTTGTTGCCGACTCTCTTGAAGAACTTGTTGCTCATCATTATTTAACACAAAATGAGTTTTTTGAGTTGTTAGAGTGTCAAGACTATTTATGGCGTATGCGTGCTGCTTTACACATTATTGCTGGTCGTAATGAAAACCGTTTACTCTTTGACTATCAAGGTGAAGTTGCCAGCTTAATGGGCTTTGGTGATGAAGGTAAACGTGCCATTGAACGTATGATGAAACGATTTTTCCGTATCATAGGTCGTGTTGCTGAACTTAATAAGATGCTCCTACAGCATTTCGACTACGCCATTATCAAAAAAAACCACCCTGTTGTGCCACTCAATAAAGATTTTACTATTATCGATGGGCAGATAAATGCGGTTAACGACAGAGTATTCATGAGCTCTGTAAAAATTATGGAAATGTTTTTACTCGTCGCTAAAAACGAAAATATTACCGATTTACATCCTCATACGCTGCGGTTATTGAGAAATGCCCGCAGACGGTTAATTTCTGGTTTAATGGATTACGCCGAATGTCGAAGAATTTTCATTGAAATAATGAGGCACCCTAATGGCTTAGGGCTAACTTTTAGCTTAATGCATCGTCATTCAATTATCGCCGCTTATTTGCCACAATGGCGTAATATTGTCGGGCAAATGCAATTTGATTTATTTCATGCTTACTCTGTAGATGAACATAGCTACCGATTAATTAAAAACATTTATCGTTTTAGCCAGCCAGAATATAACAACGACTACCCACTTTGTAGCAAGATAATGCAGCGCATTCGCAAACCTGAGGTATTGTATATAGCCGGAATCTTTCATGACATTGCAAAAGGTCGTGGTGGCGATCATGCTAAGTTAGGGGCGGTTGATGCGTTAGAATTCAGCAAAGTGCATCCGATAAACGATCACGACGGCCGTATGATTGCTTGGTTAGTCAAAAATCACTTAGTTATGTCTGTTACCGCACAACGTCGCGATATATCAGATGAAGAGGTGATCAGAACATTTGCTGGTATTGTTAGAGATGAAGCGCATCTAGATTACCTTTATTGCTTAACCGTTGCTGATATGCGTGCCACCAATGAAAGTTTATGGAACAGCTGGAAAGCAAACTTACTTGAAGAGCTTTATTTTAATACTAAAAGAGCTTTTCGACGAGGACTTGAAAAGCAAGTTGATTTACGCGCAAAAACACGCGAGAACCAAGAAGCAGCACTCGAGTTACTTAAAGAATATGAATGTGATGTGACTCACATTAAAACTTTTTGGAACAAACTTAAAGCGGATTACTTCTTACGTTACTCTCCCGTGCAAATTGCTTGGCATAGCAGGCACATCATTAAACACAGTATTGTTAAGCCTTTAGTCTTGATCAGCCCAAAACCTTATCGAGGTGGTACTGAGATATTTATTTATACTAAAGCCTCTGTTAATATTTTTGCCAAAATGGTGACATTGCTCGACGCGCAACGTTTGTCCATTCATGACGCTAAAATTATTAGTAGTAAAAAAGGTTATACATTAAATACTTTTGTTGTATTAGACCAAAAAAACAAAGCGATTACTGACAGTAGCCGTGCGTTAGATATAGCGAAAAAACTGACTAAGTCATTAATGAAGGCTTCACCAAAAATAAAAACCAAACCTGCTCCAACGTATATTGATAATTTTAAAATTCCCACTAAAGTGAGTTTTATTGAAACAGCTACAGAGAAAACCACTTTATTAGAAATAATCGCGCTAGACCGCCCTGGCCTATTAGCCAAGTTTGCTCGAATATTTCAACAAAACAAATTACACATTCATTCTGCAAAAATCACCACTTTTGGTGAAAAAGTAGATGATGTTTTTACTGTTTCAAATGCTGATAATGTGGCTTTAACACAAGAGCAGCAACAACAACTCTCCGCGATGTTATGTGAAAAATAACTGAACAGATCAAACTTTATAAATTAAATTTAAAAAGAATAGGAATTAGCATGTCAAACTTACAAAGTACGATAGAACAAGCTTTCGAAGATAGAATGAATATTACCCCAAAAACTGTATCGAGTGATGTTAAGCAAGCTGTTTTAGATGCTTTAGCCGCACTTAACAATGGTTCAGCTCGTGTTGCAGAAAAAGTAGCGGGTGAATGGGTTGTTCATCAATGGCTTAAAAAAGCCGTTTTGCTTTCTTTTAGAATTTGGGACAACAGCGTTATTGACGGCGCTGAAAGTACTTTTTTCGATAAAGTTCCAATGAAATACACTGGCTACACACAAGCCGATTTTGAAGCTGATGGCGTACGTGTTGTACCCGGCGCTTCCGTGCGTACAGGTAGCTTCATTGGTAAGAACGTTGTAGTAATGCCAAGCTTTGTTAATATCGGCGCATTTGTTGATGAAGGCTGTATGGTTGATGCATGGGCAACTGTAGGCTCGTGTGCTCAAATTGGTAAGAATGTACATTTATCGGGTGGCGTTGGCATTGGCGGTGTTTTAGAGCCTTTACAGGCGGGACCAACAATTATTGAAGATGACTGTTTTATAGGTGCTCGCTCTGAAATTGTTGAAGGTGTTGTTGTTGAAGCAGGAGCTGTAATTTCCATGGGCGTTTATATTGGTCAAAGTACACGAATTTTTGATCGTGAAACAGGTGAAATACATTACGGTCGTGTCCCTGCAGGTTCGGTTGTTGTGCCGGGTAACTTACCTTCTAAATGTGGTACTTATAGTTTATATGCGGCAATCATCGTTAAGAAAGTAGATGCTAAAACACGTGCAAAAGTAGGCATTAATGCTTTACTTCGTTCGGTTTCAGAAGAGTAAAAATTTAAACTTTTCTCTATGGATAGCGGTGGTTTTCTCACCGCTATTTTTTTGACACTTGAATGAGAAAAACAAATAACTTCACGAGAAAACCTAGCATACTTTACAAAAAACCTTCATTTTAATAAATAAAACCTATCAAATTTTCATATATATAACAGTTAATTAATTAGCTTTTCATTATATAAGCCAGCTAATTTAACCTTTAATAAAACACTTGGCATAGCATTTGCCATCTAGAGGTATCGTTTGCTTTATTATTGACTGAATATGAAAAATATTTTGACTTCACTTGCTTTGCTCTTCGCTTTTTTACTTACTGCTTGTAGTTCGATACCACAAGATAAAATAGTAAAAAAACCATTGATTTCTGATCATCATCTCATGATGTCATTACTTCATCGCCCTGTTACGGAAGATCAAAAAATGATGCTGGCATTCGCCGAACAACGCGAACGTTACAGTAACGATATTTTTATTAATACCGTTAGTATAAAAGGCCCAAGAACTGACGAGGATAATACTCAAAGAACACAACATGTTTATGCCGCATTAATTGAAAGAGACGTGAATTCAATCAGGATTATGGCAGCAGAATAAATTGATTTTTTAAGAAGTTAAGCTATTTATTGTCTTTGGATCCCAAGCGAGTTCATCAAAAACCTGTAACCACTGTTGGTCAAAACTAGCCTCGATGATCACCTGACACTTTGTAATAGGATGAATAAACTCTACTTTTTTTGCTATGAGCATTAAGCGTTTGAAACCAAAATGTTTGATGAAAAATGGATTTTGTTTATTATCACCATAATTAATATCGCCAATAATAGGATGCCGTAAATGCGCTAGGTGTCGGCGAATTTGATGCCTTCTTCCCGTAACGGGTCGTAATTTCATCAAAGAATATCGGACACTATCAAACTTACCCACTTGTATTGGTAAGCTTGCCGTTAGTAACGATTCAAAGTAAGTAACAGCCTCTTGTGGCGCCTTGTCTGGACTGACATTTTTATCACCTAATTTATCTAATTTTTCTTTTAACGGATGATCTATCTCTCCTTCGCCAAGCAAATGTCCACGTGATAAAGCGATATATGTTTTTTGAATTTTTTTATCAATAAATACTTGCCCCATTAAACGCGCAACCTCTTCATTTAAACCAAATAATAAAACCCCTGATGTTGGTCTGTCTAATCGGTGAAGGGGATAAACATATTTTCCCACTTGGTCGCGAACTAACTGTAAAGCAAAGTATATTTCATCTTTGTCCATATAACTTCTATGGACAAATAAGCCCGCTGGTTTATCAACCGCGACGATATATTCATCTTGATATAATATCGTTAATATGGGTTTTTCATCAAAAGGCATGATTATCTCAGGGTTTATTATCTATGATGCAAAAAGCAAATAGTATTGATCTATTATTATCTCTATAATGCCAACATTATTCGATTATTATTTTATTTATTATTTATCTATGAGTACTATTTCTACTATTTCTGAATTATTAACACTTTCTGGATCTCAATATAGGGTTTTTGATATTGGCCGGAAAATAGATAAATTATCTAAAGAAACGTTTACTAAAATTGAAGCTAACCAAATTCCTTACCCATTCCCTTCTCAAGGGCATGCATTTATAGCGATATCTTTTTGGCAAAAGCCGAACTCGTCGCTATATTTATGGTTTGTAAAATTACCGCTTGATGAGCGAGGTTTACTTAACCTTGTAGCAAGAGATCATTTTATTGCGATTATTATTGAAGCATTGGGCGCAGAGCTTAATACCTCGCCAAACGAGCAACAAGAAGAATTACTTAA
The DNA here is from genome assembly GCF_014076955.1 of Colwellia sp. Bg11-12. Classification (NCBI taxonomy): domain Bacteria; kingdom Pseudomonadati; phylum Pseudomonadota; class Gammaproteobacteria; order Alteromonadales; family Colwelliaceae; genus Colwellia; species Colwellia sp. Bg11-12. The sequence goes on from NZ_JACGUZ010000080.1 coordinate 62,938, forward strand.
AAGTAACCCCTATCATTTTACACCACCACAGTACAAATTAGCTTATTTAAATAGTTTGATTTCTGTGGAAACAAAAAATAAGAGCAGCCAATACTTTTCAGGCGCATTAGGCTACTTATCAGGTGATAATGATTGGCAAGACTGGCAGTCTGTTGGTGTGCAAGGGTTAAATGATTTTGCTGTGCGTTTATCTGATAAGAAAATGCAAAAAATATTAGTGGATGCTTTACCACATTTACCTAAGCCCGTTTTACAACCCTTATGTTCTGCATTAGAAAATGTAAAATTACCGGTAGAAGTTATTGATGTACTCATTGCAAAATTTGAAAACCTAGTAACCGATAAAGAGACTAACCAAACAACAGAGTTGAGTTTTTTATTACGCAGTTTAGCCTCAAGTTTTCAGCACCCCCATGTTGTACGATTTATTAATGCTCTTATAGAGCAACCATCACCTGAAACGTCAATGTCTGAAGAAATAGCCATAGTCATTGCAGGAAGATGTTGGCAATTTTTCAATAATGAACAACAAATAATGATCTTTTTTGAGTTATTAGTTGACCAGCAAGAACTTGAAGTATTTCAAGCGATTTTCAAAGACCTTGTTGCTATCCCTGCATTACGTCCATTAATATTTCAATGTATGAGATCGCCAAAACGTAGCCAAGCATTAAGTAAAGCTATTGGTCTATTATTTCAACGCTAACTATAGAGACCTCGAATGGAAAATATATATTTATTGCTGATTGTTTGTTTATTTTTGTGGTACTTCATTTATCTCAGAAAAGTATCTGAATATGCTTTACGCCATATAAAGGCCTATTGTGATAAGGATGGCTTGCAGTTTATTTCACTTTCTCGAAGCTCAAGTCGATTAACCTTTAACAAAGCTTTAGGGCCTCATTGGATAAGTGTCTTTGACTTTGAGTTTAGCGGAGATAGGGAATCAAGTTATCAAGGTCAAGCGACTTTAAAAGGGTTTAAACTTGAGAGTATCCATGTACCGATGTACAAAATTTAAATGCCAAACGACAATTAACAGTGGCAAAAAAAGTTAAAAAAATACAGACCTACATTAGATGCTCGCCATCTTATTATAATGTTCATCCTGAACATATATGCTCTTTGGTATCCATACCATCTCATTATACCGTTCATCCTGAACATAAATGCCATTCGGTATAATCGAATGGCATTTTTTGACTTAGGTATTATTAAAACCTTTTACAGAGATTTATCTTAATCAACTGCACCGATGTCTTTAGCTAATTGCTTAGAGAGTGACGTTAATGCATCAACCACTTTGAAACTTGCACTCTCCATCACTGTAAGTGCTTTTAGGGCACGTTCATTATCACCTTCAGCATGCGCCTTCAACGCTTCAATACCATAACTATGAACGTCAATATGTGGGGTTTCTATCTGCTTGAAGGCACTTTTACTGGCGTACTTTTCTGCTCCTTCTCCTTGGTAAAACCACTTTCCTAGTCGACACATCGTATGGTCAGTAAAGTCAGCAGCAGTTTTATCAGACATACCGAGCATCACCTTATAGACATCAAGTTTCCAAACGACATGGTCCATTTTTACCGTTTGTAAAAATGAATCGGCGGTAGTACTAGTGATAACCGAGTACATGTTTTTAGATAAGGTGACAATTTGCTTAGCCGTGGTTTCTATAGAAGAGGTACTCGCACTTATTTCTTCACTATTATCTCCCACATGGCTTATACCACTGATCACTTCTCCCATTTGTGTATTTACTTGCTCAATAAGATTGGATATTTCATTAGAAGCTTCTGCCGAGCGTTGTGCCAATGTTCGGACTTCATCGGCAACAACAGCAAAACCTCGACCTTGCTCTCCCGCCCTAGCGGCTTCTATGGCGGCATTTAATGCCAATAAGTTTGTTTGGTCTGAAATGCCTTTAATAATATTTACAAAGTCATTAATACCTGATGTTACTGTTTTTAATTGATCGGCTGATGAAGAAGCCGCTTGAGTATCTGTAGATATTTGTGAAGTAGAAATAATCGTGCTCGACAGCATCTCCATAATTTGGTCAAAGAGCGCTTGTGACGATTGAAACGTATCTCGATGTTGATTTAAATGGGCTGATGACAAGGCTAGATCTTCACGAATAAGGTTAACGAGCGACGATGATTGCAGCCATAGTTTATTTATTTCTTCTTGCGTACGATAACGTGTAGAATTAATTGAAATATCTTCGACAAGTTGACCACTCTCTTTTTCAGCTAAAGATAAATCAGCCTCTAACGTTTCGATACGTGTCTTTAATTGACGGTTCTCAATAGTAAGCCGGGAAATTTCTTCTTTATTTTTTGCACCAAAAATCATGTTATTTACTGCCTTTAATATAAGATTTCATATTGTTAATATATATTAAAAAAAGCCGATGCATAGGCTTTTTTAGCTATATATATAAGAGTATGCTAAAAACAACAATGCTTAAATTAATTAACAAAACGGAAGTAGAAACAATGAATAACGCAATAAAGGTATTTACGGTTTTATTTATTCTAACATTATCTTTTTCAAACTATGCCCTAGCATCAGATAGTGTTATTGAAAAAATATCAGCAAAAAATGTTCAACAGTTTAGCCCGCAATTTATTATTGCTGGTCAACCTAACGAAAATGATTTAGTTATATTATCGAAAAATGGTATTAAAACGGTAATTAACTTACGTGGTGAAGGTGAATTTAACGGGTTTGACGAACAAGCCAAAGTAGAAGCGTTAGGCATGAATTATATCGCAGTGCCCATTAACGGTGCCAGTGGTATTAATAAAGAAAATCTCGCGCTATTTACTTCAGCAATATCAAATCAAGAGAAAACATTTGTTCATTGCGCAAGTGGTAACCGTGTTGGTGCTATGTTCGCACTAGATGCACACTTCAATCACGGTAAAAATATTGAAGAAGCAATCACTACAGGAAAAAGCTCGGGCTTAGCAAGCTTAGAATCGACTGTTAGAGAGATTATCATAACTCAGTAAGTAAAATGCCAGTTTCTTGTTAAAGAAACTGGCACATTAATTCACAACGTAACGTTGATTAAAACGGCATTTTCATCCCAGGTGGTAATTGCATACCACCGGTTAAAGCACCCATTTTATCTTTATTTTGTTCTTCAACACGACGAACGGCATCATTAAACGCCGCTGAAATCAGATCTTCAAGCATATCTTTATCATCAGCCATAAGACTATCGTCAATTTCAACACGTCGAACGCTGTGACTACCTGTCATCGTTACTTTAACCATACCGGCACCTGACTCACCGATAACTTCCATTTTAGCTAATTCTTCTTGGGCTTTAGCCATTTTTTCTTGCATTTGTTGGGCTTGTTTCATTAAGTTGCCCATGCCACCTTTCATCATAATCTTTTCTCCAAAGTTCTATTACCGGCAAAGATAGAGCTTAACACGGCAAATATCAAGTAGCAGTTATAATGCTACAATTGTGTTTTCATCTAATTGTGCTTGAAAATGCTTTTTCAAGCCCATAATTATTTCATCATTTTCTAATAATTCTTTCGCATAATCATAACGTTTATCATTGATATGCGATTGAATTTGATACGGATCATGCGAAGTCTCGTCGACTATCGTTAATTCTACAGTAATTTTTCGCTTTAAAAACTCAGAGATGGATTGCTCTAGCTTTTTGTGAGCAACATCACTGTTTAAATGTTTTGTCGCTTGATTTAAATTAAGTAGCAACAAATCGTCAGTAGATTGCTCATTAACTGTTGCATGTATTGCTAATTGACGCAGACGCCCGGTAAGTGACATTGCATCAATCATATTTGCCCATTTATCAACTTGGTTTGCTGAGCGAATCTTGGCTGGGTCAATCACATTTACATCAAAAGCCTGCTCTGAAATAGACTCAAACCTAGGAATATCAAGTCTTGGTGCTTCCTCTATTTTTGATACCATAACCTCGTTACTGGAAGTATCTTGACGCCCTATAGCGTCATCAGACTTTTTTGCGCTTTTCTCCAAACCTTTTTTTCGACTACGTAGCATATTTCTTGTTGCTAAAGCACGCTCTATAGGCGATTGAACAGAGGGTGTATCGCTAATTGATGGTTCAATATCTATATTTTCAGGAGCAACCGTTGAGTTGTGATCAACTTGTTCTAATGAATTATCAAAGGGTGTTAAAGTCTCTGTATCAATATAACGAGGAGAATTATTCTCTTGCTCTATATCCCCAAGTGCATTTATTTCTAAAGGAGGTATTTCAGCCGGTGATAATGGCGGTGTTATCGCTTCAATCTCTGGTAAAGTGTTAGCTTCCTCAAAAGAAGGCTCCTCTGTTACCAGGTTAACGTTGCTCAATGTTTTATTGATATTTGTTTCGTCAAATGTGACATCATCGAAATCATTTGTAGCGCGGGTAGAATTATCAGGAATGCTTTCACTATTTTTTATTGGTGTAAACGCCAACAACCGAAGTAATAGCATATCAAACGCCGCTTGCTCGTCTGATGCATAAGGCAAATCTTTTCGTCCATTGAGCACAATTTGATAGTACAACTGAATATCTTCAGCGCTCATGGCTTGACTGAATTTTTCAACCAGGAGGTTATGCTCTGGTGATAAATCAAAGTGTTGCCCGATGACTTGTGTCATGGCTACCTGATGTAACAACTGAATAAGTTCAGCGGTTAAACGACTGTAATTAGGTGCATAAGAAGCAATGTCTAATGAAAGGTGCATTAGCGCCTTTGGGTCTTGCTTTAACAACGTAATGAGTATTTTAAAGACCCAGTTTTGATCGACACCACCAAGCATTTGCTGCACATTGGCTAAGGTAATACTCCCCTGGCCTTGTGCAATACTTTGGTCGGTTAAGCTTAAACAGTCACGCATACTGCCGCGAGCGGCTTTTGCTAATAACGTTAAAGCGCCCTTTTCAACTGAAACATTTTCTGCATCAAGTATCTGCTGAGTCTTTTGCTCTATTTGACTCACCGTTAATGCTTTTAAATGAAATTGCAAACAACGAGATAACACAGTAACAGGAAGTTTTTGTGGATCAGTTGTCGCCAAAATAAACTTCACATGCTCAGGTGGTTCTTCAAGCGTTTTCAATAACGCATTAAAACTACTACGAGAAAGCATATGAACTTCATCAATTAAATAAACTTTATAACGGCCTCGTGTTGGCGCATATTGTACGTTATCAAGAATTTCACGGGTATCATCAACTTTTGTTTTAGAAGCGGCATCAATTTCGAGTAAATCAATAAAACGGCCTTGGTCGATATCTTGGCAAGTATCACAAACGCCACAGGGTGTTGAAGTAATACCTTGTTCGCAGTTCAAACTTTTAGCAAAAATTCGAGCTATCGTCGTTTTGCCAACACCACGCGTCCCCGTAAATAAATAGGCATGATGCAAACGCTGCTGTGCTAGCGCATTGACTAAAACAGTAACGACATGTTCTTGACCCACTAATTCTGTAAATTTTTTAGGGCGCCATTTACGTGCTAATACTTGATAACTCATATTACTGCCTAATCGCCGTTATATTGCAATAAAGAGTGAATAGATAACCCAAGATCTGTTAAACGTTTTTCTCCGCCCAAATCAGGTAATGAAATCACGAAAGCAGCGTATTTAACTTCAGCCCCTAGCCCTTTTACAAGGCTCATCGTTGCTTCAATTGTTCCACCCGTTGCAAGAAGATCATCTACTATTAAAACTTTATCATTGCTGGTTAATGCATCTTGATGAATTTCTAACGTATCAGTACCATATTCTAATTGATAGCTTTGGCTATTCCTGGCTCTTGGAAGCTTGCCAGGTTTACGAACAGGAATAAAGCTTATCCCTAGCGCTAGGGCCAAAGGAGCACCAAAAAAGAAACCACGCGCTTCGGTACCAATAATTTTAGTAAAACCGTGATCTTTATATTTAGCAGCAAATAAATCTATCGTTAACTGGTAAGCAGCAGGGTTATCGAGCAGGCCAGTAATATCACGAAATAAAATACCTGGTTTAGGATAGTCAGGAACAGCATGAATTGAATTTTGTAAAAGTAAAAGTTGTATTTCGGTCATCGTTAGCATATCAAAAGTATAAATTTATGAAGGCTAAAGAATAAAGCAAAAGCAGGATGATTTACAGTGAATAACGACTTGTATTGTTTTTATTTATTATATTTACAGCACTGAGCAAACGGTTTTCGTCAATTGGCTTCGCTATAATAGCTTCAAAAGAAAAGAAGCGGGTTAGCGCGATGACATCAGTTGTATTTTGCGTCGTCATAAAAATAATAGGAATATTAGCTGTATTTGGATTTTTAAGAAGGTTTCGGCTTAGTTGGATACCATTCATAACAGGCATAAGATGGTCAATAATAAACAAGTCAAACGGTTGTTGTTGCGCCTTTTCAAACGCATCTAAACCGTTTGAAGCTGTATCAATGGTATTCCCTTGTTGTTCCAGCAATGGCCTAATAAAATCTAAGACCTTCTTTTTATCGTCAACAAGCAATATATGCATAGTTTTAATTCTTCTTAATTTTTAGTTAAATGAACAGTTACTAATTTGAAAGAAGCGTGAACCAACCCATAACCATGGGTAAAAGAGGTGCAGAGAATAAGGCAATAATAGCTACCAATAAATGACGTTTCGATGTGCTGTCTTTAAAGTCTTCGTTATCTGACATTATTATTCCTGTAACTACAAAATTATGAGCGCGCATTCTAGCCGAGAACGTAATTTATTTCTAGATAAACTTGATCTAGATCAAAAAAGAACGGGTTAATTCATCTCCTTCTCTCTTTATATAAGCCAGCAAATAAAATTCTAGATATAAAAAAACCAGCCCCGAGGCTGGTTTTTAAAACGAAAACACAAGAAACTAAATAGAAACGTTCTTACGTGCCGCTGTATCTTTTATGTAACTAACCCAACCTTTAGCTGTTCTACGAGCCTTAGGGTCTTTTAATGCTTTTTGAACATAAACATAGGCTTGTTTATAGTCTCCAAGATAAAAGTAAGATTCTGCAATACTTTGATTCAGTCGACCTTCGTTTGATACACCTATTTCAATAGCTTTCTTTAAAGCAACGATCGCTTTAGCGAACTGTTCATCTTGATTTAGCAACATACCTTGCTTGCTATAATGCTTAGATAGATTAGTCATTTTAGCTAATTCGCCATAATAACCGGCAGCTTTGCTAATATGCTGAGACGCATGCCATGTATTTGCTAAAGTGAAAACATTCTTATCATCACGTTTAACAACACCTGAATCTATATATTTTTCCAGTAAAACCGCTGCTTTATGAGGGATTTCACTTTGAGCATATAAATTCGCAAGCATAACTATCTCGCTTTCTTTATCAAGAAAACCTTTCTTATAAGCTAATTCCAATGTTGATAAACTTTTTGGATAATTCTCAGTCATCGCATAAAATGAAGCTAACTGAGTCCAAAACAATTTAATGTCAGGAAGTACTTGTACTGCAGTTTCTAAAACCCCAACACATTCCTTATACATTTTACGTTCATAGAACGCATTTAGCTTAAGAACATAAGGATTCTGATTAACTTTATCACCTAACTCAGCGATAGCATTATCAGCAGCTGGAACAACTTTAGCGTACTGTTTGAGTTCTAAATTAGCCTGAGCTATTTTCATCCAAACATTGGCATCAGATTTTCCAGTGAAGTCCATCCAAGCATCGTATGCTATTAGTGCTTCTTTGTAACCTTGGACTTGCATTTGCAAATCACCAATGACTTTTAATGCATCAGCTTGCTCTGTTTCGTTAAGAATATCAGGTGCAACAGCTTTATTAAGATAATCGATTGCATTTTTTTCATCACTTTTTTGGGCATACATCATACCAATAAAGCGATTCAAGAAAGCAACGTCGTAATCTTTTTTTGCATTGATGTCTAATAGCAGAACTAAAGCATTATCAACGTTAGAACCATCATCAGCTTCAACACCGTAAGCTTCAAATGCTTTCGCTACCTTTTTACCAACAGATGCACCTACAAGCTGAGTTTTACGCTTTGGTTTTTCTGCTTGGTCTGCTCCTACAGCATAAGCTGTAGAAGACAAAGGTAAATGAGCAATCGTTACTGAACCTATGATCAATATAGATATAAAAATCTTATTCATTCTGATTACCCCTTATTCATACTGAAGTCTAGTTGTACAGTTAAACCAGGACGACGCATAGCTTTACCATCAACAACTTTCGGTTTGTAACGCCATTTTTTCAAAGCACGTTTAGCCGCTTTGTCAAATATACGTCTAGGATCTGCATCCATAACCTCAACATCTTCAACACCACCGAGTTCGTTAATGGTAAATGAAAGCTTAACCCAGCCTTCTTTACCGTCACGAGCAGCTTGCTGTGGATATTTAGGGTCAATACGTACAATCGGCGATGCATCACCATCACGTCCAAAACCAGCTCCCGGAGGAGACATACCCGTATTTGCGCCTGATAACTGCACGCTCGGCATGTTAAAGGTTAAGCCACCTGAATTGTTATTCACTTCAGGCTCTGGAGCCTGAGGCTTAGGTGGTGTTTTTGGCGGCGGAGGCGGCGGCGGCGGTACACGCTGTCGACGCTCAGCTGCTGACTTAGGCGGCGTAGTATTAACTTCTACAACAATATTATTCAATGACTCTTGTTTCGTCATGTCACCACTTGAAACAAGAAAGGCCATAAAAGAAAATAGTGCAAAAGTTACCGCTGCGCCTAGTAGTAATGAAACTAAAAAGCGAACCATAAACTACCCCTTAGCTGCAGCAATAGAGATTCTATCTATACCTGCATCTTTAATCGCATCCATCACTTTAACAACAATGCCATGTTTTGCATTTTTGTCTGCTTGAATGATAACAACATCAGTTGGTTGCTCTGCTAACAATTTTTCAATGTTTGCTGCAACACGTTCGACATCAACGCGACGTTTATCTAACCAAATCTCACCATTTTCTCTAACAGCAATAAAGATGTTAGCTGATTTTTGCTTGCTTTGGTTAGCCGCTTTAGGTTTGTTTACTTCAATACCAGCTTCTTTTACAAATGAAGTGGTTACAATGAAGAAGATCAGCATGATAAATACGATGTCAAGCATCGGTGTCATATCAATTACTGCTTCTTCGTCTTCACGAATACGTTTACGTGCCATTCGAATATCTCTCTAGTGATGAGGTAAACTGTCAACCAGTTTAGCCTTTGCTAGTTTAACTTTAGCGTCTAACCTTGAACTGAAAAACACTCCTGATAATGCAGCAACCATTCCCGCCATTGTCGGGATAGTAGCCATTGATATACCAGCAGCCATCAGACGCGGATTACCTGTACCTTGTTGAGCCATAGTCTCAAAGACACCAATCATACCGGTGACCGTACCAAGTAAGCCAATCAGTGGACACATTGCCACTAAGGTTCTAATTGTGAGCATACGCTGCTCTAGTAATTCTGTCGCTTCGGAGATCCAAGTATCTCTAATCCGATGGGCATACCAAGATGTAGTATCTTGGCGTGCATCCCAACGATTGACGATATCGTCTTTCATTGCAGGATAAATTTTTGATAAGAACCAGTAGCGTTCAATCATCATTACCCACATCAGTAAGAGAGCGAAGGCAACAACATATAAAACGTTACCACCTGTCGCAATAAAACTCCTGACAGATTCCCAAAGCTCTATCAGGAATAACATTATTTAGACTCCTTCTCAGCAATCGAGGCGATTAGTCCTGCAGTTTGCTCATCAAGCTTTTGCAATACAGACTTACTTTTACCCGCAACAACGCTGTGGATTAAGATAAGAGGTAATGCACAAATTAGACCTAATGCAGTTGTTACAAGTGCAAGAGAGATGTCACCCGCCATAATTTTCGGGTCGCCTGTACCAAATAATGTAATCGTTTGGAAGGTCATGATCATACCAATAACCGTACCTAATAGACCCATTAAAGGAGCAATAGCAGCGAACATCTTAATCAAGTTAATACCACGATCAATTTTTGGTGTTTCGCGTAAAATAGCTTCATCAAGTTTAAGTTCAAGTGTTTCAGCGTCAACATTTCTGTTTTCGTGATAAACCTTAATTAAACGACCTAATGGGTTATTGTCAGTTGGATTTTCAAGGTCTTTTTCTTGAGTCTTGATACGTGAACTAACCGTACTTAAGAAAATCATACGTTCTAAAGCGATTAAGAAACCAATAACTAACAATACTGTAATTGCGTAACCAACAGTGCCACCTTGATGATAGAATTCCATAAGTACTCTTTTACGAGTTTCAAGGGCTAATATACCGCCACGTGAAGGATCTATATATAAAGGATGATGACCTGAAGTTTCAGCAAAGAAATCAGAAGCAGTGTCAGTAATGTATCCAGATGGTTGTTTAGCCAAAGGTTGAACTTGACCAACTTCATCATTGTAGTTTAAGAAACCGTTCGCAGAAACTAAGTTAAAAGTACCGATACGTGTAATAGTTTCCGTAGATTTTGAACCATCTAAGCTCGTTACATCTGAGCTAAACTGAGACACTTTACCTGATTGAGTCATTTCGGTTTGCAATGCAATCCACAATTCTTCAAGTTGCTCAAGTTCAGGAATTTCTTTTGAGTTAGCGATAACATCAAGAACTTTGCCACGACCAGGAAATTCAGCACTTACAATTGAAGTAACTACTTGACCATAGGCATCAGCAGCGGCAGCACGAGTAACACCGAACATTTCGCCTAAAGTACCTGTAGCATTAGCAAGTTCTACAGACTTCTGCGCGAGAGTGATCTCATTTGCTGCATACTCATTAGTTAAGCGATTGTTACGAGTATTTTGATTAGCTAATTCTTTTTTAGCTTTATTCAAAAGTGCTTGTTTGTCAGCACGAGCCGATGTGAACTCTGCTTCACGCTTTTTATCAAGCTTGCCTTCAGAGATTCTATCGTTTTTAACTTGCTTTAATAAATCATCTAAATCATTAGCTAGGGCTGATGTTGCTACCGTCATTGAGGCAGCAAGCATTATAAAGTTAATAAATTTTTTCATTATTTAGCTCCTGCTGCAAATACTGGTAATTTAGTTAAGTTCTTAGGTAATTGATTACGCGCCATGGCGATAGCATCTTTAATAGGTTTTAAATATTCGTCACCTAATGCTTCCCAACCGCGAGTTTCATTATTCCAAACCCAAACGTTTTTCATGTCTAGTGATTGTGCAACTAAAGAAACACGTCCCATATGAACGAAATCAGCAGTGATTACACGGTCGCCTAAATCAAGTTCACCTTGGTAAGCTGCAAAAACAGTACCGTAGTTTGCTTCAATTTCATAAGCTTCAAGTACCATGCGGAACTGTTCTGAAACTGATACATCTGATGAACTTAATAAATCACGTAAATTTGCAACACGCTCTTTACGAGATTCAATGTTCACAGGAATATCTAATTCAACAAATTTATCTAACGTATCAATCATCTTATACATAAGAGGAACAATACCTTGCTTAGTTTTTTCAATACCAGCGATTTGAACTTCTAATGAATTAATATTCGCGAGTTGGTCATTAACCATCAACTGAATGTGATCATTGTACTGAGATAAAGTTTCAGCTTCATCAACCGTTAAACGATACTCACCTAAAAGTTCAATAGTTTGTTCATAAATACTATTGATTTTTAGTTGTGATCTTTTAGAAGCTTGAAATGTAGTAGCTTCTGCTTTTTGTAGTTCTTTTAATGCATCTGCAGAAGCAAAGTTGCTTGCTGTTAATGCTAATGTGCCAATTATCGTTGAAGCGATAAGGCTTTTCTTGCTAAATTTGGACATAGTTCCCAACCAATTGCTATTGAATGTGGATAACATGGAGATGTTAACGCAAATCTAATAATCTGCCATTTTAAGTTTTTATTTCTCTAGAATAAAACCATGCAATATTCCCAGACGACAGCGTTGCTGTCAACTAGGTACATAAAAAAGGCTGCTAATTACCGGCAAATCACGTGAATAAGCCAGTTTTGTTACACGAAATAAACATCCGGTTAAAAAACCCTAAAAGATCAAGGCAACTTTTTGATTAAATCGGTTAACAAACAAACACAATTCTCTGTATATATAATTGCTCCTATTAGTTTTACTAATTCATTCGTACTAAGTCAAATTTATTTATTAAAATATTCAAAATATTTAGACAAAAAATGTGAATAAAATGACATATTTACTGTTAACAACCGTGCTACTATTCAGCTATAGCACTAATTTACCTATATTTAATTATGTTAATTGATTCAACTTTTAATTTTGAAATTTGGTTCACACTATGCGCCATTGGTTTCATTGCCGGACTCATCGATGCGATAGCGGGAGGTGGAGGTATGCTAACTGTCCCAACTTTGCTCTCTGCGGGTTTGCCTCCTCATATTGCGTTAGGAACAAATAAACTGGCGGCCTCTTTTGGCTCACTGACAGCCTCAGTAACATTTTATCGTAAGAAGCTATTTGATCCCCATTTTTGGCGACTTTCTATTATATATACCGCAATAGGTGCTGTTTTAGGGACTTTGGCTGTTGGATACTTATCAAATGATTTTCTTGAGAAATCTATACCGATACTTATTGTAATTACGGCTATTTATACTTTGCTTTCGAAAACAGTTGTGACCGAAATCAAAGGCCTCCCCCCCTTATCTGTCCGTATAAAAAAGATACAAAGCACTCAAGGCTTCATCCTAGGATTTTACGATGGGTTAGCAGGTCCTGGCACTGGCGCATTTTGGACAGCATCTTCAAGTGCCCTATACAAAATAAACATTTTGCTTAGCTGTGGTTTAGCGCGTTCAACCAATTTTGTTAGCAACATCTGTAGTTTATTAACCTTTGCTTACTTCGGATATGTTAACTTTGTTATTGGTATTTCGATGGGAATATTCATTATGTTAGGCGCTGGTGTAGGCTCACATTGGGCAATAAAATTTGGTAATCGCTTTATTCGCCCCGTTTTTATCGTCGTCGTTATTTCTATGTCAGTAAATTTAACTTATCATGCATGGTTCTCTCAATAACAATATACATAGGTTGTCAAAATGCAATTATCGCTCGACAGAATTACTGCTGTTTTAGATAGCCTAGCAGAGCAAGCTAAAATTATAGATGCTGAAAATCAGCAAACCAAATCTCATTATTTATTGAAAGATAAAGACATATTTTCAGAAGCCTTATTTGTTACTAATAGTGATAAAATACAAGCATATGTAGATGAGGTGCGTGGTAAGACCATCGAATTATCAAGATTGCTTCACAGTGGAAAAAAAGAACTTTCTCAAAATAGATTACAAGGTATTGAACAACAAATTTCAGCTATTATTAATGCCATAAGATCAAACAAAGGTATTCACCAAGAAGCACAATATAGACTTACAGCTATTAATGCCCGCCGGTATAAGAAAGCAGCAAAAGAGCTCTTTAAATCCAGTCAAGCGCTTTACCAGCAATTATCAGAGCACCACGAGTTTGAGCGACGATTACTTGTTATGCTTGAAGAAAGAGAACTCTTGCGCAAAAGCGCAACACCAAGCAAAGCTAAAAAATTATCAGATGAAGTGCTTGCTCTTCATCAAAGATTAGGTCGTTGTCGCCAAGCCATTTCAAAAATAGAGCGTCAAATAGAAGTTTCAGAAAAACCTCGTTGATATGACTAAAATAACTCGCTTTTTACCTCATCTGGCATTAATCTTAAATGACAATAAAAAATAAATTTAACTGCTTGTTAATTGTAAAAGAGGGTTGGAATGAGAATATCTGATGACATTCATAATTATTATGAAAAATTAGTCGTACAACATTTTGCTGCACTGAAATTAGAAGAAAAATATGAAGATGATTTTATTGCTGATTTAACTTGTGTGGTGTTAAATCAATTACCTACTCGTTATATTAGGCATGAAGTTGATATGTCTTTCTATTTGCCTGCCTCTGAACGTTTTGAAATGGAAAATAACGTCAAAGTGGCGATCAGCAAAGCCTTAGAGTTTATGAAAACACACCAGGCTTAATACCTATAAGAAACTTTCATTGATAAACAATTGTTCAAGTAAATTGCTCACTTGTTTATCATCATCAAAAAAGCTTATACCCACACTGACCTTACCTGCTTCATTCCTGCTATTACAGGCCCTTGCAGGTATTCTAATCTCTCCTGCACTTGGGTGCTGAATGCATACAAATATGTCGCATTTATTGACCGAAACCTTAAAGTTATCCGCTTTAAATATAAAACCACACCCTTTTACTGATATATCGGCAATGATGCCATTTAAACGCACTTCTTTTTTCTCTACCCCTTCCATATCCAACATAATAGATGCAGGTAAATGGGTAGTAATTCGTTGTTGTAAGCGAAGTTGACGGCTTTCTATTTTTTTAGGGTAATTTAGAATTAAGAAGCTTTCTGGATATTGGGTGATATGTTTAATGGTAGAACGAAAAGCAAAACACTCGCCGTGCTCTCCCTCTAAGATATAGCGAACAATAACAACATTACCTTCCACTAAAACATCTTGATATGAACTAACGCGATGAGTAACCGGATATTTAAGGATAATATATTTCCCCATTTCGTAGCCAATTAAAGGGACTTTAATACGAAGTTTTACCGGATGATTAATTTCTATATCAACAGGCTTCCCTGGCTGTAATTGAAACATATCAAATTTTCGGGTCTTAACTGATTCTTGGGGGGTAGATACTGACATTACGTCCTTGCAATATATTAAAAAACATCAGGTAATATAAACAGGTAACGAAATTAAAACAACGCTTTAATTTAACGATACGGCCTAAAAGGCTTACTTTAACTATTTGATAATAGATACTGGTAAATCGAAATATTAAAAAATTAGAAGAGTAAGCATAAATAATTAATTAGTTATACGGGCTTTGTTTTTAATAAAACAGCTCAACATAGTAAACATCGGCAAAATAGGCCACCTAACGGAGAACCCCATGACCCACCCAATTATTAGTGATTTAGAAAAACGTTACACTACTAAGCGCTATACAACCAGGCGTATTGCTCAAGATGACCTAGACGTAGTTTTTGAAGCTATGCGCCTTTCTCCTTCATCAATTAACTCACAACCTTGGAAGTTTATTGTTATTGAGTCTGATGAAGCTAAAGAACGTATGCATAATACCTTTGCTAATAAATTTCAGTTTAATCAGCCACATATTAAAACAGCTTCGCACGTTATTTTATTTGCTTACAATCCTGAATATACTCGCGATGATTACGCACGAGTAATTGATGCCGATATTAAAAATGGTCGTACCCAAGCAGAAAATCGTGAGCAAGCATTTGGCGCTTTTGCTTTTGTTGATATGAATACAGATGAGCAAGGCAACAATGCGACATGGACTAAAGCGCAAACCTACATTGCTTTAGGTAACACAATGCATGCAGCAGCGCGTTTAGGTATTGATTCGACCCCAATGGAAGGCGTAGATGCTGAGCTTATTGGTGAAGTTTTTGAAAAAGAATTAGGCGGTTATATATGTGAGGTAGCATTAGTTCTTGGCTATCACGATGATTCTGAAGATTATAACGCTAAGCTACCTAAGTCTCGTTTGACGAAAGAACAAATAATCCAAGTTTTATAAGCTTTTTAAAAAGCTTTAAACGCTAACCAATCTGAGTGTTGGTTAAATAAACTAAGCCACTTATATTTTAAGTGGCTTTTTTGTTGTTTAATAATCTTTGTAGAGTAAAAAAAGACCTGTGACGAAATCACTAGCCTAAAACTGTTTTATTAACCGGAACTCGGGGTTATTGCTTCAAGAGGGCAACGGCCGAATAAAGCTGTAGTGGATATGTTTTGAGGTGTTAATGATGTGACAATTATTGCTGGCGTAGCGCCAAATAATGTAAAGCTCAACTTTCTAAAGGCTTATTTTTTACAACGAGTTCTTAATGACTTCCAAACAGATTGATTACGATAGTAATAGATACCATTTCGACAATGTAAGTAGGGAATATTTGTAGCTTTCATGTTAGCAGTCCATGTAACAAAATTCTAAAAGGATGCGTAGCTGTTGAATAAAAGGGGAATTGGGTGGCAACCCTAGCAGCCACACCTCGGCACATGAGTCGTCTGCTGCGGTTGCTTCCTTCCTTAATGACCAAGACTTACAGAAATTAATTAAGAAATCATATTGTAGCAATTGTTGTAGCTAAAACAATTTAAATATCGTCGTCACTAAACTTTCTAATAACCCCCTTTTGCCACACATAAAGTTTTTCTGTTCAAGATGAAGCTAACAAGCGGGACTCTAAGGGACATCAAAACACACCTAAAATATTAGACGCCCCCTTCCCAACGCTCGTTTTTAAAGGCTTGTAGGCAAACGGATACAGCTGGGACGCTAAACCCCGCTTATTATATAATTAGTAACTATTGTAAAAGTACTTAATGGTTCGCCCAACACCTGCTCTTCCTACCTGTTAATATGTTCTTTCTTGAACCCAATGAAATGTAACCGTTAGCCCTAAAGACACCTGTAATCACACTAGAATTACTATCTTTAGATAATCCTAACTCAGCTTTAATATTCTCAGTGAAAACTATATCACCAGCATCCAATATGGCCTTCAACGTTTTTTCTTTCATGTTTGGTTCACGCTTTACAGTGAGTAATTTAGCTATGAGACTTTGACTTTTATTGTCGCTTATTAGCTTTAGTAAATATCTATTAAGCTTACTTAAACCATCATCACAATCAATAAACTTAGCAAGCTTTCCAATAAAATCTTTAGTCTCTGACATACTTTTTTTATGTTCTATATATGGAAGTAGTTTTAACCTCCTATAAAGATTTTCAGTTTGTTCAAAAGGTATTCGAAGATTAGAGCAAAAGACAAATGATGCCGTAATTTTTTCAGATGTTGCATCCTTACCTTTTTCTTCGACTACGACCGTTTTATTACCAATCAAGTTAAGCAGATTATTTTGCGCTCCTGTTTGAAGTTCATCACAAAAAATTAAACTCTTCTTAGATGCACCTATCGCAAACTTACCCTTTAATTGATGCATTGATATACGTTGATAATTTGAATCACCAATTAAAGGTTTAACTATAGAGTCTATTAAAAATGACTTCCCTGTACCACTATCTCCAACCAATACAGGAGCAAAACCAAACACGTCTTGAGGTTTGTGAACCAATCCTGCCAACCAACACAAAACCCCCATCCTAATATCATCATCTGGAAACAATCTCTTAAAGTACAAATCAAACATATCTGGGATAACTAGCTCTGATGACTTTTCTAATTGGAAAATTGATGGTTTATAGGTATTCAGGTTATAATCTAATGTTGTAACACTTCTATCAATTAAGTGACCAGCACTGATAACAGGCTTATAAATAACTCTTCTAACCATAGGTACTGTTGACAGTATTTCAGTATCAACTTCTTCTTTATTATCAATCACATCAATCCTCCTTCTAACCAAAGACTGAATTACACCATAGTTTATGGTCGTATCATCTTCAACACGAAGATAAACAAGATATCCTTGCTTATTGGTGACTTTATAAAAACTCTTTTCTATATAACTTTTAACCTCTTTTGGTAATTTAAACATATATACTCCTTACATTTTTTAATTAGATAGCTTAATAGCCCTCTCTCTTTAGTTAATCAATTCAATTACTACAGAACCATTTAACACATCCTTTTCAGGACGTACGCTCCAGCCCTTTAGCCGCTTTACTTACAATAAAAAATACTACAACATTCTATTGTTAATATTTTAATTTATGGCGATAAACACACTTATTTACAGACACAAAAAAGCCCGTAATTAACCGATTCTGAACACTCCTGAGAGGTAGCTTTAGGAATCGTTAAAGACGAGCTTAAACACTTACGAAAATTACATATTCACCTGATAACAATCAAATGAACAACGACAATATACAAAAGAATGACATCCTAAAAACAAGCCTTGTCAAACTTCATCAATTATCTTATAGGTTTTTTGTTGTACCTTTCAATTTAGGAAAGGAATCTCTTAACCTCATTATGGACTGTCTACTAACACCATACTCTCGAGCAAGTGCGCTGACACTTTCACCAACAGCAAGTTTGTTCATAATTTCATCCTGCTGCTGAGGTGTAGTGGACTTCTTTCTCCCACCCTTCTTTCCTGTCCTTTCTCTACCAGACTGTAATCTATCAACAATAATTGAATGCTCAAGTTCAGCAAATAATCCCAATAGATGCACCATTGCTTTATTCATGGGTGAGTCATCACTGGTATCAACCTGACCGTCTAAAGTGACCAATGTTGCACCTTTATCAGTAATACGTTGAAGTACCTGTAAAACTTGATTAAGGCTTCTACCTAGCCTGTCAAACTTAGTAACAACCACTTTGTCGCCACTTCTTATATAATCTACAAGCTCTGATAGTTTTTCGAAGTTTTCATCTGATTTCCCAGACTGCTTACCTGAGAAAACCTTCTCGCAACCATATTCATGTAAAGAGTCAATTTGTGATTCTAAATCTTGGTCTTGAGTACTAACTCTTGCATATCCAAATATCATAAAGCACCTGTACGAAACTATGTAGTTGTGAACAGTACAATACTTGATGTACGAAACATTGTCAACAGTAGTTTCGGACAGTGTGCGAATCAATGCATTACAATCGGACAAGAAGTGTAGGTGGATTCTATTTGTATTTTTTAAGAATTACTTGAGGAAGGGGGATTTTAAAAATACCACGGAAAATACAACCAAACCAAGAGACCTAC
The DNA here is from genome assembly GCF_014076955.1 of Colwellia sp. Bg11-12. NCBI lineage: Bacteria > Pseudomonadati > Pseudomonadota > Gammaproteobacteria > Alteromonadales > Colwelliaceae > Colwellia > Colwellia sp. Bg11-12. The sequence continues at coordinate 81,781 of NZ_JACGUZ010000080.1, forward strand.
TAAAGACCTCAGCATATATGACTATTATGCTATAATTTCAAAATTACCGGTAAATTGACATTTGAGCCACGAAAACTAAATGGAGTCGTAGTAATCCTGAAGCTTTAAATCCTTCATCACTTCTTTGAAGTCTTTATTGCCATTCAAATATCTACTACTAGCGTAATTCCCATACCTCATTGTAATAAGCATCAACCTTACCATTGAGTAATCTGTAAAATTAACCAATGTGACAATATACTCCTTTCGTAACTTAGAGTGCTCCTCATCGTCATCAGGAAATGCATCACAAATCAATTTCACTATAACGTAAAAAACTCTTACCAAAGAGAAAATATCATCGTCATCATCAAGCCTTTTGATTAACTCGCCTTTGTAGTTCTTTGCATTATCTAGCCCATCAAGAGAACTCAACACATCCTCTAAAGACGATATAGCCTTAGAGGACTTAAATGTTTCAATCCCCCCTTCGTCAAATGTAAAGTCCAATGAAAAATTAGCAAAAGAAACTTTTTGAGAGTCGATTAAGTTAAAAAATTTGGAATCAAAGCGCCTAACCACATCACCTTTCTTGTTTCGCTCTAACTCATTAAACATATTGACATTAGCTTTATTCTGAAGAGTTAGTGACTTTATAAGAAGCGCTATAGAGATTAGACTAAAAAACGGCCCCAAAACCCCTCCCATAAAACTACCAAGCTGCCCCCATGAGTTAGGGTCATCAGATAAAGGAAGGTCAAGAAACAATCCAAAATAAGCACCGTAAGACAAAGCAGCAAGAATCAACACCAGCACAGCAAAGCCTAACATACCCTTACCGCTCATCAGTCAGCTAACCCAGTCACAATGTACTTCACTATCCGACCATTGGGTAGAGTCATTTTTTTTACATTTACCTTCATGAATCCCCTATCCTCCTCTAGTGCAGCATTATTACTATGAAGATTTCTAGACATTGCTAGCTTTAACTGCTTACGCACAGACTCTAGTTGAGCCCCAAAACCGAACGAAAAAGTCTGAATTGCATCTACAGTAAGAAAGCGACCGTTACCTGTTAATGAGTTAAATCTACTCACCATAATCTCCATTACAGACACCTCACCCCCAACTACAGCCGAAAGGTTAGTAGCAGTGCCCCCATTGAAATTAGCAATAGGAGTTTTATCAACAGAGTCTGGAGTAGCCTTATAATTCAACACCACCTCATTCCCATAATTTGAGGGAATTTTATGTATTTCTTTAAGTGGATTGGCGACCCTTTTAATCAATTCATCTGCAATTGGTTCCATTTCAAGTACCACAGCCTCAGCTTTTTTAGAGAGCTCTATTTCATTTTCCAAATACAATGCCTCTCTAATAAAGTAGGAGAGTACCTCCATAAATGCTTCTTTACCTATTTTTTGAAGTCTTCCGACCCTTACTTCGTCATTTACCTTAATGCTGAATCTTTGACCATAAGACCCTTCAAAAGAACCCTTCAGATTAGAGCGTACATCACTACGCCTCGTTCTCTTTTCAGGAACCCTAAGGTTGAGTATTGATTCTGCTATAATACATGTAACGTCTGACGTCCCTTTTAGTGTATCCAAACCATACTGCATATCAATTTGATATTCGTTTTTCTTAACGACGACGTCCAAGTCAATTTCCATAAGCTACACCTAATAATAGTTAAGGCAGTAGTATCCTCAATCATTTGATAATAATCAACATTATTTAATAATCAATAGCGCCCTTGGTATCTATAAAGAGTATTTCCACATAACCAACAAGAAAAAGCCTAGAGCCAGTAATATTATAACTGTATATTTATACATGCACCAGAAAAGTTCTTCTCTGATTACAAAGTGCTTCAGATAAGAGTGAATTATTTATTGCATGCAATCAGGTATATTGCGTAACACAGACAAAATATTCGCACTAAGAAGCGAAGTCCCTTCGGATGTATCTGCGTTAAATATCACCGATAAAACTTATTATCGATTTTAATTTATTATTTGATACATCTTTGCCATACCTATCATAGGTTATATTCCCATTACTATGACCTAGTATTTGTGCTGAATACTGACTTGCTACACCAGCTTGCTTTAACTCAGTAGCAACCGTATGCCTTAATGAGTGATAATCAACTTCAGCCCTCCCACCCTTAACAATTGATTTAAAAGGGTTGTTCCTACTAAACCAACGACTAGCAGCATGACTATGAGAGCCTCTAACAGGGCGCCATTCGTGAAATAGACGCTCTTTGACGCAATTACCTACCCAGTCTAAAAGACCTAATTCAATGAGCTTAGGGTGCGTAGGAATAGACCTTTTGGCATTATCCGTTTTAAGTACATCACCACGAATATGTATAACTTCTTCAGTGACATCTCTTGGTTTTAGCTGACAAATCTCATTCATTCTTGCCCCTGTATAACGACCAATCATAATCAACCAGTAACGCTTGTCATTGTTATCAAATTGATTAGTGAACTTCATTAACACTTCAAGTTGCTCTTTACCGTAAGCCTTTCTCTGCTTGGATATAGGTACTTTCTTTTCTAGCACCTTTAAACCATCAAAGGGATTAATTACCACATTGGCATTATTTGAGATAACCCATCGATAGAAAGCATTAAAGTATTTGAGGTAACGGTTAAACGTGGTGATTGTCTTAGATACTAAAATAGACTTTTTGAGCGCTATAGCTTTTTCTTTAGTGATAACACCTGTAGGCAAGAACTTAAGTGAGCTGTTTATTCGTGTATATTCTCTAGCACACCACCTGTGACCGTTTTCACTTAAGTAATCCGTGATTAACTTTGAAGTTGTGGGAATCGTTGGCGTATTAACAGCTTGAACTTTAGGTTTATCACTAACGGCTGACAAAGTACCAAAAAGAATGTGACTAACTCTTCTAAAGGCTTTTTTCTTACAACGAGTTCTTAATGACTTCCAAACTGAATTATTACGATAGTAATAAATACCATTACGGATGTATAAATGAGGGATTTTTGCTGACAGCATTGTAGCACCAATTGTAGCAGTTAAGCTTTATCTGGTGTAAGTTATTGATAAATAAAGAATGGTGGCAACCCTAGCAGCCACACCTCGGCACATGAGTCGTCTGCTGCGGTTGCTTCCTTCCGGATCTGGCCGAGTTCACAGAGTATCATTGCGAGGGGACCGAAAGGGTCACCATAGAAAGTTGCGGTTCTCACTACAACGGCGCGAATTATGGCTAAAGATTTAGCTTGATGCAAGCCCTAGTTAAACAAATAAAGTTGTTCGCTTGTTTTTTAAACATATAAGCAAGTAAACAACTCAATTATCACTTAAATCTATGAACCTTGACGCGCTAACCGCTCATTAATCTCTAATAAGACTGACTTAATTACGAGTAAGTTTTCTTTGCCTAAACGTAGCAAGAGTTTGTCTGCATCATCGAGTGCCTCTACTTCTTCACTTTTATAACGAAACATTACACTTGGACGAACTAAATCTAATGATTCTTTTGGAATTTCCATATCGAGTACTTTAGTAATCGCATCATGTAATACATCGGTAAAGTTGTCCTCTGGATAACCTAACTCTGCATAAGCTTGGTCTATCAAGGGCTTCATTTCAAAGTACCACTGCACCAGTGTTTCACTGTCAAATGATCTCAATAAATCGACATAAAGAGTAAACCTCTGTGTTGCTGACTCATTCCATTTCCAATCGGTAGTTGTACCGTTATTAATTTCATTGGCTAAAAATTCAGTACTAGGCTTAACAAGAGGACTATGAGCGTATGCTAGATTTCCTTGCGCAAAGTTGTCGGTAAAAACAACAAAACGACGAACCATATCTTTATTGATTACGAGTTTTAAAAGCTCTTTACGCCATGTATAGTTTGGTAACTTTTCTTGTACCCAAGCGTCACTTTCATCTAAGCTGGGTAATATAATTTCGGGTATAGTTTCAACAAAAGGTTCTGGCTCTACCATAGGCGCTATTTCTGGTTCTACTGACTCTGTTTCAGGTATTGGCTCGGCAGCAATTTCAGCCTTAACAACAGGTGTTAAAGGAACGTCGGCCATTTTTTCTTGCTGAGTGGATGAAACATATAACCAAACTAAAGCAGCTATCACTATAACAATAATTACGGCAATAATGCCCCAAGAGGTTTGTTTAACTTTTTGCGCTTGATCTTCCATAGGTACCTATAATTCAATTTATCTTAAGAAAAAATGAGAATATCCCATTGCAACGCGTTTTCATGTCAGTTGCAAGGGAAATACGAGATCTTAAATAACTTTTATTCAAGATTTAGTTTTTATACTTTATATTGCCATTACACAACAATTATAAAGTAGCATCTTCTTGGTTTTCAGGCATTGCTTTTATAAAAGCAGGTAACTGATTACAACGTTCAACAATAGCATTGATAAGCGGAAATGCTGACATGTCTACCTTGAATCGATTGGCATTATAAACCTGAGGAACAAGACATAAATCGGCAACGGTTACATGGTCGCCATAACAATACTTTCCTGATACCTTTTGCAGTTTTTCTTCAAATGCAGCAAAGCCAAGGCACATCCAGTGAGGCCCCCATGCTGATTTATTAGCATCATCAACACCCAGCGTTTTCACTAAATATTGTTGAACACGCAGATTAGTTACCGGGTGAATCTCACAAGCAATATCTAAAGCAAGTGCTTGTACCTGAGCTTTATCAACTATACTTTCAGGATAAAGCGCAGGTTGCGGGTGCTTACTCTCAAGGTAATCAAGTATTGCTATACTCTGATTTAACACTAGTTCACCATCAAGCGTGTCGTCAATTAACGTCGGCACTAAATGTGTTGGGTTTAATGCAACATATGCTTCACTGTGTTGCTCCCCGCCATTTTTAACTAAATGGACAGGAACATATTCACAATCAATATTTTTTAAATGCAGAGCGATTCTTACTCGATAAGCTGCGGATGACCGCCAATAGCCAAAAAGTTTCATTTTATCTCTCTCTTCGTTATCTATATGAGTTATTTATATTTTTACAGTTTTTTTGTTAATATCGTATTCACGTAATTTATTCGCAATTGCGGTATGACTTAATCCTAGTTTTTTAGCAAGTTGTCGTGTGCTTGGATAAGCTGGGTATAGTTTTCTCAATAGGTTCGCTTCAAAACCTTTAACCGCAGCGTCTAATGTGCCAACAAACTCTTGCTCTAAGTAGCCATGTTCACGTGTATAAGCCGGTAATTGCAAATGAGAGGTCATCACGATACTCCCTTCCATTAACGATACAGCACGGATCAGAACATTTTCAAGTTGACGAACATTTCCAGGCCAAGGATAGTGTTCGATAAAGTCACGACAATCATCAGACATAGTAACAATGGTTTTACCAATGCGTTGACCAAATTTCACAATAAAAAATTCTGCCAGGGGAATAATGTCAGAACGTCTATCACGTAAAGAAGGTATATTTAGACCGAGTACATTAAGTCGGTAATATAGATCTTCTCTAAATTGACCTGCTGAGACCATATTAAGTAAGTCACAGTTTGTTGAACTGATGATCCTAACATTCACTCTTATTTCAGCTTCATCATTAACGCGGCGAAAAATACCATCTTGAATAACGCGTAGCACTTTAATTTGTAATTTTGGCGACATTTCTCCGACTTCATCAAGAAAGATAGTGCCACCATCTGCTGATTCGAATAATCCACGTTTTGCTTTGATATCACCTTGTGAACCCGCACCAAACAGCTCTGTTTCTGCGGCATCATCAGGCAATGCGGCACAACTTAAGGTCATAAAAGGCTTATTACTACGATCGCTGGCTGCATGGCAGGCATGAGCTAAAAGTTCTTTACCTGTACCTGTTTCGCCAACAATGAGCATTGAAGAGTCGAGTAATGCCATGCGTTTTGCTTCACGAATAACTTTGCGCATACTGCCACTACTCGCTTGAATACCAGCAAAATTATTTTCATTAGCTTGTTTAAAAGCGCTGATTTGCTGACCTAAACGCGCTTCTGATTTTAGAATTAATACCGCTCCTGCCAATACAGGTATTCCGCTTTGATCTGTGACATGGATAGGCATTATATCAGCCACAAAATCATCATCTTGAAATTTTAATCGGCGAGTTTGTGCAAGGACTTCATCAGCATCTAACCAGCGGTTAAAGTTAAAGCCTTTCAACCAATTGCTGACATTATCTCCAACGACCTCGTGCTCTTTACAACCCATAATGCCCGCAGCAACCGTATTAACAATGCGAATATCGCCCTTTGCATCGATAGAAATAAAAGGGTCGGGGAAAGTTTTAATCAGCGTTGCTAATTCATTTCGCTCACGTTCAGATGGCATAAAAGGTGTGGTTTTTACATCATTAACACCTTCAATTAAGCGCAAGCGCGGCATAAAAGTTTGTAACTCGCTAAATTCTAAATCAGGGATATTTATAAAAATTTCTCCTGGCTGTTTTAGTTCGATACCACGTAAATTTATCTTATGTTCAACAAATATTTCTAATACTTCTTGTGCAATGCCAACTCGATCACAACAAACAATTTCTAAACGCATTTACCTTACTCTACTATAGCCAAGTGTACCTATTTGCTATTGTAAACTATTTTGTACAACAAAAAAAAGCCCCCTGAGGTAGGAGGCTGTTATTATCTAGTGTAAGCAAATATTACAAGAGTTTATCGGTTTTTGCTGCGCAGATAAAATCATTACGGTGTAGGCCTTTAATAGCATGCGTCCACCAAGTGATTTTCACTTTACCCCACTCTAATAAAATAGCAGGATGATGAAACTCTTCTTCAGCTAATTCAGAGACTTTATTTGCAAATGCCCATGATAACTTGTAATTTTTAAATTTATATTCACGCTCAAGCATCATGACACCATCACGAACTTCAGGGATCCAATCAGGTATTTGTGACAATAATTCTGGTAATTCTTCATCGCTAACTTGTGGCGCGCCTACTTGGCATGCTTCACATTTTTGTACAGATAATTGCTCAGTCATCTCTTTTCCTTAACTTTCATTATTAATTTCTTTTGCTGGAAACTTGGCAGGATATAAGCCTAACGCTTTTGCTTGCTCAACCAATTCCATAATATCAGACACTTCATATTTTCTAAGATTGTCTAAATCACTCACTTTATTCAACATATAATAAATAGGCTGAATAACATCAATTCGATAAGGTGTTCTTAATACATCAAGTATTTCGAGCTTTTCACGCACTACATGCTCGTTTTCTGTGGCATGAATTGTTTCACTGGGTGAAGATAAAATACCTCCACCATAAATTTTAATACCTTCTGGGGTATCCAATAAACCAAACTCAACGGTGAACCAATATAAACGTGCTAGAAAGACTCTTTGCTCTTTTGTTGCATTCAAGCCCATTTTGCCATAAGCCTCAGTATAATCTGCAAAAGACTTATTGGTTAACAAAGGACAGTGACCAAATATTTCATGAAAAATATCAGGCTCTTGTAAATAATCAAACTCTTCTCTGCTACGGATAAAAGTAGCAACGGGAAATTTTTTCTCTGATAGCAGCTTAAAGAATGCACCAAAACCTATCAGTGCTGGTACGGGCTCACACTGCCAACCGGTTGTTTCTTTAAGCACCTTACTGACTTCAGCGAGTTGTGGAATCCGGTCATGTGGTAAATTTAATAATTTTGAACCAAATTTATATTCGTCACACGCTTTGTCTTCGACACATTTTAATTGACGAGTGATCAATTCTTGCCATACGCTATTTTCTTCATCTGACCAATGAATGTGACCATTTTCATCAGCAACTCGCGAAATATACTTCGTCGCCATCCCCATGATATTACCTTATTTTAATTTTTATCATCATTCACTAACCAATGAGTGAGTAATGTTCTTTACTGATAATAAAACAAGCTTGCTGGGAAAAATACTAAACGCCAACTGGCTATTATTTAGTCAGATAATAATAGCGTATAGAAAAAATTACAAAAATGTAAATATAAAAACAATAACCAATTAAATCATATAGATAAAAACAAGTCATTTAAGACTTACACCGCTTAAAACTATCTTATTAGTAACTTTTTTACTTGACTGAGTATTTTTTTTCTAACTTGGGCCACTTTGGGTGTGTTTTCTTCAAAAGGAATAGGCCGACAAAGCTTAATCGTTTGAATCCCTAAACGTGACGTTAGCATACCCGCGCCGAGCCCTTGGGCCATTCGCGCAGATAGTTTTCCTAACAGCTCAGCGCCAACCAAGTCAGCGCCTAGATCAATCACTAACTCGCTTGCGCCAGCGTAAGCCATATTAACAAATACCTGTTTAATTAATCTGATCCGACTCCAATAGCCGATTTTTAAACCGTAAAGAGCGGCAATTTTGTCTATCATGCGTAAGTTCCGCCAAAACATCAGCATCATATCAACAAGTGCAATCGGACTTAACGCAACTAATACCACCGCCTCAGTTGAAAACTTAGCTACTTCAGCAAGCGCTTTTTCATCCACCTTTGTTAAAACTTCACGAGAGTATAATTGCAGTAGCTCTTCGTCACTGTATTCTTCTTTAACCAATGACTGCCAGCTTTTTTCATGCTCAGACATTAAGTCACAAGGTAAATTGGCTGAAATACTTTCACATAATGCTTTTGCATTAATCTTACTGTTTGAACCTAATTCAGCTGATAATATGTTTTGGGCGTTAGCTTTCGTACGTTGCTGCCTTTTGAATTGCCTTAGCGCTGAATATTCTCGTATTGCCGTGGAACCAACGACCACTGATAAGCCAAATAACAGAACGCCATACATCGCGGCTAATATCGGCGATTGGGCAAAACCCTGTTGAAAAAAATTAAACGTTTCTACAATAACAACGCCTGCAAAAACACTGCCAATAACCCGCCATAGCCAACGAGGCTTTGATTTTTCTTTCGGGTTGTCATCATTTAAATAACCTTGCTTTACTAGCGATAAGTCTTCTGTTTCTTGCCAGTCGTCATTACCTACAATGACTTGTTGCCCGTTTGCAGGTAGATTATTAGTCTTTGTGATTAACTCATCATTTTCAAAAAGAATTTGCTGTTGATATTTTTCATCAAGTTCATTCATTTATTTTATCTCCGAGTAAAAACCACATCACTTGATCCATATGAATTATTTGAGGGTCTATCATCTCATTTTATCTCCGAGTAAAAATTGCATTACTTGATCCATACGCAGATGAGGTAGGCACTCATGCTGGCCAACAGGTTCTAAAGGAGCAAATCTTATATAGTTAAAAGCCTCTTTCTGCCAAAAATCTTGCTCGGGTAATTTACTCGGTACCGCGCCAGGAAAAACGGTAATAAGTTCACCATTTTCAGAACGTTTGCCGCGAAGTACCGGAATGTCTTGTCCCTGATAACGACTCGTACCTGCTTGTGTCGTTTTAACTGATGCGAGTGCCAGCGTTTTCATTTCTATAACATCATAATTTAACTGATGCTTAGTTTGATAAACCAACTGGTCGAGTAAGCGCACTAAATTCTTATGTTGCTCAGGTGTCACATGATCCGCTTTAGTCGCAGCAAATAATAATTTATCTATTTTGGGTGCGAACAATCGAGAGAACAAACTACTTTGACCATAACTGAAACTTTCCATAATCATGGTCATTGCCATTTTTAAATCAGCAAAACTATCAGGGCCATTGTTTAGTGGTGTTAAACAGTCAGCCAAGACAATTTGTCGGTCGAAATTAACAAAATGTTCTTTATAAAAAGCTTTAACAACGCGCTCTTTGTATTCAATAAACCTTGCTCTTAACATGCCTATTAAGCAGTCGTCACTGGCATTTTGATAAGCATTCTTATCTATTTTCTCAAAGTGTGTAAAAGGAAAGAACTGCAAAATAGGTGCATCTTCTAATTCACCCGGTAAAATAAAGCGACCTGGCTGAATAACCGACATACCTAGTTCGTGGCGAAAGTGTAATAAAAGCTGAGTATATTCTTTGGATAGATCAGCCAGCATTTGCTCATCAACGGTTGCAAAGGGATCTATTTGATTAATTTTCTCGATAAAACTTTCAGCTGATTTAAATCTTGGCTCGGTAAGTAATAATGCGGTTGTTTGTTTTGACCACTGTTCAAACGTTTGATTTAACATCGGTAAATCAAGTAACCATTCTCCTGGATAATCGGTAATATCAAGGTATAAGGTTGCAGTATCACTCGCATATTTCAATAGAGAATCTTTTGGCTTATAGCGAATAGCTAAACGCATTTCACTGATACCGTGGGTAGGCTCAGGCCATGTTGGCTCAATTTGTGAAAACGCTGTCATAGCGCGATCATATTCAAAGCGGCCAATATGTAAGTGTTTTTGAGGAACTCTTTTTGCCGCAATAAATCGCCCTTGATGAACAACATTAAAAAAACCTAATTGTGAGTTATTACCTTCATTAACAAGTTGATTGACTAAAGAGGTAATAAAGGCTGTTTTCCCACTGCGACTAAGCCCAGTAACGGCTAAGGTAACATGTTGGTCAAGCGTTCGATTTAATAAGTCATTTGCTTTTTGTTTTAATTTATTTAAGTTTTTTTTATTTATAAGTGCCATGGATTATCTTACAGAAAGTTATAAACCTGTTACAACTCAAGATACAGGTTTCAAAGTGCTTGAGCAATTTCAATTCAAGGCACAGCCATAAAAGGTAGTTATTTAGCATAAGTGACAACGACGATGAGTCAGGTTATCTAGCCCCTTTTCAATGAAACTAAAAATGATTTAATACCGTGTCAACTTGCAAAAAAGCGGCAGACGCCGCTTTTTATTTGAGTATATTTACAGCTTATTAATTTCTCGTGAAACAGTAAACTCTGGCGAGGTCACATAATGTTCCATCGCACGTACTTCTCTTTCTAATGATTTAAATTTTTGCCTAATATCTTGAAAAGCTTGCTTTGGTGGTTCTCCTGACTGCCAAACACGAGACTTTACTTTAATTGATTCAGAGGAAAGTTCAGCTTCTGCATGGTTGCTTGTTGATGCATATTGAGATTGAGTTTGTTGGTTTTTCTTATTCAATGTCCCTGGCTTTTTATCCAAAATAAACCAGCCAGCAATATAAATAACAATAAACCATCCCATACCTAATAAAACACCTGACACGACCAAAATACGCACTAACCATGTTTCCCAACCAAAGTAATCAGCTAAGCCAGCACAGACACCTGCAATTTTTCCTTGGCTTGAATTTCGGTATAATTCACCCCGACGCTTGTCTGTCATACCTTATTCCTCCAGTCTGGTGTTTCAGCATCTAAAATGGCTTCAAGCGTTTTAATTCTATCGGTCATTTTATCCGCTAATTCGGAGAGTTCTGATAATTGCTTGTACTCTTCCTCACTAAAACCTTGGGTTATTTGACGTTTACTTCGGTAATGTAAAATCAACCAAATAGGGGCAACCAGTAGCATAAAAATGATGACTGGAATCATAATAAGTTGTTCCACGATACTTCTCCTTATTCGTTATTCAATACAAACTAAATTACTTAGTTTTCTTCTCTGATTTCATTCTAGCTTTTAATTGTGCTAATTCATCGTCAATATTTTCGTCAGATTCTAAATCAGCAATTTCATCGGCTAACGATTTACTGCCTAAATCAAGAGATTCAACTTGTGATTCAATGTCATCAATTTTACGTTCATAACTATCGAAACGACTCAATGCGTCATTAACGCGGTCACTATCGATATTCTTTTTAACCTTTAAGCGAGAAGTAGCTGTTTTCTCACGCATGATTATCGCTTTTTGTCTCGCTTTCGCATCAGCTAGCTTTTCTTGTAACTGTGAAATCTCACTTTGTAACTTCGCAATATGGTCATCAACGTGTGTCAATTCATCTAATAATGATGCTGCGTTTTCCCCACACTTTTTCTTTTCCATTAGCGCAGCTCTTGCTAAGTCTTCTCGGCCTTTACTTAACGCTAACTCTGCTTTTTCCTGCCATTGTTGTTCGTCTTTCTCAAAACGACTGGCTTGGCGAGCTAAATCTTTCTTATCCGCTAAAATTTTAGCAGATGACGAACGCACTTCAACTAAAGTGTCTTCCATTTCTTGAATGATCAATCTAACCATTTTTGCAGGATCTTCTGCCTTATCTAAAAGGTTGTTAATATTCGAATTAATAATATCTGTAAACCTAGAAAAAATACCCATAACAACTTCCTCATTCAATTATTTTATTTAATTTTGCTAATATGCTTTATTCATGTTCTGCGCCAAGTTTTATTATTAACTTAACTCTCTGTTTTAAATAAAGTTATTATAATTAAAAAAAACACTTCAAACCTGATGATTAATAAAATACACTATTTGTTAGTGAAATAAACCAATTATTAGGTCAAGCGATGTCGCGTTTTAACCAAAAAGATAATCTTCTTGGACAAGCAAATAATTTTCTTGAAGTTTTAGAGCAAGTATCACAAATAGCCCAACTGAGTAAACCGGTGCTTATTATTGGTGAAAGAGGCACGGGTAAAGAACTTATAGCTGCTCGTCTTCATTACTTATCTAAACGTTGGGATCAAAATTATTTAAAGCTTAATTGCGCAGCATTAAATGAAAATTTATTAGAAACAGAGCTCTTTGGTTATGATAGTGGCGCATTCACCGGCGCAGGAAAACGCCATGAAGGCCGTTTCGAGCGAGCAGACAACGGCACATTGTTTCTTGATGAAATTGCCAATACTTCGGGCCTTATTCAAGAAAAACTCTTAAGAGTTGTTGAATATGGAGAATTTGAACGTGTTGGTGGTTCAAGAACTATCCGCACAAATGTTCGTTTAATTGCCGCAACTAATGAAGACTTACCGACGTTAGCGGATGCGGGTGAATTTAGAGCAGATTTACTTGACCGCCTCGCCTTTGACGTTATCACCCTACCGCCACTTCGTGAACGTATTGAAGACATACTTTTGTTGGCTGAAAGCTTTGCGATTAATATGGCCCGTGAATTAGAATTTGAGCTCTTTAGTGGTTTTACCGAAAAGGCAAAGCGTTCAATGCTTGAATATCATTGGCCAGGTAATGTGCGTGAATTGAAAAATGTTGTAGAGCGAAGTGTTTACCGTTGTAATAATCCACATTTACCCGTTCATGATCTCGTTATTGACCCCTTTGAATCGCCGTATCGACCTTCTCAGCGTATCAAAACTCAAGACAGAGTAGCAGTGCCAATTAAAAGTATTGATGAAAGTAATAACGAAGAGAAACGACAAGAAATCATTCAGCAACAGTTACCTGTCAGTAAATCTTTAGAGTTTCCTTTATCATTAAAAGATCTCTCACAGGACTATGAAATTGATCTGATCCAATCCGCTTTAGAAAATTGCCAATATAATCAAAAGAAAACTGCCGATGCACTCAAATTAACCTATCATCAACTAAGAGGTTATTTGAAGAAGTATAACTTATTAGAAAGTGCTGTAGACGAAGGGTAGTTAAGTTTATATGTCGATATTCGCTGTTAAAAAACGCTCATTGAAGGCCATGTTCTTGCCAATTTTATGCCTAGTATCGGCATGTAATGTCGACAAGGATCAATCGCTGAGTGACCATAGTATTGTCTATTGCTCAGAAGGCTCTCCAGAAAGTTTTAACCCACAAACTGTTACGTCAGGTACAACGATTGATGCGACCTCAAATCAACTGTATAACCGATTAATTTCATTTCGGGGTGAAGATAACACCATCGCACCATCGCTTGCTAAGTCTTGGCATGTAACACGTGACGGTAAAATGATCACTTTTTATCTACGTAAAAATGTCGCTTTTCATCAAACAGATTATTTTACACCAACACGCTTCTTTAATGCTGACGACGTACTTTTTAGCTTTAACCGAATATTATTACCTAAACATCCCTTTCATCAAGTTTCGGGTGGCAAGTACCCTTTTTTTCAAAGTGTAAGTTTTTCTAATGTTGTTGAGAGTATTGAAAAAATCAATGACCATACTATTCGTTTTAAGTTCAAGTATGCTGATAGTTCGATTCTAGCGAATATAGCGAGTGACTTTGCCGTTATTTTGTCAAAAGAATATGCTGATACATTAGTGTTAAAAAATATTAAGCGGGAAATAGACACCTTACCTATTGGTACGGGTCCCTTTAAGCTAAAAGAATATCGCCCTGGCGCCTATATTCGCTACGCAACCCATAAAAAATATTGGGATACACCCAGTACACTTGAGCAACTTGTGTTTGATATAACCCCAAGTAACACCAGTCGATTAACAAAATTATTGGCGGGTGAATGTGATGTTATTGCTTTTCCTATTGCCCATAAAAAAATAAAGAGTAAGCCTCAATTACAGCTTGAAGCCGTCACGTCTTTTAATGTCGGCTACCTTGGTTTTAACACACTCAAACCGCCCTTTAATGATGTAAAAGTTCGACAAGCTGTTGCACTCGCGGTAAACAAACAAGCTATTATTGACACGGTTTATCGCTCAAAAGCTGATATAGCAAACAGTTTACTACCAAAAACTTCATGGGCTTATGACAAGAACACCCGTTCTCAAACTTACGATTTATCCCAGGCAAAAAAATTAATAACCGAAGCCGGTTTCCCTGATGGTTTTACCATGAGTTTATGGGCTTTACCTGTACAGCGAGCATACAATCCTGACGCTGTTACCATGGCAAAATTGATTCAAGCCGATTTAAAGAAAATAGGTATAAAAGTACTGATTGAAAACTCTCTCGACATGGGGTCTTTTCTTGAGCAGTTGTCAAAAGGTGAACATCAAAGTGTATTATTAGGCTGGTCGGCAGATCACCCTGATCCAGATAATTTTTTTACCCCCTTATTAAGCTGTTCTTCAGCTGAGAGTGGTAACAACAGAACGTTTTGGTGTAATGAGGATTTTGACAACTTAATACAACAGGCCTTAGAAACCACAAATGTAGCTCAAAGAAAGCAGTTATATAGCCAAGCGTTGGCGATTATTTCTACTGAAGTACCATTAATTCCCATTGCTCACTCTAAACGATTTCAAGCGAGAAAAAACATTGTGAAAGGCCAATTATTATCTCCCTTTGGCGGTATTGATTTTAGTAAGGTAAGTAAAAACTGATATGCTGATATTTACGCTACGCCGCCTTAATTTATTTATTTTTACTATATTTTTACTGACTTTGCTGTCTTTCAGTTTAAGTTTTCTCTTTCCTGGTGACCAATTAATTAATATTTCTGGTCAGATCAATGCAACACCTAAGCAACTCATTGTTTTAGCTGAGCAATACCAAACTAACAATAATATTTTTCAACAGTACTTTGCCTATATAAGTCATCTTTTCCATGGTGACTTAGGCATTTCAATGGCGAGCCAATTATCTATTAGTACCGAAATCATGAGTTTTTTACCGGCAACGATAGAACTGACCTTAGTGGCCCTCTTTATTGCCATGCTGTTTGGCATTCCTATAGGCTTTATCGCTGCAATTAACCATCGTAAAGCAACCGACAATATAATTTTAAGTATTTCCATGATTGGTTATTCGATCCCTGTTTTTTGGTTAGGCTTATTAGCGATCCTCATTTTTTCTATCCAATTAGGTTGGTTACCCTCTGCTGGTCAACTCAGTTTACTTTTTGAAATTGAGCATGTCACCGGCATACAATTTATAGATATATTGTTAAGTGATAGTCCTTACAAGTGGCAAGCCTTTCAAGATGCAAGCGCTCATATTTTCCTACCCGCTTGTGTTATTGCCTTAGCGCCTGCAACCATATTTGTTCGCTTAGCTCGTACGGCAATGATGGATGTATTAGACAGCCAATACATTCGAGCCGCCAAAGCAAAAGGGTTAAGCTTTAAGCAAATTATTTATCATCACGCGATACGAAATGCCATGGTGCATGTTATTAGAGATGTTGGTTTGCAATTCGCGAACTTAGTCACTATTGCAATGGTCACTGAAGTTATTTTTAGTTGGCCAGGCATTGGTCGTTGGCTAATAGAGAGTATTTTTCAACGAGACCATACCTCAATTCAAGGTGGGCTTTTAGTGCTTTCTAGTTTTATTTTTATTGTGCATATTGTCATCGATTTTATCTATGCAGCACTTAACCCGTTAGCAAGAGAGAGTCGTTATGGCACGTGATAAAATATATTTAGAGGAAGAGTTCCCTTCTCCCTTGCTACAGCTTTGGCATAATTTCAAAGAAACACCCGTGGTGATGATTGGCTTTAGTTGTTTTATTTTTTTAACCATATTAGCTCTATTTTCCCCTTTGTTAACGCCCTATACATCGGTTGAAAATCACTTAGATTTCTTGCTGTTGCCTCCTGCTTGGAACGACGATGGCAATGTAAGTTTTTTATTAGGGACTGACAACTTAGGCCGAGATATGCTGTCACGCTTAATGCACGGCACTTCACTCACCTTTGGTTTAAGTTTTGTGGTGGTACTTATCTCTTTAGGTATTGGCTTAGTTATTGGCTCTTTATCCGCGTTAACATCAGGCATAAAATCGAGTTTTCTTAACCATTTTCTTGATGTTATTCTGTCTATTCCTTCTTTGTTACTTGCGATTGTCATTGTAGCGATTTTGGGGCCAGGCTTAAGTAACACCTTATGGGCGATAATAATAGTGTTGATCCCACAGTTTGTGCATATAACCCGTAATGCGGTTACCCAAGAATTCAGAAAAGATTATGTGCTCGCCTCTCGTTTAGATGGCGCAAGTTCATTTAGAATTTTATATCATTCCGTGTTTCCAAATATTCTAGAAAAATTAATTAGCCAAGCAACACTGGCGCAGTCTGCAGCCATACTTGATATTGCGGCTTTAGGCTTTCTAGGTCTTGGCGCACAAATTCCTATGGCTGAATGGGGCGCGATGCTAAAAAATGGTATTGATTTATTCTACATTGCTCCGTGGACAGTGTATTTACCTGGGTTAGCGATTTTGTTTGCCGTGGTTGCAACCAATCTAGTCGGTGAAGGTATGAGACATGCGCTTAAAGTCAGTAAGGAAGCTTAATGAATCTTTTAGATATTAGAAATCTTTCTATTGTACTCAAATCGGCGACTAATCCTATTTTAGCCGTTGACCGTGTCAGTTTAACGATGAAAGAAGGCGAAGTTCGTGGTTTAGTTGGAGAATCTGGATCCGGGAAGTCATTACTTGCACAAGCTATTATTGGCGTACTTGATGACAAGTGGCAAGTAGATGCAGATAGATTTCACTGGCGAGGCAAAGACTTGATGCGTTTGTCGATAGATGAACGCAAAGCCATTATTTCAAAAGATGTGGCGATGATATTCCAAGAACCGATGGCCTGTCTAGATCCGACAATGACGATAGGAAAGCAGCTTACCGAGGCTGTTGATGGCGAGCAGTTAAGTGGTTATTTTTGGCAAAAAAACCGACAACGTAAAGAAAACGCAATGAGTCTCTTACATAAAGTAGGGATAAAGCAGCACAAAATTTGTTTAAAAAAATACCCTCACCAGCTTAACGATGCTTTATGCCAGCGAGTGATGATCGCTATGGCGCTAGCCAAACGCCCTATTTTGTTGATTGCAGATGAACCCACAGCGGCAATGGAAAGTACGAATCAAGGACAAATTTTTCGTTTGTTGGCCAGTTTGAATCAACTCAAGAATATGTCGATATTGTTGATCAGCCATGATCTTGAAAATGTCACTCATTGGACAAATACCATCACGGTGATGTATAGCGGGCAATTTGTGGAGGCGGGAACCACTAAACAGATATTTGAACAACCTTTTCATCCCTATACCCGAGCGCTTGTCGACAGTAGCCCAAAATCAAATAGAGGCTTACCTGCAAAATCGCGACTCATGGCATTACCCGGTAGTATTCCTATTTTACAACATTTACCTATCGGTTGTAGACTAGGACCTAGGTGCCCCAGAGCTCAACAAGAATGTGTAATAGCACCCAAAGTCACTAATTACCATGGACATCAGTTTAGTTGTCATTTTTCATTAAAGGACAGTTATTAAAATGCCGACACTCTTAGAGGTTAACAACTTAAGTAAATCTTTTAAATTGAACCGTAATTGGTTTGATAGAAAAGCCTTTACCGCATTAGAACCGATATCATTTGAAGTACAAGCCCACCAAACATTAGCTATTGTTGGTGAAACAGGCTCAGGAAAATCAACCTTAGCAAAGTTATTAGTAGGTGCTGAACTTCCCACTACGGGCAGTATTAAACTCAATGGGCAAACATTACAGCCGGGAGACTTTAAACAACGATGTCAGCATATTCGGATGATATTTCAAGACTCCGGTACAACGTTAAACCCAAGTTTAACCATCGGACAACTACTCAACGAACCTTTACTGCTCAATACAAAATTAAATGAAGAAGACCGTCACTGTTTAACTCGAGAAACATTACAGAAAGTAGGCTTACTGGCTGAACATATGAATTTTTATCCACACATGTTCTCTGGTGGTCAAAAACAACGTATATCGTTAGCTAGGGCTATAATACTGCAACCGCAGGTCATTATATTAGATGAAGCGTTAGCTTCACTAGACCCCTCTCTACGCTCACAAATGATTAACTTATTACTCGACTTACAAGAACAGATGGGACTCGCTTATATTTTAATTTCTCATAACTTAGGTATTGTTAGACATTTCAGCGATAAAATAATGGTCTTAAGTAAAGGGCAAGTGATGGAGATGGGCGAAACCTCGGTTATTCTGAAGAAGCCAAAACATCAATATACTAAAAAACTTATTTTAAACCAAAGATTTCAATTACTGCATAAGTAAAAAGTTAGCGTGTGTTAAATAGATTTTTAACAAAAATAAAGCCAGCGTAATGCTGGCTTTATACGTTAAATAATGAGTAAAACGGGTTAGCTATTTACTTTTCTGCGCGACCCATAAATTTACGTTCTTCTGTATTTACTTTAATTTTATCACCTGTAGAAATATGCTCAGGTACTTGAACCGTTAAGCCCGTAGATAAAATTGCGGGCTTAGTACGTGCTGTTGCTGACCCACCTTTTATAGACGGGTCAGTTTCTGTAATGACTAATTCAACACTTGGTGGCAAATCAACACCAACCGCAACACCATCAACAATAATCACTGACAAACCTATGGTGTCTTCACAAATAAATAAAGCTTCTTCAGCAATACTCTCTTTATTTAGGTTATATGGCGTGTAATCTTCATTGTCCATAAATACATATTCGTCACCATCTATGTATGAAAACATAGCAGGACGACGGCTTAAGTCAGCAAAATTAAGCATATCTGAGTCTTTAAACGTCTCATCAATCTTACCGCCAGTGACTACGTCGTACATACGCATGCGATATAGACTACCACCAGCACGACCTTGAGGAACTGAACGCTCAATATCTCTTACAATAAATACTTTTCCGTTGTGCTCTACAGCAGCATTTTTCTTTATATCACTGGCCTTTGGCATTGATAATAATTCCTAAAATTAAATGTGGAGACAAATATCAAGAACTTCACAGGATAAAAATGTTTAGCTCGCCAATTTATCGACTTTTAATGATTATAAACTGAGGTTTAACGATTTCCAAGAGTTTCCCACACGCATGGTAACTATATATTTACCTGCCCGTGGTATTCTTCACTAATTTTGTATCAAAACACGGTGTTTTATTACTCTTGTTGTGTCAGTAAAGTGCTTATTGGCAAACGAATTAAGGTGATTATTGCACCACCACCAAAAAGTAAAACGAATAAGAACACTAAAAATGAACACGCTAAAAAACTGCTCATCAGCAGTAGCGAAATTGACAAGTAGCTTTGAGTTACACTTTCTAGGCTTTGCAAAACCATCCAGGCCATGGGTAACGCCATCGTTAAACTCAATAATAGTTTTTTAAAAATACGTAAAAATAACGCAGGTTGGTTAATACCTAATGCCAGCATCACCCCGTATTTATTTTTTTCTCTCATTAAATTTGCTTTAACCTGATAATACAAAGTTAAGGCGAGTAACACTAAAATAATAAGTGCCATAAAGCCACTGGTGACAAATAACAGCCGCCCCCCTAAATTCAAAGCAAATATTTGCGCTTTTAATGTTGATTGTAGTTGATATGGATTTACATTAACCGTTTCATGCTTTACCCAATTATTAATAACGTTTAATGCTTCTTGAGTTGACTTTTCTTTACTAAAAAAAATCGGTAACACTTTATAAATGATCATTGTATGGATATTCGCGTAATGCAGATAAACAACAGGGTTACCCTTTCCAACACCATGATGTGGCGCATTTTCGGTGATCATCGCAATCGGGTAATATGAAGCACTTGGAAATGAGTTTACCTTAATAGGCATACCGATAAGTGCAGATAAAGGTTGCTCTGCTGCAATCATTCCTTGAGATTTTAGTTGCTCAGCAAAAGCGATATTAATAGCAAAAGTGTTTTTAGTAAATATACCGTTTACCACAATAGGTATGTCTAATACCGAAAAGTAATTGCTAGAAACGTAAGTACCGCTGACATTAAAACCATCATTTGTAGCATCCGCTGTTAAGTTATAACTGAGGCTACTGTCATCTAAGTTAGTAAAGGGATTATAAGCGATAGCTAATTCAACCTGCTTTTGATTGCTCCAATCACCTTTTTTTTGTTGCTCACTCAGGTAAACTTGTGCATCTTTTATTTTGTTAAAGTTAAACGAAATAACAGCTGGGTTCACAAAATTTATTTGTTGTTTTTGCCATTCGCTGATAAAAACATTGGTCGTAAAAACAAAAGCTAAAGTAGCAATACACAGTTGTAACACTAAATTACCTTGAGAAAACAGGGTTTGTAACTTTGTTTTACTGCCTAGTGACGAGCGACTAAAGCTATTATTACGGTTTAGTTTCAATAGCGGCAATAAGGTACAGCTGAAAAAAAACAACTGAGAAATAACCAGTGATACAAACCAGTTAAACCAATTAAGTTCAAAATCGCTAGAGAAATAACGTTGATATAAAATCCCATCTTGTAAAATAGATTTAAGTAAAAAAATAAAAAAAATACTAAAGACCACAGAGGTTAATGCCATCATAAAATTTTCAGCAAGACAACGGTTTACTAAATCAGACACTTTAGCGCCTAGTGCTATTTTTAAAGAAAACTCTGCTTTTCGGTCAATCAATTGTTGGCTATATATTGAAAATATTGTACTAAAAATAATAAAACCAAAACTGGCGATCAAAAAAATTAATGTCCAACATTGAACGATCAATACTTTTTTTGCTTCAGGGTCTAATTCTATACCCGCAATTAACCACGGGGCATCATGCTCTTTAACAAATATCGCTTCATGATTAGGATAAGTGTCAATTTGCTCACGAAAATATTCTTGTAAATCAGTTGTATTTACTGATTTAGACAACTCTGCAAAACCAAAATAGTCAGGTTTACTGTTTAAAAAAGGTTTTGCATCGGGAATAAACTCTGGCACATAAAGCGATAAAAAACTGTCAGGCAGCCAAACATCCACTTTATACTGATTCACGTTATTCATATTGGCGGGCATAACTCCTGCGACCAATAATTTCTGCCCTTTTATTAGCAAAGTTTTACCAATAATATTATCTTGTCCATTAAGCTGATACTGCCAAAAAGCATCGCTAATGTAGACGTTGTTTTTTACAAACGAGTCGGCTGAAAAAGGCGCTGGCAGTTCCAGTAGTACAGGTAAGTTAGTTGAATAAAAAGCCAAAGATGTTTTTTGAAACGCTATATCGTTCACAGTAATGTTTTTTGTTTGAAAAGAAAGACTCGCGATATTGTTTACCGCTGGGTGCTTGTTAAGTAAGTCAATATTATAGCGTGTTTGCTTTTTTATTTGCCCTGAAATACCTATGGCGGCAATCGTGACTAAAGGCTTGGTATTTCCCACCCAGCTAGGGCTTTCATTATTTATCTCTCTGAATAAGTTAAGTGTTAAGCTAAAAAGCGCACAAAACAAAGCTAAGCCAAGCACTAAAGTAAACCATTTTAACCGTTGCCCTTGCCACTTGCGCCAACCGTAAACAATATCAAACAACATTTTTTAATCCTGTTGCTGGCGTTAACACTAATTTCCCGTCATTAATGCGATATATTTTTTGGCACTGCTCTGAAATTTCAGCGCTGTGGGTTATCAATAAAATAGTACAGTTTTCTTGATGAAATTCATGAAAAAGTTGCATCACTAACTCAGCGTTTTCACTGTCAAGATTACCTGTCGGTTCATCACAAAGCAGTATTTCTGGTTCGGTAATAAGCGCACGAGCAATAGCGACACGCTGTTGTTGCCCCCCCGAAAGTTCACTTGGGAAACTACCTGCTTTTTCGAGTAAGCCTACTTTTTTTAGTACGTTTGAAACTTTTTCACTGTATTGAGATTTTTTAAGCGTTTTATCAAAAGTTAACGGTAAAACAATATTTTCAGCAACGGTCATATCCCCAACTAAGTTGAAATTTTGAAAAATCCAACCGATATGCTTATTTCGTAATACAGATTTCTGAAAAGTAGATAACGTATCAATGGCTTGACCACATAATTGATAGTCGCCACTCGTTTGCTCGTCAAGTAAACCTAAAATCGACAGTAATGTAGATTTACCACTACCTGACGGCCCCACTATTGCGACCATTTCTCCAGGAAAAATACTAAAATTAACATTGTTTAACACTTGCTGTTTGCTGTTGCCACGGCCAAAGACTTTACACAACTTATCCGTAGCAATAATGGGCTTACTCATAAACATGCTCCGCGCTTATTTTATCTTGTAGACTTAACTGTGCTGGCATCGTCAATAAAATTTCATCTCCGATGTTGATATCAGATAAAATTTGCATAACGTCTTGAGTAATTTCGCCAATATTTACCTGCTGACGATAGAAGAAGCTGTCGCCTTTAGGGCGAACAAATAAGGTTTGCTCAGAGCCGGGTTTGACAATTAACACACTGCGTTTAGCTATAAGCGTCTTTTCAATATTAACTATATTAACTTCACCGGTAACATCAATATTAGGCATGGCACTGTTCGGTAAAGCTTGCTTAAATTCTACATCTATTTTGACACTCCCATTAATAACCGTAGGTGCAATTCGGGAAATATAACCGACAATTTTTTCACCTTTAATAAACAGATCAACCGTTTGATTAAATCGAATTTTATCAGCTTCACTCGCGCTAACAACGAGCTCTGCATATAAGCTTTTAGTATCAACCACGGTACCTAAGTGGCTACCCGCCATTATTTGCTGCCCTATTTCGAGCTTGTCATCTAACTGAATAAGAATACCCGCCATAGAAGCGGTAATTGACAGGTTATCAATGTCATTTTTTAGCATATCTACGGCTGATTGTGCACACTTAATTCTATATGAGGCGGCCTTTCTGGTCGATTGATGCGTTTTTGTTAAAGTAGATAGTTTCTTAGTTTCAATATTGAGTTTTGTTTGCGCTTTGTTACGCTGCATTATTACTTTTTGCAACTTTAGCTCAGAAACCACATTGGTTTCTCGTAACTTGAGATTCGCTTTTAAATCAACATCATTGATAGAAAGATCGGCTTTAGCCAATTCAATATCAGCTTCTTGCTGAAAATAGGCAAGCGATAATTCAGCAGAGAGTTTCTCAATTTTTGCTTGTTCTTCTAATAAATCTAACTGACTATTTTGATAAGCTTTAATGAGCTTGGGATTTGTCAACGTAAGGATAGTTGCGCCTTTTTCTAACTTAGCGCCAGGCCTTAATTGAATATCGCTGATATGGCCTTGACTCATCGCGATAATACCGCGACGAACTTTGGCTTTAAGTCGACCATAGGTGTCGACATTGACCTTAATTTGACCGTATTTAATCACACTAATTTGTGCTTGAGTTTGTAAACGCTCTGCTTTGTCACTTTTATTGTTATCAGCATAAATCTGCCATAAAACCAAAAGACAGCAGATGCCAATGAAAAACGCTAACCCAAATAACCCTCGTTTTTTGTTATTTTGATCGGTGGGGATAGTAAGCATTCTTTATAAAATCCTTTTATTATTAAAAGTAATCGCACTGATATTGTTGCCTTACCGTTAAAGTACCCTAACTTTCGTTTAAGCACAACATGTTGACTTAAAGTAAATATATAGTTAACTTGTGATTTATTAAATGATGCAAATACGATATTTATCATCAATCAAGCTCGGCTGTATTTTATAATTAATCGGTAAACAAGCTTTATAAAAATTCAGTGAATCGGCTTTATTGTTGTGCAAAAATTTAAACTTAGTGGTTTTATTGTATTTATGAGCGCGTTATCAATGTTAAGTTCTGAGTTATCGCATATAGAGATGAATATATTTATTTTTAAATTATTTTATAAAAGGAATTACCTCATGAAATGTTTCATCAGTTTGATTGTTATCTTATTGTTCAGCCACTCAGCCATTGCGCAACAACCTGTAACTATCGCAAATGATATATTTAACGTTTATAAACTTCATGGTGAAGTTGCAGGTAAGCCGCCTATCCCTGCGTTATTTATTTATGATAGCCAAACGCAAAAAATAATGTCCCCACAAAAAGTATTGAACATTTTTTCAAGAGACAAAACGTTAACAACAATGGCGGTAAAAGGTATCACCGTTTTCACAAAAAAAACCTCAACAGCTACAATTAGCCAAACTGAGTTAGAAAAAGCATCGCGATTTATTAGTATAGATACTCGCTATGTCGCCTTTTTTCATAATATGGGACAAGGTATGGCTGCAGGCTTCCCTGAATTCCCAGAATTACTAGCCGCAGAAAAAGCTATTATTAAACACCTAAGCGCACAAGATGACGTGAGCTTATACACCTTGATGTGATTGTTATGGATAGATTAACGTTTTGAGCATTTACCAATGATATATATTGTTGGGTAATGTAGTTATACATGGTTTTAAGAACATCAGGTTTTGGCAGACTTGCTTAACAGTAAAAATAAGTGGCTAAGCTAATGGTACGAACTAAACATGGTAATAATGCTTAGTTCGCTAATATTAATGTTAGTAAAACACTAAATCATGAGTTAAGTATTTTTTAAAACATAATCTAAACCGCCGGTAATAGCGGCAACTTGTGCAAGATTACAATTCTCAGCATCTGATGAAGGGCTGTCTGGATAAACCTCTGTTGTGGTCATGTATTTAGCATCTGTTAAGCCCATGCATAAACCTAAATCGCGTGCCGCGTAATTAATAACACCTACCTGCTCAAGTGGTACGCCAATTAATTTACCACTTTCGTCTGCTGGCGCTATATGGGTGACTTTCTCAACGGCATCAATAATAGCTTTTTGAAAACCTATTTCCGGATCAACGCTATTCGCAACTAAATAAAAGCCATCTGGTATATCCCAAGCTTTTTGCTCTATAGCATCGCGCGCAGCAAGTGCCGGTCGGAAGGTTGAATTATCGGTATCCGTGGTTTCGTGTAAATCAATATGAACAAAAATATCAGTCTTAAGCTCAGCAACATATTTCATTATTGCTGCAGACTCCTCTGCTGGGCTATTTTTATAAAAAGAACGGTTTGGATCTATCGCTTTAGTGTTCCAACGGTTAACGGTTTCATAACCCCAAGGGCTAATACAAGGTGCCACTATAATATTGAAATGTTCAGCATATTGATTAGCTTTGGTTTGAACAAAACGTAATGCGCCTTGCACACCACTGGTTTCATAGCCGTGAACACCACCCGTTACTAAAACTGTTTTTTTATTGTCATCCCAGTTTTTTGTTTTAATAACAAATAAAGGGTAGCGGTTTTCATCAAGTGAAAGTGCGCCATACTGTTGCACATCAAAATCTGTTTTTAATACGATTATTTTTTCAACCACTTCACTTTGGTATGAACGTTTAAGGGTTTGTGCTTCAAACCATTGAGTGTTTTCAGTTTCAGTCCATTTTTGACCTGGCGTGCCGATTGGATAGTTTTCTTCTTGATTCATTTTATTTTCTTTTGATGTTTTTAGATTAAGACCAAGTTTACACGGAGAAAGAAGTAAGGGTAAGCGTTAGATAATTAAATAACCTCACCTCTTGTTAAGTAGTCAGCCTATAGTTGAAGTAAAAAAAGGGTAAAACTAACAATGTTAGTTTTACCCTTTTAGCTTGTTTTTATAAGGGTCCTTTATAAAGGACTCTTTTTTAAAGGCAGTTAGAGACGGTATTTTCGACTTTACTTGCCGTTAAACGAATATGGTTAATAGACAAATTAACCATACCTTGGGTGCGAAGTTCAAAAGGCATAGCCACTTTACTGAGCTGAACACCTTTATCAGCGAAGCAATGTAGGCTTATTGATATATCTTGCCATTCACCTAACGGCAAACTGGCAAGTTCTTTTTGAATATCAATACGCGCCTGACAACTTGATTGAGTATCACCAATAGTTTCGCAGTTCATCGACACATAAACAGGCTGGTCAATATTACTGTCTCTCAACACAGTGAAAGTTAATGTCGCATTTCTTTCAAGCTCAGAAGATAAGTCTTCTCTAAACCCGTTACCACTAATGAATTTTACTCCTACGTTTTTGTTACCTGTCGATTCAAGGCGGAAAGAATCTTCTTGAACAAGTTTATCAACGGTTCGATAAGATATACCAGGGAGTGACTTACTATTGGCATTTATTTCAGTTACTTGTTGCTCTGAAACTAATAACATTTTCCATGGCTCTACAGCTTTTCCCTTAAATATATCGGTATCATGCTTGGTATTCATCACCGCGTCTGATTTTTCAGATAAGTCGTCTACTAAAGTATCGTCATCGTTGTAAGTCAAACCATAGCCATAAGGAAATAAGGGCTGGTATACATCATCAAATCGATTAACAATTTGGGTCGGCGATTTAGGCCAAGAAAATGACAACCTTCCTTTAAAGTCATGTTGTACCTTAGCGCTTTTATCTGTTAATAAAACATCAGCAACAGCCTTACCTTCTGATCCAGGTAACCATGCTGCCACAAAAGCATCACTGGCATTAATCTCTGCATTTACCCACATAGGTCGACCACTAATAAAAACGGCAACAACAGGTATCCCTTTTGCTTTGAGTGATTTTAGTAACGTTAAATCTTTTTTATTACCGCGCTGATACTCAAGGTTATCTATGTCGCCATGACCTTCTGCATATGGCTCTTCGCCAAAAACAACAATCGCCACATCAGGTTTTTGAGTATAACTACCATCAACACTCAGTGTCGTTTTACCACCGGCGTCATTGACCCTTTTTTCTATGCCTGAATAAATAGAAGATGCACCTGGAAAATCAGCATTTTTATTACCTGTACCTTGCCAAGTAATTGTCCAACCACCTGATTGCTTACCAATATTATCAGCAGCATCACCAGCCACTAAAACATGTTGATTTGGTAATAGTGGTAACAAGTGATTTTTATTTTTCAACAATACTAAAGACTCACGAACAGCTTGTTGCGCAACATCGCGATGTGCTTTTGCACCGATTAAAGCCGTTTTACCTGAAAGGACACGATTGGCAGGGCTTGGTTTTTCAAAAAGTCCGGCACGTACTTTTACGCGTAAAACACGAGTAACCGCATCGTCTATGCGCGATTGAGCAATCACGCCTTTGTTGACTTGTGCGATAATATTTTCATAAAGTGGTTTCCACGCATCGGTTGGCACCATAAAAACATCCAAACCGGCATTAACCGCTTGTGAACAACTTTCATTTACACAGCCTTTTACTTGTCCGTGACCATTCCAGTCACCCACTATAAAGCCGTCAAAACCCATTCTATTTTTTAACACGTCGGTCAAAAGATACTTATGTCCGTGTACTTTATCTCCGTTCCAGCTGTTAAAAGAAGCCATTACAGATTGAGCACCCGCCGTTAAGCCGCCAACATAACCTTGTGCGTGAATAGTAAATAGTTCCTGCTCTGAAACTAAATTATCACCTTGGTCGTCACCATATTGGGTACCACCGTCACCAATAAAATGCTTAACGGTGCTAATAACCCGTTTATTACCTAAAAAGTCTTCATTAGCATGGCCTTGTAAGCCTTTTACAATAGAAGCAGAATAAGTACGCACGATTTCAGGATCTTCAGAATACCCTTCATATGTGCGCCCCCAGCGATCATCTCTCACAACAGCAACGGTAGGTGCAAAAACCCAATCAATTCCCGTCACCATAACTTCGGTCGCCGTTATTTCAGCTATTTTTTCAATTAGATCAGGATTGTTTGCCGCCCCTAAACCAATATTGTGTGGAAATAGCGTTGCTCCAACAACATTGTTATGACCATGTACAGCGTCAGTTCCCCACATAGTAGGAATAGTTGAACCGTCTACTGAATCATCAATTGACGCTTGATACATTTTCTCAGCTAAAGAAATCCAATCAGCAGGCGTAGAATGTTTATTGTTATTGGGAAACGCACCACCACCATTTAGATAAGAGCCAAAACCATAGGTACGCATATCTTCAACAGTAATATCGCGAATTTCAGGTTGTATCATCTGTGCAACTTTTTGTTGCAAGGTCATTTTTGCGAGTAAACTTGCCACCCTAGCTTCGATTTTATCGTCTTTTTTAACTTCACTTTCAAGCTTAGGCCAAATATTATCTGTTTTATTTTCTTCAATAGATTGAGCACTTGCATCCGTTGAACGCGTAACTGATGACTGACCACACCCCAGAATAAAGAGAGGTAACGCCATAAAAATCAGGCTTTTTGTTTTTAATTTATAATATTTCATCTTTGTCTCATCCATTAACTGTACTGGCTATTTTGCTACCCTTTACACCATAATAAATGATGTATATATAACAAAATAAAGGCAATATGAAGGCAACCTGAACATTAGATATGTCAGCTAATATGCCTTGTAATACAGGAAGAATTGCCCCACCAACGATGGCTAAACAAAGGATACCGGCACCTTGGCTGGTGTGTTTTTCAAGACCACTTAACGCTAAGCTAAAAATAGTTGGGAACATAATCGAGTTAAATAACCCCACTAATAGTATCGCCCACATGGCAATACTGCCTGAACTAAGCACGGTTACGAGTATCAAAATGGCAGAACATACCGCATTAAAGGCTAATGTTTTACCCGCATCGACTTTTTGCATAACGGCTGCGCCAATAAAGCGGCCAACCATTGCTCCGCCCCAGTAATAGGTAAGGTACTTAGCCGCATCTGTTTCTTCTAAACCGGCAATATGAGCTTCACCTAAAAAGCTAACCAAAAAGCTACCTATTGATACTTCTGCGCCAACATAAACAAAAATACCAATGGCACCTAATACCAAATGACGATGCTGCCATGCAGAGCCTTCAATTTTTTCACCTTCAACCACTTCAGCACTTTCAATATGCGGCAGTTTCAGTAAAGCAAAAATAGCGGCAAGTACGAGCAATGCAGCCATAAGCCCTATATAAGGTAATTGCACCGATTCAGCACTTGTTGCTGACATTGAATCAGTCACTTCATTTAAAATTAATAACGCGCCAAAATAAGGAGCGATAGTCGTGCCTAGTGCATTAAACGCTTGTGTCATGGTTAATCGTGAAGAGGCGGTTTCTGTTGAACCTAATAAGGTTACGTAAGGGTTTGCAGAAACCTGTAAAATAGTGATGCCACTCGCGAGTACAAATAAAGCAGATAAAAAAACAGGATAACTATGTAAAGACGCAGCTGGATAAAACATTAAACAGCCTAATGCGGCAATAACTAAGCCAATAACAATACCTTTTTGATAACCCATACTTTTAACAAGCTTTCCTGCGGGTAAAGATACAAGGAAGTAAGCGCCAAAAAAGCAAAACTGTACGAGCATTGATTGCGCGTAGCTTAAAGAAAAAATAGCTTTTAAATGAGGAATTAAAATATCATTTAAACAGGTTATAAAACCCCACATAAAAAATAATGAGGTTAATGAAAGTAAAGCAAAGCGAGTAGAGCTTTCTCCAACTTTCCCATTAGATAAATGGGTGTCAGAAGCTTTAGCTTGCCCTAAAGATGAGGGTGTTACAGCCATGAGGTAAAATCCTATACTTGTTTATAACAGATACGCGTCAACGACAGCTATTATTGAAGCGTATCGTCTAGTTTGTATTGCATGCTAATGAAAATTTTGGCGCTCATGACTTATTAACTGAAAGCATATGAACGCCAATATTGAAGACCTGTTATTTAAAGCTATAACGAACGCCCAAGGTATATCTTGAACCGTATTGACGAGCAAAAAGAAATTGCTCTTCATAACGGCCATAACCTTGTTCTGTTTCGTTATTCAGGTTGAGTCCTTCAAAGAATACGGTGAAGTTTTCATCAATGTCGTAATTGACACTCATATCAACTTGACCAAACTCTTTAGCAAACTGTGGTGGGTTATCAGAAGAACCTTGCCCTTGGCCTACACCAATAAGGTACTCGTCTCGCCATGCATAAGTAACCTTCACCGACAAGCCATCTTTTTCGTAGAACAACTGAAAGTTAGCTGAGTCACTTAATCCGGTTAACGGTGTTTGTGGCGCTAAATCTGCGATACTGTCAACTCGGGTTATATCATCAACATCAAACTCAACATCACCATCAACAAAAGTAGCATTTGCACCAAAACCAAAACCACTTTCACCAAAGAAATGTTGAACCGCTAGCTCTATACCATCGACCATCTTGTCATCTGGCGTGTTGAATGGACGAGTAATATCCCATTGCATCAGTGGATCATCACTTGCTGGCTCAATAAAACCTTGAGCATTCAACGTAGCACCATTGAGCTGCATTTGAGCGAAGATTTCATCACTCGTAGGAGTACCACCTAAGTCTGTAACGGCTTGGTTCCAACGTGGGCCTTGGTAAATATCACGTATATCATCAACTGCGGTAGTAACTGTTTGGCTACTAATGAAGTTCTTTACATCTTTTCTGAAGTAACCCACAGCAGCATAACTGCCCTCTGCGTAGTAATATTCTAGAGAAATATCAAGGTTGGTAGACTCATAAGGGTCTAAATTAGTATTGCCTTCGCCGCCAATACGAGAATTAGGCCTGGTACTTGCGCCTAACGAACGGCCACCCGCTAAACTTCCTAAAGGTGCACGAGCAATAGTTTTACCCCAAGATGCACGAGCAATAATTTCATCAGTAAGTTCAACTTTCATGTCAATCATAGGTAAAAACACATCATGTTCACCTTCGAGCGATAAGATAGTATTTTCACCGGGTTGATACTGGGTAAGCCACTCGCTGCCACCTTTCCACCAAACTTCAGTTGGGATAGGTTGCAAGACATTACTGGTTACATCTGTTTGCTCATATCTAAACCCAAGACTCACCTGTACGGGGAAATCAGCAAGTTCAAACTCAAATAAAGAAGAAGCATAAATACTGGTAGTATCTTCATCGACTGAAGCTTTCGATTGAACACTGCCTTCTCGGTAAGGGTCTGTACTAAAATAGTCATCACCTAACAAGTCAGTGTTTAAATAAGCTTGTGAACGGGCAACAGCTTCATCAAAATCGAAGCTGTAATAGTAACCAGCGCCAATTGGGTTGTCACCATTTGAAAACTCATCTAAAAAGCCATCAGTTGTGTTGTATGCAAACATTCCATCGGGAAAAGCAGCAGAATAATTAGGGCTAAACAAGAATCCCCCAATTAACCCACTCCAAGAGCTTGAACCGCCCATGGTCTGCTCAGTACGAGCAAGTCCAAATTTAATGAGTTTTAATGGGGAATCATCAGGATTTTCCCATGAACCATCGATTTGCAATTGCTCTATTTCAGACTTACCTGGACTGTGAATAAACTGACTAAAATGAGAGTCCATTTCACCGGGTGCGAGCGTTGTAGAGCCATTTTTCCAGAAAATTGTGCCTTGTGGAATATCACCGTCTCTAAAGTCATAATGTTTATTAACCAGCTGGTCTGAACCAAAGACTAATGATCCTGTACCATTCATCCCCGTATCTTTACCATTGTCAGCTTTATTTTCTGAGTTATGGTAATCAACTGAAAAAATAAATTGATCATTCGCTTGCCACTCGACATTAAAACCCAATGAACTTTCATTCGTTTCTGTGGTGTCACGATTGGCGGTATATGAACCATCGTTGCCCGACAGATCAGCGAACATAACCGTGCCATTTTCATCTAATTCGTAAGCATTAATGTTACCGCCAAAATCATGCCATTGACCCCAACCAATAGAGTTACGACCAGTTGTCGATTCTCCCATGGTGTAATCAAGTGTCAGTATGACGCTGTCAATGGGCGCATATTGGAAAGTAACATTAGCGTTAGTTCTTTCACGTTCAATATTAGCAATACCGTAGTTCATGTCACGAGGAAAAAATGCACCTGCCGCTGCATTAGCATCTCGATTATCAATCACTTTATCGGCATCTAGTTCTGGAAGTTGCCCGTTTGGCTGAAATTGCCAACCTTGAATATTTGCCGATTGTTGTTGAAAATCACGTTCTTGATGAGAGAAGGAGAAAGCAAAACCTAAGGTATCATCAGCAAAGGTATTGCTGTACAAGCCCGAAAATTCAGGTGTAACATCATCACCCTCTACATTTGACGAGTCATAAATGCCTTTACCTGAGAGTACAAATTTCTCACCAGGGCTAGCAAAAGGTTTCATCGTAATGATATTTACAGTCGCGCCGAGGCCACCACTTGGGTTTTCAGCGCGTGCTGTTTTATGAACTTCAAGTGCGCTAACGCCGTCAGAAGATAAATTCTCTAAACTGTATGAGCGAGAGTTACCTGTACCCGGCATTTGACGTCCGTTCAAAGTAATTAAGTTAAACTCTGGGCCAAAACCGCGCACGGTAATTTGACTACCTTCGCCATTTGAACGGCTAACAGAAACACCGGTAATACGTTGTAATGACTCAGCTAAATTGGTATCTGGAAATTTACCCATATCTTCAGCCGAGATAACATCAACAACACCTGAGGCATTTCTTTTTACCGACATTGAACGCGATAGACTGCTCATAATACCGGTAACTTCAATCACTTCTATTGCAGCGTCTTTGTCACTGCTTTTTACTTTTGCTTCTTCAGCAAATACCGGTAAAGAAAAAGCGGTACCTATTAACATTGTTATAGTTGCCGCGATTTTTGTTTTTTTGAAATTAGTTGTTTTCATAACTTTCCTACCATTCATTTTATGTTATCGCTGTATAGAGATATTGAATACATATACAGCTGGAAAACGGGCGCTGATGCGCCCAACACATTTAGGGCTTAACGGCGTTATTTGTTCACATAACGAATATTATCGAACTTAACGGTCATAACCCCTGTAGGCTCCATAACAAATGGGTTAACTATGTTAGTAGGGTCAGCAAAACTACCTGCTGAAAATGCATTATCGTCAGCCAGTAAGGTTTGTAAATTAATTCTGACTTCTTGCCATTCACCTAACGTTGAAGAATCAACAATAACATCACTCACATTAGGCCAACCACTGTCTAGTTTGATATATAGCTCAACGCCTGCATCAGCACTGACGACATACATATCGAAAACTAATTCACTAAAAACGCCATAACCGCTGATATCAAACGGAGCAACTGAACTATCAAGATACCAGTTACCTGTTCCGCCTGTTTTAACTATTTCAATCACATTGCCACGGTCAGCTTCAGCTATCTCAGTTGCTGTAACAAAGCCGTCTGGGTTATAGCTATTAAAGATAAGATCGCCAGTAACAGCGTCGTCATACAAAGCTATCTCGTCCTCACTATCATCGGGTGATTCATAACGAATATTATCGAACTTAACCGTCATAACCCCGGTAGGCTCCATAACAAATGGGTTAACTATATTAGTAGGGTCAGCAAAACTACCTGCTGAAAATGCATTTTCGTCAGCCAGTAAGGTTTGTAAATTAATTCTGACTTCTTGCCATTCACCTAACATTGAAGAATCAACAATAAGATCACTCACATTAGGCCAACCGCTATCTAGTTTGATATATAACTCAACACCTGCATCAGCACTGACGACATACATATCGAAGACTAATTCACTACCCACTGCATAACCGCTGATATCGAATGGGGCAGCTGAACTATCAAGGTACCAGTTACCCGTTGCGCCTGTTTTAACTATTTCAATCACATTGCCACGGTCAGTTTCAGCCACTTCAGTTGCGGTAACAAAGCTATCTGGATTATAGCTATTGAAAACGATATCGCCGATAACAGCGTCGTCATACAAGTTTGCAACCACTTGAGTATTACCATTATTATTACCTGCGGCAACAATACGAACGTTGTCAAGTTGAGCAACAAAGCCATTCTGATTTCCCCAAGTAGGGAAAAATGCTAACGGTGTATTTATATTGGATATCTCTAAAGTATCGCCTGAGCTAGCTACCAAGTCTGACAACAGTATGCTGTACGATGTCCATACGCCTTGGGCAGGCTTATCGATAGAGTAATCGCCCGAGCTACATGGGTGTACACAATCCATTTTGATAACAAAGCCATCAGCGCCGTTATCATTTACCACAAAAATATCAAACTCAAGTGTGGCGTAACCTCTAAAATCTTGGACATTACCTGGAGCAAGTTGGAAATAACCAAGAGCTTCATCAGTGTTAAAGGTGAACTGTTTCACGATACCGTGGTCACCACCAACATCAAGCTCTTCGATGACAACTTCACCATTAGCAGCATAATGGCCCGCTAAGAAATCGGTATCTGCATCACTAAATATGTCAAAGACAGAACCAGGTGCAACAGGAATTGCTGCTACAGGTGGGTTAGGTGCTTTACCTTCAACCAACGCGCCGTTAGGAAATTCGTCACTTGCTATTTGGTTGTAACCAGATCGGATTGTTTCACAACCTTTACCCGTATTAGTGTTTTGGTTACATTGATATACGCGAATATAGTCAATTTCAAACGTTTGCCCATTAACAAAAGCTTCGGGGTCAATACCTGTGTTATTGGAGTTCTCTGCCCAATCGCCACCAACAGCATTATTTAATATCATGAAGAACTCTTGATCAAAGGGCGCATTATCCCAATGGGTCGTCAATTCCCCGGTGGTTGCGTCAAAATACTCAGTGAACCAACCTCGATGATTCAAACCTAAGATTTCACCGTCAGGTTTAGTCTTTAGCTCAGATGCTTTTTGAGTTGCATATAAATAGTCATCTACATACCAACGGATCTGACCTTCTTGCCATTCTATAGCATACACATGAAAATCGTCTGCAGGATTAACGCCACTAGGTAAACTGTAAGCAGCACCTGAATATGCGTGATCTGCTACATTGGGTCCATAATGTAATGTCCCATGAACATTGTTTTCAACAACACCCTCTTCATTAACCGTTTTTAAATTAACAGTTTCAAGAATATCTATTTCACCTGAATAAGGCCAGCCGCCATATACATCATCTGAAGGCATCATCCAAAATGCAGGGAAGCTACCTTGTCCAAAGGGCATTTTGGCTCTAACTTCAAAACGACCATATTTGAAATTTACTTTATTTTCGCTGACAATACGTGCTGAAGTATACGGCAGGGCAGCACCTTCTGCTGCCGGTAATGCGACAAGTTTAAGTGTGCCATCGCTTACAAATGAGTTGCTCGAATCTTCGGTGTAACACTGTTTTTCTTGATTACCACCACCGTCACAGTTAACTTCATGCGTCCAGTTTTGAGTGTTTATATTACTTCCATCAAACTCATCGCTCCAGACCATTGTCCAGTCGCTGACTGGTTGAGCTGGGTCTACTTTACTTGCGTCTGTTTTGGTTTCTGCACCGCCACCACACCCTAGTAACGATACTGTTGTTACCAAAGTAAACAACTGTGTAAGTGTTCTTGTTGCTTTCATCATAATTTATTTTCCAAATCGCCAACTACTTTACTATGCCACTTAACCCTGTTGTTTTAATTATCTTATTTATATTGATTACAGGATTAGGTTTCATCATAGCTTGGCAGTAAAACAGCTAGGCTTATTAACTGTTTATACTCCCCCCAAAATCATACTCGTATAAACGACAAATAGTTACAATTCAAATGCGGTATGGCGGTTATTGAATGAGGCAATAGTAAAATCATAGTTATTATTGAGGTGAAGCGAGACAAAAAAGAGATAACAGGTTAGCTTTTTTTTGATTCCACTATTTGTTGAATAGCAGAGCTATAGTTTCGACTCACTTTAAGGCGCACCTCATTGCCTAATTCTAAAATACTTTCGCTGTTTCGCATTGCTCGAACGCTCTTAATACAATGAATGTTTACTAAAGTAGATTTATGTATGCGAGTAAATATAATAGGGTCTAATAATTCGACGAGTTTCTTCATCGTTATACGTACAACATGAGTATCTTCATTGGTGTGGACACACATATAGTCGCCGGCAGCATCAATCCAGCGAATGTCTTTAACAGGCAAAAATACTTTTTCATGGTCACTATTTTTGATCACTAACTCTTGGTGAAAAGGGCTAGGAAGCGGAGAATCTGTTTCTAACCAATTTTCAAGTTCGCTAATGGCAAGGCCTGACGTTTCACCTAATGCTTTAAGTAATTTAAACTTTTCTTTATCTGAATTTTTAGGAGAATAACGCTGCAAAATACGTTCAACTGTTTGCTTTAGTCGCCCTAAATTTGCCGGTTTTAACACATAGTCAATAGCATTTAATTCAAAGGCATCGAGGGCGTACTCACCATAAGCACTCACAAAAACTATCATAGGTAAGACATCAGACTGTAAAGCCTGAACAACTTCAATACCACTTAACCCTGGTAAGCGTAAGTCAAGAAAAAGCACGTCGGGGCAATGTATTTGGCAAAGTTGTATCGCTTGGTCACCATCACTTGCCTCAGCAATAACATTTATTTCTGGAATTTTTTCTAACCGCAACCTGAGACCTTCTAATGCAAGTGGCTCATCATCAACAATAATCGCGGTTAATGGTTTAGTTAGCGGCAAAAGTGTCTCCATTTTATGTTAACGTCACGAAAGGAATAGAAATAAAAACAGTTGTACCATTACCATCGCTCTCATTAATATCTACTTTAAAGTCTGCATTAAACATAGCATCTAAACGCGCTTTTGTATTGCTAATACCGATACCAAAACCATCACTTACTTTTTGGCTAATTGCCTGCCCATTATCAATCACTTTAAGCACGAGTCTGTCGTTTACCTTAGTCGCTTTAATTTGAATAATGCCCCCTTGTTTTCGAAGCTCGATGGCATATTTAATTGAATTCTCTACCAGTGGTTGCAGTAACATACTGGGTACTAAGCAATTCATAGCATTATTACAAATATCAATATCGACAGTTAAACGAGCACCAAAACGAACCTTTTCGATACAGAGATAAAGGTCGAGTAACTCCAATTCCTTTTTTAAGGTGGTTTTGCTTTTGTCATTTCTATCTAACGAATAACGAAAAAACTCACAAAGCTTGTCTAACATTTCATTCGCTTTTTCGTTTTCATTTTTATAGATAAGAGTTGATATTGCGTTCATGGTATTAAACATAAAATGAGGGTTTAGCTGATAACGTAACATTTCTAACTGCGCATCTTTTGCTGCGGTTTGTGCTCGAAGCAGCATTTCATGTTCTTTTTGCAACTTATTATTATAGAGCATAATAAAAAATATTGATGTCCAAACAAACATCGTTGTTAATGAAAATAGCAACCAACCGCCAAATTCCAACATGTCCCATGCTTCATTCCATTGTTGCTGATAAATAATAACTTTATAGGTGCTTAACTTTATTATATTAAAAATAACGCCAAAAGTAGCTGCTGATAAGAAACTAAAAAAGAGTGTTTTATTTAAAGGTAAGTGAACAATTCGTTGAATAAGCAGCCATTGTAAATAAGATAAAATAAAACCACTTAACGTTTCTAAAACTAAATTTAGTAATTGTCCTGAAAGGTTGAAGGTTTCTTGACCTATTTGAGGACGAATAATCGCTAAAAAAACAACAACGGCATAACCTAGCCAACCCGCAATTTGTAATGTCCAAAATTGGTGACTTTGTTTTGAGAAAGCTTGATCTCCTAGCTCGAGAATATGGTGTTCTTTATTTACTGCCATTGTTTCACTTAACGTTAAATTGATCCTTTATAAAGGTATAACAAATATAGGATAAAAAAGAGTTTTTGCGACAAACCGTGCTTTTACAGCGTTAACTCATGCAATGAGAACTTAGCCTTGTTGTTACCCAACTTTAATTACCCACCATTTACGCTAATGCTTGGTACAAGCGGTAATAGGATGGATCACCGCTTTGGTTATTTTTCCATATTGGTATTTAACCAGTGGTTGGTTAATATAGCCATTCAATCGGCCAAATTCACTCGAGGTTAAGAATGCAAAATCTTTAGTTAAATTAACAATTAGGCCGGTAGACTTCTTAGACTTCGTTTTGTTTTTAT
The DNA here is from genome assembly GCF_014076955.1 of Colwellia sp. Bg11-12. NCBI lineage: Bacteria > Pseudomonadati > Pseudomonadota > Gammaproteobacteria > Alteromonadales > Colwelliaceae > Colwellia > Colwellia sp. Bg11-12. The sequence goes on from NZ_JACGUZ010000080.1 coordinate 120,263, forward strand.
CTTTATTATTATTTTGGGTATTATTCTGGGTATTATATTGACCACCATCAGTTGATAAACTATTAGTCGATAAGTCATCAGGAAAACTCTGCTCGCGACTCGCGGCAACGATACAGATCCTATGTTCAGCAGCACGAGATAATAAACAATATTCAACCTCACCCGGCTCTTGAATTTCAAAAGGTACCAGTAATAAATGCGCATTATTTAAAGCGGCTACCTTCACTATTTCGGGTATATTGGCGTCGTCAGCCGTAAGCATAGCCACATTAATATTCCCTTGTTCTAAGGGTAATTCGACAATCGTTAACGCATCACCCAGTGAGGTCCACAGATATCGTTGACAAAAATGTAATTGTTGTTGCTTAGCAAAGAGTCCATGTTCACTTATTAAAACGGCCTGATGCGCGCCCTCAATCACTAAACTGGTACAGACATATTGAAAAGGTCTTAGTACCGAGCTAATTTGTTTAATTAACTGTTCGCTCAAGCATTCAATCTCAACTAATTGCTCAGTATGATGGGTGATTTTTTTATCTGCGATAAAGAACAATTCAGGTAATTGAATAATATCACTGAGGTTGTTTTCAATATAAAAACACACATCCTCAATGGCCTCTTCATTTGATTTATAGGTTGCAAAGATAGCAACATTGGCGGTTTCAGGTAGTTTGTTACTAGGATTATTGACCTGTTGGTGCATAGGTTGTGTTAACCCTTGATAAAGTTCAGGTCTTCGCTGTTTGAAAAGTTCTGTACCATCAGGGCGGCATTTGTTATTCGCGGGTATTTCAGCCTCAGCCAACTCTATATCAGCAAAAACAAAACCTTCTTCCTTATGGTCTATCTTTGCTAACACCTTGCCCTGAGGAGAAACTATTTGGCTTTGGCCTTCGCCAACAATAGCGCCAGTTAATGCGAGAGCACCCACTTTATTTGCTGCAGCCAAAAACACTTTGTTTTCGCACGCGCGGGCAGGATCATATAATTGGCTTTGATCAATGGCGAATGAACTCATTGAATGACACAATAATTGTGCGCCCTGTAAAGCAAATTTACGCGGTGTATCAAAGGTCATTGTATCGTTGCCTGCCAACAAACCAAGTTTTCCAAAAGACGTTTTGGCCTCTCCCGACGGGTGACTTCGATGCATAAAAAAATCATTTTCATGACCAACTAATGTTTGTTTATCTTCTTGGTGAACAAGCTCTCCAAGCGGTGAAAACAAGCAGGAAGTGATACTAATATTTCTTTTAAGCGTCGTATTTTGAGGTGTGTTCAACAAGTCACCCGCACCACTTCGCCTTAAGGTAGCGTTAAGGACAATATAACAATTATGCTTTTTTGCTTGCTCTGCGATAGCTTGCATAAAGGGTCCATCAACAACTAAAGCTTCATTCCATGCCTGATTATGATCACTGTAACAAGGCAACATGTGGCAGAAAAGCGTATTACAATATTCAGGAAGCACAATAAGCGCTGGCTGACATACGGCCACCTTATTTATCATACGAATACAGGTTGCTAGATTTTCTTGTGAATTTGAAGAGGTGGCAAACTGAGAAACGGCGACGCGCATAATATATATTTTCCGGGTAATTAGAGGTAAATGTTGCAGTATTAAAGCATTATGCTTAATCAAGATATTATAATTTTAAACATATTGAAGCCCAAACGTTTACAAAATTAAATTTGGGCCAATGATTAACGGCTGATTATCATCATGTAATGATAAAACATAATAAACATACATTTCAGTTATTTATAAAAACTTCATTTGCATACCTAAACTGATGCGCTGTTGATGGCGGTCATAGTCGATAAGTGAATCGCCATAACCATTAAAATACTGTATTAGAATATCGTAACCTTCGGTAAGTCCATAAGATAGATTGAATTCGACACTGCCTTTATTATCGTTACGTTTAAGGTTATTACGTACCGCGGTAAAAAGGTTAAATTTGCCTAACTGAGTACCAACCCCCAATTCCATATGTCCCAGATAATTTGTAATGTCTGGATTGTCATCGCCGACCACAGAAAGTGGTGTTTCTTTTTCCTCTTCTGCTAGGCGGTGCCAAGCTTTTAAATAATAAAAAGCACTTTCATCGCTAAAAACTAACGAAGCAAATACTCGGTTCCAACTGCGCGATGAAAGACCACTTTGACCATTAGATTGATGATTAATCCCTAGCTGAATTTGATTAAATTCAAAGCCCAATATACGGTTTTTCTGTTGCCAACTGTAAAATAATTCGGGTTCATAATTCGTTTCTCTAAAAGGCTTCGATGTTTCACTATTATACAATTGCCAGTACGATACCGCAGTAAAACCAAAATAAAGACCTGACGCATCGGCTGTTTTGGGTAAATAAATTGGAAACTTGATGCTAATTTGATATTTAGCTTCTACGTTATCAACATTATCATCATTTAACTCTTCGACAGTGCGTGTCCCCGGATTACTAATATATGAAACTGGCAGCAGGTAATTTAATCTATGTTGTGAAATAGAAAACGGATTAGACGCGGTTTTCAATAGCGCCTTTTCTCTATTCTCCAGAATAGACTTTTCCTTTACAACTGATATAGGAGCTTCTTCTGCCATCAGTAACTGAGGTATAAAAAACAGAATTGAGCATAAGGTTTTAGTGATGAGCGTTGGTATCTGGACGTTGTTCAAGTGTTATTTCTCATAAAAATTTAGTATAGGATCAACTTTTCTCCAATGTCTGAAGACATTGTCATTGTCGGTTTATTTAGCGTTATTTATAGTTTTGTTATTAAGTCGTTAAACGGGGTGACTAAATACAGGATTAACTTTTATTTATAATAGCTATAATAACAGGTAAATCCAGTTTGGTCTGTCAATCTTATTTTTAGACAACGTGAATGGGCAGCCACACACACTGCAGATTGACCTAATGCGCTTTATAAAACAGTGCAATTAAATCAGAATATAAGTCGCCGTACCCAAGAATATTAAAAAACCTACTGCGTCGGTAATCGTTGTTAACACAACACCGCCAGCAATTGCAGGGTCAACACCCAGCTTTTTCAAGGCAATTGGAATGAGTGCCCCTGAAAGCGTACCCGTTAAGCTAACAACAAAAAGTGCCAGCGCAAAAACGCCTCCTAATTTCCAATCGTCATACCATAAAATAGTGATTATAAAGACCACTGCAGCCCAGAGTAAACCATTAATAAAAGAGACTTTTAATTCATGAAAGGTCAGCGAAACAATATTCGCACTGCTCACTAGGTCACGAGCAATACCTCGGGTAACAACCGTTAGGGTTTGGCTTCCGGTGACGCCACCCATACTTGCCACTACTGGCATCAGTACAGCAAGTGCAACAAGCTGCTCTATGGAAGCTTCAAAAAAGCCGATCACCCAAGCCGCGACGAATGCGGTAATTAAATTAGTGCCTAACCAAATCGCTCTATTGAAAGAGATATGGGCAACAGGCGCAAACATATCTAGCTCTTCGTTAAGACCAGCAGAGGCCAATAAACGTTGCTCAGAACTATTTTTTAAAACATCAATAACATCATCAACTGTTATCCGACCTAACAAATAATTATTTTGGTCAACAACCGGAGCTGATATTAAGTCGTGATCTTCAAAGATTTGCGCAACCTGAGTTGCCGATTGTAATGAATCGATTAACGGCACATCGTTTTTCATGACATCGCCAACCGACAAACTGTTGTCCATTGAAACCAAATCACTGAGGTATAAAGTGCCTTGTACTTTATTATTTCTGTCGACAACGACGAGCTGGTCAAGTTGTTCAGGCAACATGCCCTCTTTTTTTCTTAACTTGCACAAATACCGATAAACAGCCTTAAGGCTAACATCCTTTCTTACGGCAGTGGCGTCAACATCCATCATCCCACCAGCGGTGTTATCAGGAAAAGAAGCAACTGTCTGGTAGCGCTCTTTTCGTTGGCTGTCCATGGCTTCAACCATAGCGCTTACTACGGGTAGAGGTAAATCCGCATCAATATCTGCCAACTCATCCATTTGAAGCGTAGACAAACATTTAAGTAAATCAGCTTCACTGGTTCTTTTTATTAGAAATTGACGCAATTCTCGATGTACAGAGAGTAAGACCTCACCTTTACCATTAACGGGGATCAAACTCCAAAAGTCGTCTCGATATTTATTGGGGAGCGATTCAAGTAAACGGCCCAATTTAGCTGGATGATATTTCTCTATGGAAACCAGCAACTCGTGATCGTTTTCTTGCTCTAATGAATGCGTTAATTGACTGACAAGTTTAGTAAAAGTATTGCTCATAGTGTCTACTTATAATGGACGTTCGACTGCTTATCGAAGAAGATAATTAATAACGAGTACTGAGTAAGTCGCTTGCGCAGTAACTTAGACGCAATCAACGATGACATCAAGGCTTATTATAGATAAACGTTAATTTTATATTGTTTAAAATAAATCCCCGATAGTGTGCGTGTTAGTCCAATTATGGTAATGACGATTAATGTAAACAGATAACTTTATTCTCTAATAAATACCATACAGCAAAACAATTAGCGTATACACTGAGGCAATTATTTGCGCCAAACAAGAGTTACAATGAAGCAACATATGCAGACATTCATCGATTTATTATCAAAAGGTGACAATGATGCCTTGCTCAACCATTACTTAACATCAGCAGAATCTGAGAATATTGTTCAGTTAGCGCATCTATTTCAAGAAGGAATAAGCGTGTTGGCCTCCTTTGATTTTTATCAAAAAATAGCCACAACATTAATAGAAAGTAAGCGCTTACCCAGCGCACTTATCGCACAAATTAAAACAAACGATACCTTAAGCTTTTTTACACCAGCCCTGCAGTTAAAAGACAATTTCAAGCAAATAGACCATCAGCAACGCAATGCTTTACATTACTTATTAGCGGGTAATAAATTAATTGAAAGCATACCTCCCTTTATTTATTTGCGCTCGATGATGTTATTTGGCAGTAATGAAACATTACGTGATGGGTTGTGCCAACGTGATTATCAAAACTTAACACCCATCGAAGTTTATTTATTTTCTCATCAAAATTTGACCGTTTTACCCCCCCATGAACTTACGGCGTTATTGGCATTAATAGAAATTGAAAGTAAACAACAAACAATAGATACGACTAACTATCGACCAATCATACAAGCAGTTGCTAAGTTATGTCGTCGTCAAGGTCAAGAATTGAGCAGTGAATCACAAAGACTCGTCTTAATCGCCATTTACTTCAAAAGACCTATTCAAGTGATCATCAATGAGATGAGCAAAGTTTGATAAGACATACTCACAAAGGTGATTTAATCTTATTTTTTTGTAAAAATTGTTTAACGACCAATACCGTCGCCTGAGGATCTTCTTCGTGGGGTACATGACCGAGTTCGTCAAAGACAACCAATTCACTTGTTGCGATTTCTTGTTTAAATTTCAATCCAACCTCAAGGGGGATTAACTTATCTTTTCTCCCCCAAATTAAAAGTGTGGGTATATTTATTGTTCTGATTTTTTTAGCTAAAGGCCCTGGTAGTGTTTGATCAAAACGTTCTGTCAAAGCGCCACGATTACCCTCTCGAAGTGATAGTTCATAGTATCGTTCAACTAATTCATCAGTCACCAAATCAGGATCCCCATAAACATTTTCAACACTTTTTTTAACCAATGACTTAGGCAGTACATTTTTTAATAAGCCACTCATTAAAGGGCTTTTTGAGAGTTTAAAGGCAAGCGGTACAGACTCAGATTTAAAAGGATACCCACTTGCATCAACTAAAATCAACTGGGATACTCTGTCAGGGTACAACACAGCAGTCGCCCAAGAAATATATCCACCTAAAGAATTACCCGCCAGCACACCTTTTTTAACATCTAATTTATCTAATACGGCGATAACAACTTCAGCATAATGTTCAATCGTGTAATCGTTCTTAGATTCTGGTCCCGTTAAACCAAAGGCGGGTAAGTCGAAACGAATAACTCTTCGTTGCTCTTTTAAGGCTTCAACCCAGCCGTCCCAAGTATGTAACGAAGCACTCGTACCATGAATCAAAATAATAGGCTCTTCATCAGATTTGGGACCTTCGTCTCTTAAATGTATGTTCATACCGGCAATATTTAAAAACTGTGAAGGCTCCCCTGCCCAGCGTGGCGTAAGCGCTGCCACAGATTTGTCATATGCTACATTTGAATAAAGATAAATAACGAGTAAAAACACAGCAATTAATAGTAAATACACACTATTCTTTAAAATTTTCAAAACGTATTACACCTTATTATTTGTTATATCGAATGAGTGAATGAATTTATCATTATAAAAATCATAATATTAAATCATAACTCACGCTTACCATCAGTAACATTTTATCTTCAAGCAGTCGACTATCAGAAAATTGTTAATATCAATAAACACTTCCTGTTTACTCGAAACGATTGAAGCACTGTGATTAAGCATAATCGTAAGTGCCTCCAGACTTTAAGGCCCTTTGATAAGAAGCTCGTGCCTGAAATCGTTTTACATAAGCAATAATTTCAGGATAATTATTTTCACTGGTATTTCTTGAAACCCAAGCCTCTAAGGGGAAACTCATTTGAATATCGGCGCCTGATAGCTGGTGGCCAGCAAACCACTCATTATTTTTTAAATGACTTTCGATGAAGTCTAAATTACCTTTAATATTTGGACCAACATATCCGGTCATTATTTTTTTCATAATACCTTTGGCGATAGGTTTAATAAGAAAGGGCATAGCGTGCTTGACTATTTTTTCAAAAATCAATTTTAGTAATAGCTGTGGCATCAAGGTTCCCTCAGAAAAATGCAGCCAATAAAGGTACTGACGATGGGCCTCACTTTGAGCCTTTGGAATAAAATCTTTCTGCCCATAGGTTTGAGCAAGGTATTCGATAATAGCCCCTGACTCTGCAACTGTAATTTTACCATCGGTGATCACCGGAGATTTCCCCAGAGGATGTATATTTTTTAGACTAACAGGGGCAAGGTTTGTTTTGAGATCGCGTTCATATCGTTTCACTTCATATGGAACGCCTAGCTCTTCCAATGCCCAAAGTACCCGTTGAGACCGAGAATTATTAAGGTGGTGTACAACAATCATATTTTTCTCCATTAAAATGAATAGTAAGTTAGCACTACAGTTATCTATTGCTTGCGAAAAAGTCGCTCTCCTAACTATAGAAAGTACAATAGTGCTATATTTATATTATTTTAGTAGCTTTATTAAATGGTGTCGCATACGATTGAATCACATAATTGTACTATCGGACTATTTTAATGCTTTGGACATCAAGTGTTATGCTGCGTCGAGATATCGACCAACACCAACATAACCTACATGAGTTTGTTGTCTGTTTAAAAGGGGCGGTAAATATTAGCCTCAATGGTGAAATGCATCATTTGTCTACGGGTGATTCTGTTTTTATCCCTGCTGAGTATCTACATTCAATTTGTATTACTCAAGAAATTGAAACAAAATTACTTTTTGCATGTATTGACCCTTTGTCATTTAATACTTTGTCAACTCACGCCAACAGCCTGTATTTAAAGACACTTTCCCAAGGGAGATTTTTAACAAATAACGTTAACCTAAACACAATTCACTGCACTGAAGAAATGCAAAAAATAGCGACTGAAATCGCCACTTATCCTAACTCCAGTTCACCTTTGCATGCGTGTTTGAAAGAAAATTTATACTTACGATTATTACTCATTCATATCAGTAGCGCCGGCTATGAAAAAAATAAAGACACCCACTCATCTCTGCGAATGACGAATGCTCAAAACTGGATAAATAACAACTACACAATGGATATCACCTTAGATAAGGTGGCAAATCACGTTAACATATCAAGAAGTCATTTCGCTCGCCAATTTCGACAACATACCGGATTCAGTGTCATTGAATATTTACTCAAAGTGCGTTGCGACGCAGGGGCTAAAATGCTTGCGAGCTCAAACACTGATATAACCGAAATTGCTTTCGCCTCTGGTTTTAGTAATTTGAGCCATTTTTATCGACATTTTAAGCGCCGCTTCGGTATAACCCCTGGCGCTTTTAGGCAGATGATTAGACATCAAGGGATCACAGCTCAATGAGTGTTGCTTATCAACGTTATATTGATAAGCCAATGAATATAAAATTCAATGATAATCTTAAGGTCGTGGAACCCGGTTTAGAAAATAAATGAGTTGATATGCCAATGTTCTAAAAAAACTCCTGTTAAAAAGACAGGGAGTTCTCCGTATTTGAAATGTCGAACACTTGTTCATGAAGAGCGAAAAAGAAAAGATGTTTATCAAGAAGTAAGCGTTAGCTTGTAAGTTTAACTTGCCTAAAAACTGGGTTCACTTGAACCACAAACGACATTTTTTGCCCTTACAAGCAATATATTATTAACTTATTTTATAAATTTTAAAAATATTCTATGGCTTAGTAATGATAATAAAAGGGAAGCCCACTATTCGTCGTAGCTATTAAAATCATTAAATTTAATAATTGATGTTAATTCTTCACCATATTCTGCACCCTTTTCAGAATAACGATCTAACCTTTTGACTAAAGAGAACGGGTTATCTGTTTTCAACCTTAATTGTCTGAACTTTTCAAATGCAGCACTGCGTCCAAGCGTTCGATAATAATCTTTTACAGAGGCTTTAACCGAAGGATACTTTTTTAACCAAATTGTTTTATCACCCCGTTTTTTGAGTGCCGCTATTCTAGGTTCATCTTTATCAAATGACCAAACACCAAATATATTATTAGCTTCGTTAAAGAAGCGAGAGGTTGCCCAAGAACTTTCCATTGCTGCTTGTGCAATGGCAATACTCTTTGGATGCGGTTTAAGCGCCATTAATAGTTCGTTGTCACTCTCTGCTTTGTATTCTATTTTAAGCCTTTCTATCATATCGTTGTTATCCCCCGAAATAAGTGACTCTGAAACATCAAGGTACTGAACCGTAAGTTCGTCATAGACTTCATTTACAGCTGGAATAATTAAATTTTTAAAACGAGCTTTTTTCTCTTGCACCGTCATTTTGGGCAGAGCAACCTCTTTGGCTGAATAAAAGTAAATAGCGACAGAAAGTAAGAGTAGGGAAAAAAGTGCTAATAATATTTTAGATTGCAAAGCCGTTAATTTCATATAAAACCTTTCTATTGAGTGTAAAGGGATGGTTAGCAGCTAGAAGTATAGCATAGAGACTTTTCTGTTTTAAAAACAAAATGGCTGAGTGCATTAACATTTAAAATTGATTATTAATTTTCATCCTAAAGTTACTTGTACATTAGCCGTTGTTTTTTTTAAATATCTATAGATATTTTTTATTTGTCTATATTTATTCGTCTATACTTATCCTATCTTTTTATTTTATAGTTTTAATGAGAATATGCAGCTAAAAACACTTTTATTCATACTCTTTTTTTCATTTTCTGTACCCTGTTTTTCGTATCAAAAGATTACCGTCGCATTCGGTGACGCTCTTGCACCTTGGGTAATGCCTGAAACAAACAACGGTATAATCATCACCTTAATAAAAGAATCATTAGAGCCAGCAGGCTATGAAATTACCCCCCTTTATTATCCGTACGCTCGTCGAATAACCTCTTTTAGATCTAAAGATGTTGATGCTGCTTGTGATATGAATCTCAAAACCATCGAAAAGGAAAGTCTGCATGGCTTTTTATCTGACGAAGCTTATGCTTACGAAAACTTCGCTTTTACACTTAAAAAAAATCATTATAAATTTATCCATATCAATGAGTTGGTTTCATATTCCTTAATGTCTTGGCAAGGAGCAAAAACCCATTTAGGCGGGGAATATGAAGAAATGGCGAACAAAAACCCTCTTTACGTAGAAAATCATAACCAAGAATTGCAGGTTCAAATGTTATTTTTAGAGCGTTTTGATGTTATTCAGTTAGATTTGCAAATATTTAACCATTATCGTTCTAAAATTGAAAAGGAAGGTAATATAAAGACCTCAATCCCCGTTGATAAGTTTCCACTGTTTGGACAAAGTCCTAATAATATTCTTTTTCATGATGAAAAAGTTAGAGATGCCTTTAACAAAGGTCTAAAAAAATTAAAACGAAGTGGACGTTATGATGAAATTTTTGCCTCTTATTCTTTAGAATAATAGCTGGGTTTTTACGATTTATTAAATAAAAAACACTTGTAAAGCTCTTTGTATTTGGAGTTATCAATAACTTTACAAGGAAAATATCCCCCAAGTTTATTATGATCTTGACCCAAAGATTAAGCTTACTGTAAAGTAAGAATTAATGAGAATAAATCTCACCTAAATAATTATCTCACTTAACTTCTTTTCAAGGGCAATGCTATACCGCAAGAATGTTTTTTGCCATTAATAGCAACTTAAGTCTGGACAAAATGACTAAAATTAAAAATAGACAAGACGTTTCTTTTGGTACACCTATCGGTGTTGCTCTTGGTAATGTTATCGCATATTCCAGCGACTACGAAACAACTAACCCATTAATCTATAAATCTAGAAGTGATTTTAGAAGTTATGTTGATGGCATTTATATGGGACATAAATGGCAATGTGTTGAGTTTGCACGAAGATGGCTTTACACAAACAAAGGTTATATTTTTAACGATGTCGCTATGGCATACGAAATATTTAATTTACGTTCGGTTCGAGACATTGCTAATAACACTGAGCTTGCTCTTAATGCATTTGAGAATGGCGCAAAGAGATTACCTGAATTAGGAAGTTTGCTCATATGGGAGGAAGGTGGTGAGTTCGAAGAAACAGGTCACGTCGCTATCATTACCGCTGTCTTTAACGATAAAGTGCAAATTGCAGAACAAAATATGGCATTTTCTCCTTGGCCAAAGGGGCAAAACTATTCTCGTGAAATAAAAGCAAAATTAGGTGATGACGGAGACTATTGGCTGCACTGCCCTTCTGATGGTTCAACTATTTTAGGCTGGTTAATACAAACAGATGACGCAGAAAACGCGGTAATTGCTACTCTGCCAATACCCGCATTATTTAACATTGAGTCCTGTACTGCATTACTGCCCAATAAAGATAATTCTCCTTGGTTAAATATTGCCAACGACGATGAATATGCGTTTTTTAAAATGATGAATGGGCATCAATTGTCATACAATAAATCTAGCGCTTTACGCTATTATAATATTTCCTCGCAAGCACAAATAGCACTCGAAACGGCAACAGATGAACTACATCAAATGTTTATGCATGCCACCGATTACGTGCTTGAACACCCTGAATTATTAGAAAAATTTGGTTTACCTACTCATTTACATGAAAAAATTAAACGTTCATGGTCTAACCGAGCCAATCAGTTAGTAACAAGTCGTTTCGATTTTTCCATGTCTGAATATGGCTTAAAGGTCTATGAGTATAATTGTGATTCCGCATCTTGCTATATGGAAGTCGGCAAAGTACAAGGCAAATGGTTAAAACACTACAAAGTGAAAGGGGGCACTGATGCGGGTAAAGACTTGTTTAACCAATTGGTTAAAGCATGGAAAGCTCGAGCGATCAATTCAGTTATTCATATATTACAAGATGATGATCCTGAAGAAACATATCACGCACTCTTTATGAAAAATGCGATTGAGACAGCCGGTCACGAATGTAAAATTATCGTTGGTATAGACACCTTAAAATGGAATGAACACAATGAAATTGAAGACTCAACCGGCATAAAACTTCAATGGATATGGAAAACATGGGCATGGGAAACGGCGCTTGATGAAATAAGAAATTCTGAAGATGAAATACGCAATAAAGTAAAACACCTAAAACATGAGAAACCTCGCTTATCTGACGTACTTTTAAATGACAACATTATGGTATTTGAGCCGCTTTGGACACTTATCCCAAGTAACAAAGCCATTTTACCTGTGCTGTGCACACTCTTTCCAAATCATCCTTATTTATTAAATACTAGCTTTGAGCTAAATGATGATTTGATTCGAAGTGGCTATGTCACTAAGCCTATTGTTGGTAGGTGCGGCGCAAACATAAAGATAGTCGATGAACATCAGCAAGTGATCGCAGAAAAATCAGGAAACTTTGAGACAAGAGATCAAATTTATCAGACATTATTTCCTTTACCTTATATCAATAATTTGTATGTACAGGTTTGTACTTTTACTGCAAATGGTAACTATGCAGGTAGCGGGGTTCGAGTAGATACGTCCATGATTATAGATAGAGATAGTGATTGTTTGGCATTACAATGTAAACATGACACATAAGCAAAAATTAACCATGAAAAATAGATAATCTATCCCTACGTTATTTAATCAACTTGGTCTAATATCTGGTTCACAGTGGTCTATATTAGTGGACGAAATAGACGTAATATTACGATAGTAAGCTTTATTATTTCGGTTAAAATCTTGCTAACTTTAATTTTTTACTATTATTTAAAATATTTATAGGATTTTACTTTGCAATTATTAAGTATATTAAAAAAGCTTAAAAGTTTTTTGTTGACGGCATTCATTGGTGGGATAGTAATATTACTGCCCGTTGTTATTCTTTTTAAAATAGCTTTTTGGTTATTAAATTCGTTATCAATGGCGTTTGAGCCAATATCTACTTTCTTCTCAACGCAATTTGTCGAGCATATCCCTCTAGCTGAAATACTGGCTTTTGCAGCTGTCTTTTTATTATGTTTTATTATTGGATTACTGGTTCAAACAGCATGGGGACGCTATGTTCATGGTCAATTAGAACAACGATTGCTTGTTCCTATTCCTGGTTACACCTTGATAAGAGATCTGCTGAGCCAATTTAAAAGTAAAGAAGGGGGATCTTTCACTCGTCCAGTAATGCTAAAAGCATTCCAATCAGAACAATTTGTTTTGGGGTATATCACCGACGAGTTAGAAGAACATTTTGCTGTATTTGTGCCAACAAGCCCTAGCCCATTTAATGGTTTTGTGATTTTTGCACCAAAAGAAGATGTTAAACATATTGAAGGCAGCGCTAAGAATGCGATGAACTTGATTGTTGGTTGCGGTGTAGGTTCTTCAAAAACATTAACAAGTAATGATTTTAAAATGCCTTAATTCACTATAAAATATTGATTTAATTACCATTAATGATAATGGTATTTTTACTCTATGTCGTTGCCCCCTTTTAGCATAAGAGAGTCAGTGACTTGTGATCACCATGGAATTTAATAACCGATGAATGCAACAGAAGTAGAAAAAGAACGAATTTGTAAAATTAGTTCGATTCTATATAGCGCCAGTCAGCCGATTAGAATACTGTCTCATCTTGAGTGGAACAGAGATATCAAAAGCCAATTTTTTGCCGATAAGTGTAAAGAACTCCCCATAGTAAGCTACCCTTCATTCGATCCGAGTAAGACTTTAACCTTGGTGAATGAAGCAAGAGCTCTGATGGGGAATTCAGACATAGATGAATGGCTAAATCGTACTGCAATTAAACTTGAATATGGTGCCTTAATGATGGCATCTGTAGGCACTAAACAGTTTTATGAGTTCTCTGAAAAACTTTATGGCAAACCCACTAACCCTTTTGCTGACGGTAAGTCGACACCACTTGAATTAGCTAAAGCCTTTGACAAACAAATTAGCAGTTATGCAAGTTACGATTTTGGAGCGCCACCTCCGATGTGTTATCTCGCTTCTGATATTGCAGAACAAATGCAAACAGCTGTCACCAAAATGTTTGGTGTCGATGCACCCAAAGTCGAAATTGTTGACGAACTTTCAGCTAATGCTTTAGCAAACCCAAAACTCATTAGGATTAGAAAAACGGCATGTTTTACCGATCTTGATGCTCAACAGCTGATCAATCATGAAGCACACATCCATGTTGCCACATCAATTAATGGCTTAAATCAGCCGTACCTTAAAATATTGGCTGCAGGCCATCCTGGGACCACAAAAACACAAGAAGGATTAGCGGTATTTGCTGAATACATTACTAATTCAATTGACTTAGATAGGCTACGTAGACTAGCTGACCGTATTATTGCGATACAAATGTCGATTGAAGGAGCTGACTTCTTAGAGGTTTATAACTATTTCCTAGGCCGTATAGGTAACGAATCACAGGCTTATGAAAATAGCCGAAGAGTTTTCAGAGGTGGTCTATTAACCGGTGGTGCGCCATTCACTAAAGACGGTGTTTATTTAGAAGGGCTTATACGAGTACATAACTTCTTAAAAGCCGTCGCTGCCAATGGTAGAGCAGATTGCCTTAAATTATTATTTTGTGGGAAGCTCGATATTGAAGACATCCCCGTATTGTATAAATTAGAAGAAATGGGACTCTGCCAACTTGGAAAGTACCTACCACCATGGGTTGAAGATGCTCGCTACCTATTGGCTTACTTAACTTGCTCTGATTTTTTGAATAAGATGGATATGCCTAAGGTTTACACGCATTATGATGAGTTATTGCATAGTATTCCAAAAACGTTCAATTAGTACTAAAACGCCTGTCATTGAAAATTGCTGCCATTAGGTTTTTAGTACCGTGGCAGTAATACTTCTACATAAAATACGATTAACTAAGCGCCATTTTTTGTTTGACTGGTAAAAGCTAAATAAAGATAAAAACAAAAATCCCAAGCAAGCCTACTTATGCTGTTAAATAAAAATGCGCTTTGTGAATAAAGATAGAAAAAAATGTGGTAGTACCTTTTATGTAATAAAAAAGTACTAAAAACACTTCAAATAAAGTTGGAACATGACTTCAACGACAGAAGTGAACCTTAATAGTCATTCGATGACATATCATAAAATGACTGTGTTAACGTCTTCTGTGTGCGCACAGAAGACCTTAGTCTCACTTTTTTTGCTTAAATTTTATAATGGGAATATTGACTGATAATACTTTCTGTTTCTACAACTTTGAAAATAGGATTTTTTTGTGAAATTCTAAATTGACCTTTTTAATATTTTAAAAAATAGATTTTAATTATGTAAAAAACATTACAGCAATTGTGGACTAATATTTATTTTACTATCGAAAACGATAAATATTATTTTCAGAAATGACAAGCTGTGGGACAAGTCCTGTAATATCTAATCAGATTCTGATACATATACAGATTTAGTGCAGTGTCGCTCTATTTTTGGTAAAGTTCGATCATTCAACGCCTATAAGCAATTGCAATGTCGAAAGAAAATACATTTTTGGTGGGAGATTGGCTAGTTAAGCTTGATGGCTTAAGTATTCAAAACAAACATCTGCACAAAGACCTTGATTCAAAAGTGATGCTATTATTGGTTTATCTTATGAATAATCGGCAACGTGTGGTTACCAGAAATGAACTGCTTGATCAGCTATGGAAAAATCAAGTAGTCGCTGATGATGTACTTAGTGTGGCGATTAGTAGCTTGCGTAAAGCATTAGGCGATGATTTCAAATCACCTTCTTATATCAAAACTTTATCCAAAAAAGGATATCAACTGATAGCGCCAGTTAAAGCAATGTCCCCGAATAACCATAGTATTAAAGTAAATTGGATGGTCGCAGCCCTACTCGGGTTGGTTATTTTCATAGCGCTGTGGTTTCAACTTACCCCCGAGGACAACTCTTCAAATAGAAATCTAGATTCAAATCAAGCTGCCCGGCTGGCGGTTTTGCCATTCGATTTTTATTCTTCGAGCAAGAATAGAGAGTATATCGCCGATGGCTTAACTGACATTATTATTAATCAACTGGTACAAGAGTCGGATCTTCAAGTGACGTCTCGATCATCCGTTATGCAATATAAAGGGAATAAAATTTCCGTAAAGGAAGTGGTTGAACAGTTAAATGTAGATTGGATATTAGAAGGCTCCGTTCAACTCGAAGGTGACAAAATTCAAGTGACGGCACAATTAATTAATGCCGTGAAAGATGTTCATATTTGGAGTGAAACGTATCAACGAAATTTAAGTGATTTGTTTGAAATACAAGCAGAAGTCGCTTCCAAAATAGTCACTCGTTTAAATTTGTCATCAAATCAGGTTATATTAAACAACAATTCAAAGTTAAGTCCTATACCTGCCGTGGCTTATGATAGTTTTTTGCGGGCTCAATTTTTTCATTACCAAGGTAAAAATGAAAAATCGATGAATGCCTATCAACAAGCTATAGATCTCTACCCAGATTATGCACAAGCATATGCTCATCTATCTTATAGTTATTATTATGGTTATCTTTTAAAATCCTTGTCAGGAGAAGTACAAACGGGTGGGTTTATTGATAAGGCAAGCAAATTAGCCATCAAGGCATTACAGCTAGATCCCAATCCTGCTTACGTTCAATTGGCGGTAGCGTTATCTTATCTGTATAAAGATCATAATTATCAAGCGGCGGGCCAAGCTTTTCAACTAGCTTTTGAACGAGGTAATCAAGACCTGATGATTTTAGAATGGTACATCGAATATTCATTAATTACCGAGCAATTTGATAAAGCTGAACAGCTGGCAAAACATATGCTTACGATTAGTCCACTGGCTTACAATAAAATTAGGGCTTATGAGGCTTTTTATTACCGTGGTGATTTTAAAAGGGCTGATCGTGAAGTAGCGAAAAAGGCGGCGACTTTTTCTGCGGGTTATCGAGAATCACTTTATGTATGGAATTCATTAGCTAGTGGCAATGATGATGCTTTGTTAAGTCATGCGCCGTTATTTTTTAAAGAACTTAAGATACCGCAAAATACCATTGCTGAGTTTATAATTTTGCTGAAAGAGAAGGGGCGAAGTAGTGCGCTTAATTTCATCGTTGAAAATATCCCTACTTTTAACAACTATGAAAAAGCAAAGTTTTATGCATGGGCTGGTGAAAATGAAAAAGCGATTTTATTATTACAAACTTTGGTGGCTGAACGAGATATTGAAGTGTTTAAATTAGCGATAGAACCGGCTTTTAAATTACTTGGTGATGAATCGGCTTATATTACTTTACTCAAACAGCTAAAACTCGATTGACTATAAGACCCTGAAACAGGTTTTGTTATAGGGTCGACATAATTCGAAGGCATAGACTTTAGTTCGTTACTAAGCCAGTTATTAATATTCTGTGCTGGTGAAATTTAGAACTCAAACGCACTTAATTGGGCTAATCCAATCGCTCTGACTTAAAGCCAGAGAAGTATTACCTTATTACCAATTCGAATAAAAATTTACTCACCTTTACTAATTAAAACTAACAATAGCTGCCTTTCTTCCATTCTCGTTTACCTTTGAATACGCGACATTTCCAATATACTTTACCTATTTTGTCGAGTTTAGCTAAAACACCATATTTTCCCAGCTTACCTACAATAAATACATACACTTATATTTCAATAACTTAGACATTAATTAGAAGTTTTTATATTTTGTTAAGGACTTATCAGTGGCTAATAGAATAGATTCCAAATCAAAATTAACGTTTGGCAAGGCGTTATAATTTATCAAATTATGGAGTTAGAATGAATAAAATTCAGTTAGCATGTATCGGTGGTTTATCAATTACTTTATTAGCTTGTGGAGGTTCTGGAAGTGATCCAGTTGTTGGTGGGTCTGTTGAAAGTGGTTCTGGTGGTTCTGTTGGAAGTGGTTCTGTTGTAAATGGTTCGAAAGAGGAATTTATAAAAAAGATATCTGAAACATCTTGGTTGAGAGAATGTTTTCCTTCTTATATTCACGGCTTAACAGATTCTAATTGGAGTTATTTTAACATAAGAATTAGTATAAACTCATCTCTAGAATCAATTACTACAGCTATACCTTTTTCCGAGCAGGACTGTAATCACCATTCACGCGGGCCAACAATCTCTTTCACTACCCAACTTGAAATCACAGATAAGATTATTAGTGAAGAAGGTATCGAGGTCTATGGTCTTAATAGCTATTTAATTGAAAGTCCTTACTTTACAGAGCTACCTCCGTCATATAGCTTAATTTACCTTGATAGTGAAAAATTATATTATGGCATAGCTTCGGGAGCAAATAGCGGCATGTCTAAGGAAACGAGGCATTCCTCTATATCTTTGGATGATTATTTTTGGCAAGGCTTATACTAAGTTTATTAACATCAACTTGATCAAATGGACAAAAGCAGTTGGCTTTCGCTCATTCCTCTAATTTTTGCCAGTAAACGATGCGTTAGCTAACTAAAGAATCCAACAAGGAGTAGTTATGAAGAAAATTATATTAGTGCTATCTATTTTATTGTTCACGCTAGTGTCTTTTACCAGCAAAGCCACAAGTAATAAACCATTGTATAAAATAGTGAAAGATTTTGAGAGTGCAATAACAACTAAAGACAGATCCAGATATTTTAATTTGTTTTATGAAGGAACCATCTCTTGGATTGGGGTTTCATCGAGCCATGATTTTAATCAAGAAAAAAGTAGAGCCGACACAGCAATAGCTAAAGGTGAGCGTGCTACGCAGCCAATGAAAACCTATCCAGGTGACCATATACATTTTTTTGATGTCATTATCTCACCAACCAACGATTCTAAAATAATGTTTGAAAATGTTAAAATACAACATGATGGCGATATAGCAAGTGTATATTTTGATTACGCGTTTTATGCGGGAGATGTAAGGTCAGCCTGGGGAAAGAAGAGTTTGCTTTTGGTTAACACTGAAAGTGGCTGGAAAATTAATTCAGTTGTTTTCTCTATTAATACCTAGCAGATAGAAGTTAGCTATCAAGCCAATCATCAGAACTTAAAACAGTTATTTTTTAGTCATTTATCTAGCTTTTTTTCACTATTTAAGTAGGGGGAAATCGATATAAAATATAATCCGAAATGTCATTTCAACATTAACACACAACGTACGTTTTGTGATATTAGTGAGTATGGAGAAACTTTTCAATCTCATTCAATGTCCAATAATCTCACTAGTGATGTCTATTCACAATATGTTAGATTTTCTCATCTGCTGACGCGTTTCTCATTATTTATGACGCCTCCACATATGTGGTTCTTCATTAATAATGAGAATTCTCGTTCAGGATTTTTTTGGCTGTAGCTAGATTGAGTTAAATCAATTGAAAAATTTACGTCAAAAGTCGTGAGAAAACTATAAAAAACGTCACAAAAAATAAGAAAATTTGAAAACCTCCTAAGCGATGTACTGAATGGTCACTTATTAGCCACAAGCTGACATTATAAAAATCTATGGGACAAGATCACAGTGCCAAAAGCGGTCTGTTAGTATTTCTCTAATGTATTGGTTTGAGAGCAAACAGGTTATACAATTAGTCACAAAAATAGATCAATTCCATTCAAACCAAGTGCCATCTGTTTCTATCACAATAGAAGAGTAACCTGTTCTTTTTTTCATATTTTTATCAATATTTGAAAGATCATAATTACACATTACTTGTCCAGAGCGATTACCGTCAGTCCCCATAAGAGAGCCTTCTCTATACTTAACTGAATTATATTTCCATTTGATATCATTTTTAAATAGCTCCAGATATTTCCCTGAGCACATACGATCAACTTCTTTCTGACTTGGGTATTCCACTGCTATCAATGTTGAACTAAAAAATATTAGTAAGGTGATTGCGTATTTCATTTTTACATTCCTTTGTTTACATTATTTTTGCCATCATCTCGTTCAATAGCATGTTGAATAATCCCAACTTGAAAGGCATATATTTCTTTAAATGGTCCTCTATCAGGAACTGTTTTAATGCAACGAGCCCCCCAATGAATTACTTCATTAGTTATCCTAGAATTCTCTTCTGGTCTAACTTCAGCTAAACCAAAATAGTTTCGATGTGCCCAGACAGTCATAAAGGTTTCACCTTTAACTGTGTATATGCCGTTTGATTGGTACTCTGGCGAAGCGGAACTATAATTCTCTTCTCTATCAGGTGTATGTCCTAATATCTCTACAAAACTCATAATATAAAATAATAATGCACCATAAAAAATATTATATATTATAAAAAAATACAATTCTACAACAGGTAAAAACCCTTACTCTGACAGTTATTTGAAATTCCATATAACCTATCAATATATCGAGTTGTAGCCACAATAATCCGAATCAAGAGACACTAAAGAGGAGGGTTAGCTTAATAGTTTTTTGATGGTATTGAATATTATCTCTATTACGCTATCGCCCCAGACCAAAATACTACAAAAGATAATTTCAAATATTTTTGAGTAAAATCGGACCCCTACAGGTTAAATTTTTTATCATAAATCAACTTTTAAGGTCTGTTCTTTGCTCAAAAAATCCTGATAGCATTAAAATAGATCTTCTAGGTACGTCAACACTATTGAAAAGCATTAGGTAGAACCTGAAATGTCAGCTCTCGTATCTTTGTTAACATAGAACAGTGAGAATTAGAGCATTTTTTAGCTACCGAGAAATATACAAAATATCTAGATGATTCGGTTGCTTAATTGTCTTGAGATTCATTAACTTCTTCAAATGTTACAACATAATAACCGTCAATTAGAACATTCTTCAACTCAGTGCAAACATTAAACCGCTTAACACCATTGTGCTTTGTTTTAATATTAACCGTCATACTAACAAAACTATCGTTGTCAGAGTCTAAGGACTCCATACTCAATTCCCATAGGCTCTCAACAACTTTTTGATACTGTACATCTGGGTAGACCTTGTGCCACCAATGATCCTTATCTGGTATTTCTTTAAGACTCCAGCCAATAATGCTATTAAACTTATTATTTAAAAAGACAAAAGTATGATTAAGTGTCTCCTCAGTAAATTCTACCACTACAACAGGCAACGGTAACATATCTAAAAACTTAGTTGGAATTGGCTGAGACAAGATGGACCTCCTTAACATCATACTTTTCATATTTATAGCACACATTTAATTCAAACTTTACGTTATGTAGCGGTTAACTAATTTTGTCCACAGATTTGTATTTAGTATTTAGTATTTAGTATTTAGTGGTCCACTGTAACTGAAATGTCATCATCCTTGCAGTTCAATCATGCCAGCTATCCTATCTTTGTTAACATTGGGCTAGTGATTATTAGAGACGTCTTCAGCTAGCCAAGAGCCTACATTAGAAAATTCTGTGGGGGCCGTTCCGTGCCATTAACAGCCTGATGAAAAAAAATAATCTACTGAATCTATAATAAAGTAATCTAATACATCATTTAATACTCAAAGTGCATAAATCGTGTCTATGTGGTTTAATCTGCAAGAATAATAAAAATTTAATAAAGGGAACTTATGACAAACATCGCATTCAATACCGATATCAGTTCAATGATCAAAACTAGGTATTCGATAGCTCTTGCTACTCTTCCTTTCACGCTGATGTTCTCCTCATTCGGTGTTATGTGGCTTATATCAATATGGTTAGAACTGGACACCGATACCCCCTTGAGAGAATTCGATAATAGCCTAGTTTGGGTTATTGGATTTATCGGCCTTATGGTAATTCTAATGATTGGATTTTATCTTTTAGGATGGTTAATAAACGCTCTGATTTCTTCGACCGTTTTAGGTTGGGATAAAGATAAAGTAAAAAATGTATATCTAAGATCTCAAGTACCGGATAACTGGTTAAAAGGAAATCAGAACTTAGAAACTGCAATGGCTAATAGAATAGAGAATTGGCGCGAGAAAAGAGAAAGCGGCATGTTTTTTTATATCTTACAGACTGGTGTATTGAGCTGGGGTTTGATCATGTATTTGGTTATGGCTGTAGTGCCAGCGCTAAAAAGTTCCGATCCGTTAGATCTAGTTTCACTATTGTGGCAAGGCGGAGTATGGGCTATAGGGGGCGCGTTATTTGGATATGTTGGCTGGCTATTTAGTGAAAGACAGTATTCAAAGTATTTATCGGAAACACCTAGCTTTGAAATAAAAAACGAATCTGAAGTTACAAGCTTAGGTCAAAATACCAAACTCAGCTCATACATCGTTTTAGGCGCTATTGGTGGTGTAATGATCAGCTATTGGGCCATGAGTGGACTTTTAGGTGCTACCAAAAGCAACACTGCTGATATTTTATCTGACACCGCCATTCAACTTAACGAAAGATTGCCGATGGTAATAGATGAAGAAACAACTTGGATTGCAAGTTCATCCCATGAAGATACATTCTCTTACACATATCAATTACCAAATTACAAAAAAGAAAACATTGATATTGAAATATTTGTTGATGCTATGACTCCTAATATTAAAACGAGTGTCTGCAACGGAGAATCTATGAAAGCATTTAGATATTTGAAGGCTGTCGTTATCTATGATTACTTGGATAATAAACAAGAACTCGTCACGCAAATTAAAATAGACACTAAAAATTGTGAACAACCTGAGTAGAAAAGCGAAGAAGTAAAATATGGATATTTATGTATTTGGTCACACTGTAGTGGTAAGTGATATTTGTCACTTATATAGATTAATTATAGAATCAGAAACAAGTTAGCTAGAACGTCTCTGATCGGCACTTTACGGTCAATAATTGCAGCTTACAAAACCAAAAATCCAGTGACCGAAATTCGATAACTGCGCTTCCTAGCTGGCAGACAAAAAATGTCAGCTATCGTATCTTTGTTAACATAGAACAGTGATTATTAGAGACTTCTTCAACTAGCCATAAGCTAACATTAGCTTTTGCAATTTGTATTACTCATTAACGATTTTTGTTTAAAGGTGTAACTATATGCAAGTTTTTGATATCC
Source organism: Colwellia sp. Bg11-12 (assembly GCF_014076955.1). NCBI lineage: Bacteria > Pseudomonadati > Pseudomonadota > Gammaproteobacteria > Alteromonadales > Colwelliaceae > Colwellia > Colwellia sp. Bg11-12. The sequence continues at coordinate 142,974 of NZ_JACGUZ010000080.1, forward strand.
ATTTTTTTATTTCGTTCGCGTATAAACGCGACCATTTTATTGCAGCATCGTCATCAGATAGTTTTTTGACAACAGTCAAAGAAGACGCATCCCTTATCATTTGATTCGTGAAATTAATATTTTGAACTAGTCTAAAAACACATGGAAAACTTTCTTTTAATTTCATCGAACCAGCTTTTTTTAACCAGCCGTTTCTACGATTTCCACAATCGTTAATAAGTCTTTTATTTAGTCCCCACTCTGGATCTGTTCCACATTTTTTTGTGTACAAAGGGAAGTTTACGAATTCTCCTGAGATGTAATTGTCAGTCCAGTTTGGACTCCAATTAAGCAAAATAATAGGGCGTTTATTGCTTATTGCTAAAGATAATTCATCCCACAATTCAGATGCATCTGTCAGTCGTCCTATCGTATAATTTATTCCTAATGCACGAATGATTTCAGCATCTCCATAATTCCATGGTCCTCCATAATATAGTCCTTTTGAGTTAGATGAGCTGGTTTCAAATAGCTTTTTACATTTATTTAATGCTCTCCAGTTCGGCAGTTCTGGGCATAGCTCTTCTACGTATTTTGGATACCACCATTCTTCTATTACTTTTGCATCATGCGTACCTAAATCAACAATTTGGCCACTTGCTATCAGGCTTTCGAACTCTTTTTTCATGGAAGGTTCCCAAACTTCCAGTTGGAAGTGAATTACTCCACGTTGTATAGCCCCCCATTGCTTGTCTGCACTTATATTAATGTATTCTACTGGTGTACCTGATTTTTCTATTATTTGGCCAATGGCTTTAGACAGGACTCGCTGACTTGCCCATTTATTTAATGGAATGAAGACCGCATCTAATTCATTGTTTTTAATGGAATAAGAAATATTTGAAAATAACAACAATGACCATAAAAATAGTGTTTTCATTAAATGACTTCCAATTAATATTGATCTTTGTATACCAAAAGTACCTGTGTACTGAAAATATTCTAGTTAAGTATATACAATAAGAGAACTGTCTGGAATACGACAATAGTACACTTTAAGCTCACCATCTCAATAGCCCCCTTGTTTGAAGAGCTGACGTTTTAATTTAAAGTATTTATGATCTCTATGGTGGCTTAATTCACATTCAGGCTTAAAGACTCACTGACAGAAGTCATCATCAAAAAACTCTTGTTATTATATATAGAGGAACTTCCGGTATCGTATCTTTGTTGACTGTTTTGAGGTCGATTTATCATTCATAAGAACGTCCGGAATGTGGCAGTCACTGCCCGCAGAGTTATATTTTAGAAGCTAACTATTTCAAAGTTTACTTAAATTTTTTAAAAGGTATTTGCGGTGCTAAACGTAATAACTCTAGTTTCCGACTTTATTTAATAGTTTCCATCTTGATTAAGAAAGCTCCAACTTTATTTAATTTCTACAGCACTATAGGGTCAAAATGCTCAGGCATCATTTAACCATCTCCTTCGATAATTATTTCCACGACTTTTTCATGGCTAAAAGCAATAGTTTGGTAATTTACAGTCTGATAATTTATTAAAAAAATGGTGTTATGTATTGGTAATTATTATTTGAATCGTTTTTCATCAATACTCAGCTTCGGGTAACTCATAAGACTTTTTAATACTCAATCGTTGGCTAGCTATATCATCAAATGCTTTTTGATAAGCATTAATAACTTCATCCGTTGTATTAATATTAAAGGCCAAGTAGTTACCTATTTTATTAACCTGCCAGACCTGTTCATAATCATTTGTATCAAAATCGAGCTGTTTTGCTAAATAAGCAAAACCATGAATAGAAACAACAATCATATCGACGCGGTCTGACTCCATCATTAAAAAGGCTTGCTTTAGTTGAGAAACTTTTGCCAAATTAGATGAAGGAAACCCTACTTGATGAAGTGATATCTCTGAAATATCACCTGCTATTGTCGCCACTTTATGATAAAAAATTTGTCCTAAATTAGTAAAACTAAAGTTTCTTGATTTTTTTGCTATTAATACATGAGTAGAATGAAAGATAGGCCCTACCCACTTAAATAAATTTTCACGCGGATGCGTTTTAGAAACCGTAAATAACGCGGTGTTATTTTTATCCAAGGTAAATCTGTAGCCCCGCGACCAGGGAACGACCAATATTTCTTGCTCTGTAATATCCAAATGTTTCCAGATAGCTTTCAAAGTATCAACTGAAATTCCTTTAAGTTGGTCGTTAACGAAATAATTAGCCGGTGGGTAATCTTCAGTATAAAAGATAATATTTTCTTTTGATGACGGGAATTGAAATGCATTCGGTTGAGGAAGCACTAAAATAAAGATCAACATTGTTTTTAAAATAAATTTTGTTATTAAAATAAACATACCCCACCATTAATAAAAAAAGTAATAATACTTTTTGTATTCATTAACTTTAGCTTTATTTATAGCCAGTTTACTTGTGCAAATCAACGTTATTATCAATTGAAGGGATTTATTTATAAAAAAATACGAGGAATATTCAATAAGATAATATCAAGTGACCCCTATAAAAAAATCAGTTTAAGTTAATCAATGAATTAATAGCATCTGACACTGTTAAAAAATGAATTTTAGTTAGACACAATTCAGCTTTATTAAACTCATGAGCGCGAATTAAATGTGTAACTTCTTCTACAACGACTACCCGTTCGGTTTTAGCTAATACGGGCTTATCTGTTATCATTTCGATTAAATAACAATAACCTGTTGAATCTATTACATAGTCATCATCACTAAGGATTAATTCTGTACATTCCTCGTTGAAAAATTGCTCAGAGCTTAAATAAATAAGCTCATCATCACCCTCTAGCTTTAGTATACAAGGCCAAAAAATCATCTAAATACCTCAATAAATATAGCTTCCGACTAAGCGGTCGTCAGTTAATTTTTCTTAAAATAAACCTGATCACTTTAGACATCGTCCTCGGGGCTCGTCGCTCTCATGGAGCACAATGTCAGAATGAAGGAACTCTGCAGCCTCTGCTGAATCTCTTACTTTAGACGCACTGCGTGTTAACATTTCTGTTTCAAATTCAGTTAACACACTTTTTCTCATACCCGCTTCTCTCCACTGTGATAGAGGTCGACACCCTATAGATATTCCACGAGCCAGTGCCAAAGCATCCAGTAGAGCTTGATTCGCTCCCTGTCCTTTGAATGGGCTCATCGGATGAGCCGCATCTCCAATCAGTGTTACTTGCTGGCCTTTAGCCAATAATTCTGCTTCAAGAAGTGGTCGGTCATACACTGGATAACCAGAAACCTGACTTGTCTGTGTTGCCGCCAAAATTTGAGGAATAGGATCATGCCACTGCGTTCTTCGACACGCCTCATACTTGAGGGCTTTTGCACCTTCTGCACTTAACGCCTTAGCCTCTTCTTCGGGCATAGGAAAACTAAGTTGCCACATCACTGAATCTGCGTCATAAGGCATTATATAAATGCGTTCATTGCCATTGGCTGTTTGAAATACCGTTGCTGAATCTAACAACGAATTTTCAAGCCCGTCGAGAGCCGTCAAGGGGCAAATCCCCAAAATAACAATACAACCAAGGTACTGTAAAGGGCTTATATCGTCGCCAATCAGTAACTTTCGCACAGCACTGCGAATACCGTCAGCACCCACCACAAGATCAGCCTTGGCGATTTTTATTTCCCCGTCTACTTGAAAGCTAAGTTCAATGTTTTTATCCTCACTTTCCTTAGCTCTTTCTTTAAAACCAACTAACTGGTGTCCCCATTGCACCGCATCATGCCCACCGAGTTGCTCAAGTAAAGCTAAACGTAAAGATTGTCGTGCGATATGTATATTGGTGCGTTTGACCGATGTTTTCACCGCTGAAGGATGCCACTTTCTGATCCCCCATTCACCGATCACTTTTCCATCGGTGGTATGCACAACATGTCTGGTGGAGACCACCCCTGCTGCTAACGAAATAATGCCAAGTCCTTCGATCGCTTTACTCCCTTGCTGCAGAGTAAGACCATACCCTTGAGAGCGTGTATCGAAACCGCTATCACGTTCATAAAGTGTGAAAGGGATCCCGCGGTGTAAGCAAGCAACCGCTAATGCAACGCCACCTATACCACCACCAATAATAGCAATATGTGGGTAATTTTCTTTATCTACAAACGGTTGGCTATCACAATGAACTAAACCCGTTCCACCGCAGTTCAAACAATCATAAAGGTGCCCTTTTGGACGAACGGGTGCCAAGCCTTCGCCTTGCATTTTTTCAAACTCAAGTAATTCCCGCTGATACTGAAGTCGCAGTTTTTTACGGGGCCTTCTGCTTTTTTTGCCACGTCCCTGACATTCCTGACAAATAGTCCAGCTGCTTTCTTCATTTTTCAACGTTTTCATTTCCTCTTTATTTAACCCCGTTTAATTGACTTTCGTTAGAGAGAATTTAGCCTAAGCGCTTGCGGTAGTTATGATTTTCATTACGGTATTCATAATTTAATGCTAGAAAATTTAGGTCTGTTTTGTGGCATAAGCGATTATTGAGCACCATTTAGCCAAGGAACACTGCGCGGGCTAAGATTTTAGACTTCTTTATGCAAAGAAGACACTAGTTTGATGAAAGTTTATTGCCTTTTTCTCGCTAATAATTACCGTACTATTAATTTTAAATAAATTATTTAATACAGGAAAATCAATTTACCCAGCTTATGGTACTAAGGTGCCAATTAAAAAGTTAACAGTTTGCTTTATTATATAACAACCATGCTATCTACGATGAGATGAGCGCTCTTCCTCTTGCTATATTTCTTAGTGCGTAGTGACTCATTAACATAATGTTTATAAAGAAAAAAACACAATTGAACAACATCATTAAACAGGAAAAATTATGCTAAAAGGCAAAACTGCACTCATCACAGGTTCAACCAGTGGTATTGGCTTAGCCGCTGCTCATGTACTGGCTGAACAAGGTATTAACTTAGTACTACACGGTTTAATGAATAACCAAGAAGGTCAAAATTTAGCAGAAAATTTCGCTAAAAAATATAGTATCAACACGCTTTTTGATAATGCTAACTTGATGGACGCACAAGATATTTCAGTGTTTATGGCTAAGGCTATTCAAGTAATGGGATCTATCGATATACTTGTCAATAATGCCGGCATTCAACATACCGAAAGTATTGATACTTTTCCTGAAAATAAGTGGGATGCGATAATCGCCATCAATTTAACATCCGCATTTCACACCATTCAAAAGTCACTTGCGGGTATGAAAGCTAATGGTTGGGGTCGCATTATTAATATTGCCTCTGTTCATGGACTTGTCGCCTCGCTAAATAAATCGGCTTATGTTGCGGCAAAGCATGGCATGGTTGGTTTAACAAAGGCTGTTGCGCTTGAGTGCGCCGAGCATGGTATTACCGTTAATTCTATTTGCCCAGGTTGGGTAGATACCCCATTAATTAATAATCAAATTAATGATATAGCACAACAAAAAAGTGTTAGCTTCGAACAAGCTAAATATGCTTTAGTGACCGCTAAGCAACCCTTACCCGAAATGATGGACCCTCGCCAAATTGGCGAATTTATTTTATTCTTATGTAGCGATAGTGCGCGTAGTATCACCGGTTCGGCACTACCAATGGACGGCGCTTGGACCGCCCAATAAAAAAAACAGGATAATATATGACGATAGCTAACAACGAAAAAACAGCGGGTGAAAAAATTCGCCGGCAAGTAATGGGCGATGAGTTTGTTGACCGCGCGCTTAATAATGCCGATGATTTTAGTCAACCTATGCAAGACTACATCAACGTTCATGGCTGGGGAGCAACGTGGCAGCGAACAGAATTAGATCTTAAAACCCGCAGTTTAGTGACTATCGCTATGCTGGCAGCGCTAAGAACCCCTCAAGAACTTAAAGGGCATATTCGTGGTGCATTAAATAATGGTGCGACTAAAGAAGAAATACGAGAAGTATTACTACACAGCGCTGTATATTGTGGCGCGCCAGCTGCACAAGAAGCTTTTAGAGCCGCTAAAGACGTTTTATAGGTCGTGTATAAATAACGCTGTAAAGTCGTAAAGGCTAGACAAAAAATTGCCTAGCCTGCTCAATTATTTAGTTAAAAATCATCATAAACACGCGACGAAATTCTAAAAATCGCGACTTTCTACGGTATGACTATTAAAGTCAAATTTGTTGATTTTGCCACATTCAGCAACATGATTAACCGATGTATAAGGTGTGTTAGCTTGGCTAATATCACCTTCCCAACCTTGCCCATTCTTAACATAGGCCTTTACTTCAAACTTATTATTAACCGCTTTACTACAATCCATATCAACATCTAACATCCAGTAATGTTGACCCCAAATATTTAATGGCTCTTCACCATAACCATCAGTAGCAACGGTGCGCTTTGCTCCCCAACCTGTAGGCCAAACATTAGTGGTCCAATCAAGTGGTGTACCTTCGGCTGCGCTACTTTGAGCGACTTCACTGCCATACCAATCTAAGTAGCTTTCGTTGGTTTTCCATGGTGTTGTCGTTGCGCTTTTTAGATTGTTATGGCTAATAGGTATTGCACAATCAAAATTAGTGGTTTGACAATTTCTACCAAGACTATTATTGGCGTAATTGTGATCAATACCACCACGAACAAACATATTTTGACCGCTTTGAGTTTGTGCTTTAATAAATATCACGGTACGTTTTAATGTTGTTGGGCCCGTTACGCCGCCATTAACTTTTGCGCCTTGATGAATCGCAAATGCATCCCAAACACCCACATTAGCATTAATACTTCCACCATTGTTCACTGTAATCGTTTCGCCGCTACATGATTTAGCATCAGCAGATAATTGCCCTTTTAACACGTTACAATAAGTACCTGCGCTCATATCCGTATTTAGCGTAGTCGTTAAATTAACCTCTTCTTTATTAATTGCGACAAAACCCGAGCTACCTCGACCAAAAGCAATTTGGTTATTGCCATTATCCCACCAGTTTGTGGTGCTCCAATTATCTGCAGTATTATTTCTAAAGTCGACACCACCAGCAATATATGACCATCGATGCTCACACTTCCAACTACTGCCAAAGCATTCTAGATTACCATTGTTATGTACCGGAACACTTGGAGCACCCGCATCAGTATCACCATGAAAGTCATAGCTCGACATAACTTTTGGGTAACCATACGGATAAGCCAACATAAATACATTCGCTAAGTCGTATAAACGGCCATCTTCAAAAGTAATCACATTACCACCGCCACCATGACCGCGTTGATTATCATGGTTATCGACAAAAACCACCGCGGAACTACTCGGTAAAAAGCCCCAAGCTTCACCAAAACTACTCAGTGATGCTAAGCTGCCATTTTTGAAGGTGTTACCTAGCTGTGTGGTATATTTAAATTCTGTTACTAAACCTGTGCTTTGATATTCACTCGAGGTGATAGGCTCACCGCCTTGATCAATCACTTCCTGAAACACCAAAGGCGAGCCATTAACTCTCGACAATACCCCTTGAATATCGCCTAATGACATGTGCTTAGAGGCGTCAAATCGAAAACCTGTAACACCAATATCTTGCAAGTCGTTTAAATAACCTGCGAGTGTTTCTTGTACATAAGCGGCACCGGTATTGAGATCGGTTAAGCCCACGAGCTCACAGTTTTGTACTTGCCAACGATTGTTATAGTCGGTAATGGCACAAGTATCATGAAAGTCTTGTGGCCCGTAATTAGGGAAGCTTTTGTTACCATAATTACTCCCTGCCATACCCGTACCATTGCCAGACGCCATATGATTTAAAACTGCATCAACATATATTTCTACACCGACGGCCTTGCAACGATTCACCATGTCGACAAACTGCGAGCGGTTACCGCCTCGACTCTCAATTTTATAGCTTACTGGTTGATATCGAGTCCACCATTGTCCCCCTTGAATATGCTCATTAGGGGGTGACACCTGAACTGCGGCATAACCTTTAGGGCCTAAATAGTCTTCACACTCTTGGGCAACATCTTGCCAGTTCCATTCAAATAGATGAACAAAAGTAGTCGGTTGAGCTGCGGCTTGAACCTGACAAACAATGCCTAGTGCCAGACCTGTCGTTAATAACGATTTTATTACTTTAGTTTTCATTTTTATTTTTATTCCTAATGTAAAATCAATGTTTATATTTGCTTATTAAATAGCCAAGACAGGTTGCGTTAAATTTAAACAAAGCGCTATATCAAAGAAGATGAATACGTATTCAACCATTTTTTGTAGGTGTTTTACCGAGCAAGAAACTATATTGAAATTATGATGACCTAGATGAAGATGAAACGTGTTGACAACGTCGGTAACGGGATCACTGACATTATGATAAAGAGATCTTGCTCTCTGGTAACAAGACCTTGCGATAATTAATGCTTTTGCCACAGAAATCTGTGGCAAGCTTAGCTATTTATTAATAAAGTTAGCGATCAGCTGAAAAGTTTGCTGACACTCTTCTTCAACCAATGCATCAAGTAACATATAAGCATGCGTTAACCCATCGAACTGATGATGATGCACCGCGACTCCAACCGTTTTTAACGCTTTAGCATAAGCTAAACCTTCATCTCTTAACGGGTCGCATCCGGCGGTAATAATTAAAGTTTCAGGCAAAGCTTTACTTATTTCACCATACAAAGGTGATGCAGCTTTACTGTTATCACTCGCTTTAAAATACTGATTGAAATACCAAGTTATTTTATCTTGCTCAAGTAAAAAACCTGACCCATTCTCGGTAAAAGAAGGCTGTTGACGGGTGTAATCAACACTCGGGTAAATTAAAATCTGCTTATCGATTCTTAAGCGTTTATCTTGCTGGCTTTGCATAGCAAGCGTAGTACAAATAGCGCCGCCAGCACTATCACCGATAATATAAAGTGCGTTAGAAAAGTTGAGCCCAGCTAAACAAGCTTGATAATTAATTAACACCTCTCGACAATCATCGATACCTGCTGGATAAGGATGCTCTGGTGCTAAACGGTATTCGACACTGATAACAATGCAATGACTTTGTGCGGCAATTTTACGACAAATGGGATCGTATAATTCAACACTGCCACACATATGACCACCGCCATGATAATGAATAACTACGGGTAATGCTTCCTCTGGCGCGGGGCTATAAACTCGCACAGCAATAGCGCGTTCTTCTGCTTGCACTGCACGGTCTTGCACAAAACTGAGTGCTGGCCCCTCACCTATCAAAGGCGCCAATTTATCTAAATTTGAGCGAACCAGTGCAGGAGAAAATTGCACACCTTGTTTTTTTGACTCGGCTAACGCTTCATTTGCCTGCGCTAAAAAGGGCGCTAACTTTTCTGAAATTATACCTCGCATAATTCATCTTCCTTGTTTTTTTGTTGACCCGTTTCAGTTAAGAAAAAACTACCTATAAAGAAAGTACCACTGACCAAGGTGGTTAAAGCAAATGCCCATGTATAGTCACCTTGGTGAATATCAACTAACTTGCCAAACAACCATAAAACCAAGGTACCCACCATATAACTTATCGAATAGAACAAACTAAAAACAACGGTTATTTTTTGGCTGGTCATTTTTGACAACTCATGAGGTATTGCCACTAATGCCGTTATTGGAAAGAATATAGAAAAACCTAACACCATAGCACTAAGTGTTTGTATTACTTCTGACGGGCTAAAAGATAAAGTAAACACAGTGATCACAATCAGTAAACCTGACCAACGGATCACAGGCACCCGTAAAGGGAATTTTTTACTGTAAATAATACCGGCTAACGTTCCTATTATTCCAAAACCTATCAATAACGCACTTTGACTAATGCCCGCTTTAGGATAGAAGGTGAACAAACATAAATAAAAGGCAAGAATACCTGAATAGGTTAACGCATAGATCCATGAAAACTTGTCTTTTAAGCCGTCTGTGTAGGAATAATGTGCGTTAATTTTATTGGTGTCTTTGGCTTTGCTATCAGGTTTTGCTTCGTCAACAAATAACCAAGCAATACTTAACGCCAGACTTGCTAATGAAAAAATAATCAGCGTATTTTGCCAGCTACCTGTTAACGAATTAAAATTGCTCATTTGCCATAAAATAATGCCTGTGCCCAAATTAAAAGCAACCGCATTAATCCCGTTTATCGTGGCACGCTCTTCTGGAGGAAACCAAGACATAACGATGGGGTTAAAATATACAATCATAAACGCCCCGCCTAATCCCATTAGAAATCGACTCACTAATAGCAATTCATAATTGGGCGCGAAAGGTGTTAATAGCCCCACTGAAATTAAAATACCTGATGCAAAAAAAGCATACTTACCGCCTAATTTTAAGGCTAACCAAGCGGCGGCAAAGGTGCCTACAATTTTAGCTAAAGTAACCGCACCACTAATAAAGCTGGCTGAGGCTAAACTGTTAATATTCATTGCCGCCATAATTTGATTCATGCTTGCGGTGCCGCCAACCCATGCCATTGCAAATAAGGTGTAACTAATAAAAACAATGGCTTCTACTAAATACTTGTTACTTATCTTAAGAGTTCTCATATAGATTAATTTCTAATATAGTAATGTCAAAATTCAGCTTAACTAAATAAATTATCTATTGATGTACTACCTTCGTGCACTGTGGTGAAATTTAATCGATGTTATAATGTCTATTGCCATTTTACTTGCAGATGTAAGGTTAAGGTGGCATCGGTATATAGTAAAATGTTGCTATTTATAAGGTATTTTCAGTGTTAATTTGGCTTTCTCTTAATACCTGGTTGGTGTCTTTTCTTGCCATTGGTTATTTATTACTATTATTTATTGTTGCCTACTCGGGACAAAAGCAAACCACTAAGCAGTGGCATTCTCGCCCTTGGGTTTACAGTTTAGCTTTAGGGGTAAGCTGCACCTCTTGGGCTTTTTATGGCACTGTTGGGCAAGCAGCAACAACCGGAGCTTGGCTTGCTCCCATCTACATTGGCTCGATTTTATGCTTTGTTTTAGCTTGGCCTATGTTGCTGCGAATATTGCGCATTACCAAGCAACAAAACCTAACCTCGATTGCTGATTTCATTGCCTGTCGCTACGACAGGTCGCCTAAAATAGCAGCCACAGTAACCTTAGTCGCACTGCTGGGCACCATTCCCTATATCGCACTGCAATTAAGAGCAATAAGCAAAAGTTTTGACTTACTCACTGGTACATACCGCTCTGGAATAAGCACAACCTTTGTCGTGACCTTAGTATTAATTATTTTCAGTATATTATTTGGTGCTCGCCAAGTTGCCGCTAATAAACAAAATCAAGGCTTAGTCTTAGCGATCGCTTTTAGTTCGCTCGTTAAATTATTTGCTTTAACCGCGATAGGCATTTTTGCGACATTTTTTGTTTTTGATGGTATCGGCGATTTAATGAGCCAAGCCGAAACCTCCCCTAACTATCAACCAGTAAAAAATACTTATTTTGCGATATCACAAGCCATACTTGGCGTAATTACTATTTTCATTTTGCCCCAGCAATATCACATGTTGATGATAGAAAATCATCAGCAAAAAGAATTAAAAATGGCGCGATGGCTCTACCCATTATATTTAATTTTAATTAATTTATTCATTTTACCTATTGCCTTAGCGGGTCAAAGTTTATTTCCTGGTGGTGGTGTTGATGCCGATACTTATGTCATTACTATCCCGCTCTTTTTTCAGCAAGCATGGCTTGGCGGTCTTGCTTTTATTGGTGGTTTAGCCGCAGCAACAAGTATGGTTATAGTCGCTACGATAGTGCTCAGCACGATGGTGACAACAGAAATAGTTAACCCACTACTATTACATTACAACAGCTATATAAACACACAAAAAAAGCAACTGTCAGGTCTGCTACTTAACATTCGACGCATAGCAATTGCTTTGCTGCTGCTCTTAGCCTTTGGCTTTGAACGGATCGTTAATCAACAAAATCACCTTGCGACCATTGGCCTATTATCATTCGTACTTTTATCACAATTAGCCCCTTTAGTTGTTGGCGCCTTATATTGGCGAAGGGCAACCAGTAACGCTGCTTTTATTGGCTTAGTTGTCGGTAGTTTATGTTGGTTTTATACCCTGTTACTACCGAGTTTGCTGCCTAATACTCAATGGGTTAGCCAAGGTTTATTTGGCATAGACGGGTTAAAACCTTATGCACTTTTTGGTCTCGATTTTCTCGACAATATTAGCCACGGTTTATTATTTAGTTTATTAGCCAATACGTGCTGTTTTATTGGTTTTTCATTATTAGGCCAACGCAGTGTCGGCGAAAGATTGCAAGCCGAGCTTTTTATCAGTAAAAAGCAAGGCGCTGTTCAACAAAACCTATCAAGCAAAGACCTTTATCACTTATTGCAGCGCTTCGTTAATGACGCGAGCGCCGATGATTTCCATCATAGTCATGCAAAACAACTAAGTAATACCGCCGCCAGTCAAAAGCTGGTCGACTATACCCGCTTGCAGTTATCGAGCGTGTTAGGCTCAGCGTCGACCCGAATGGTAATGAAGGCGGCGAGCAAGCAACAAGCATTGCCCTTAGAAGATGTTGTTAACATTGTTGATGAAGCTAACAAGTTATTCCAATTTAATCGTGAATTACTGCAAGCTGGAGTGGAAAACATTGAACAAGGCATTAGTGTTGTTGACGCTGATATGCGTGTAGTCGCTTGGAATAAACGCTACATAGAATTACTCGATTACCCAAATAATTTAGTTTGCGTGGGAAAGCCTATATCTGATCTTATTCAATACAATGCTGACCGAGGTGTAATTATTGCCGATAAAAGTAGTTCTAACGGTGAGAGTACTCATGACTTTATAACCCGCAGAATTAATTATATGCGTGAGGGCAACAGTCATTATTCTCAGCGAGAAATGCCGAATGGTATTGTCTTAGAAATTAGAGGTCAGGCTATGCCAGGCGGTGGTTTTGTTAGTACTTTTTCAGATATAACCGCGCATATAGAAGCAGAAAAGGCCTTGCAAAGAGCTAATGAGAACTTAGAACAGCGAGTGATTGAACGTACCCGTGAATTAAACCACGCGAAAGCCGAAGCCGAAGAGGCGAATATCAGTAAAACTAAATTTTTAGCGGCTGCTAGCCATGATTTAATGCAGCCTTTCAACGCATTATCTTTATTTACTAGCATGCTTAATAAAAAAGTAACGGGCACTCATTTAGAAGAATTAGCAGGTAATATTCGCCATTCACTCAATGCTGCTGAAAGCTTACTCTCTGATCTTGTTGAAATATCTCGCTTAGGCGGCAAGTCACAACATATTGCTATTACCTCTTTTTATGTCGACGAATTATTAGCCCCCTTAAGTAAAGAGTTTTTCTTACTCACTGAACAAGCTAACTTGGCTTTTAACTATGTAAAATCAAGCTGCATTATTGAAACTGACCAACGGTTGTTGCGCCGTGTTATACAAAATTTTCTCTCCAATGCTATTAATTATTGTCCACAAACGCAGCGCCAAGGCAAAGTGTTACTCGGTGTTCGACGACAACAAGAACACATCGTTATTGAAGTCTGGGACAATGGTCCAGGTATTGCCAAAAACAAACAACAAACCATATTCAAAGAATTTGAACGCTTAAACGAAACTCAGGAGCAGCCTGGCTTAGGGCTTGGCTTAGCCATTTCAGATCGTATTGCTAAATTATTAGGGTTAACCATTTCAGTAAAATCTATGGTTGGTAAAGGTTCATGCTTTAGTATTACCCTACCTCGTAGTAAGTTATTACCGGCGAAAGTATCGGTTGTTCATACACAAAAAAGTATTAGCGCCACAGATGAATTTAACCAATTATCGGTTTTGCTTATTGATAATGAGCCTTTGATGCTAAAAGCTATGCAATCACAACTCGAGGAATGGGGTTGTGTTGTTATTGCGGCGAAAAATGAAAATAATTTGATTGAAGCGCTAGCGGGGCAAAATTTTACACCTGCATTGATCATTTCAGACTACCACTTAGATGATGATAAAAATGGTGTTGATTTAGTCCAGCAAAGGTTATCTAGCTATAATTGGCGAGCCCCTTGTATTATCTGCTCTGCCGATCCCTCAGAGCAAGTACGAGAACATACCAACAGTGCTAACTTCTCTTTTATGCGCAAACCAATTAAAGCGTTAGCGTTAAAAAAATTAATGCGACAGTTACTCTCAACATTTTGATAAACCTCAATCATTGATAAATAATGATTGAGGTGGTTTTAACTTCTCGCTTTATATTTTAAAGTGTAGGAGTGACGACAAACTCGCTAAACCGCATTTCAGGAACATGATCAGGAACGACTAATTCACCCGCTGTTAACTTAATAATTTCTTCAACACTAACGCCAGGAGCCCGTTCAAGTAAATGAAAACGCCCTTCTTTAATCTCAATAAAGGCCAAATCGGTTAATACTTTTTTTATACAGCCCTTGCCTGTTAAAGGTAGCGTGCAATTTGCCAGTAATTTAGAGTCACCATGTTTTGACGCATGGGTCATAGTTACTATGATATTGTCTGCGCCAGCAACCAAGTCCATTGCACCGCCCATACCTTTAATTAGCTTACCAGGGATCATATATGAAGCAATATTACCGTGAACATCGACTTCAAAAGCGCCCAGCACCGTTAAATCAACATGTCCGCCACGGATCATGGCAAACGACTGTGCTGAATCAAATATTGATGCACCGGTCGCCATGGTCACGGTTTGTTTACCTGCATTAATTAAGTCGGCATCGACTTCAGCTTCACTGGGAAATTGTCCCATACCTAGTAAACCATTTTCAGATTGCAACATCACTTCAATGCCCTCGGGGACATAGTTAGCCACTAAGGTAGGAATACCAATACCAAGATTAACATAGAAGCCATCTTGTAATTCTTGCGCGACACGCTGAGCGAGTTGATTTCGGTCTAAAGCCATGATTATTCTCCTGTTGTCGTGCAAATAGTGCGTTGTTCAATACGTTTTTCAAAAGTGCCTTGTATAACACGGTTAACATAAATTCCCGGTGTATGGATTTCATCTGGGTCTAGCTCACCTGGCTCAACAATTTCTTCAACTTCTACCACGGTAATTTTTCCTGCGGTCGCGGCTAATGGATTAAAGTTACGTGCTGTTTTTCTGTAAACTAAATTACCAAACTTATCAGCCTTCCATGCTTTAATAATGGCAAAATCACCCGTAATAGCTTCTTCAAGAATATAATCTCGTCCATTAAACTGCCGTTGATCTTTACCTGCTGCCACTAAAGTGCCAACACCTGTTGCGGTATAAAAAGCGGGTATACCCGCGCCACCTGCGCGCATTTTTTCAGCTAAAGTACCTTGTGGTGTTAATTCCACGTCTAATTCACCCGACATCATTTGTCGTTCAAATTCAGCATTTTCTCCAACATAAGAAGCAATAATTTTTTTAATTTGCCGCTTAGGTAGCAACAGCCCTAAACCAAAGTCATCAACACCACAGTTATTAGAAACTAGCGTTAGCCCTTTAATGCCTTTAGACTCGATTTCTTTGATTAAATTCTCAGGAATACCACATAAACCAAAGCCACCAGCAATAACGGTCATATTGTCGGTTAACCCTGACATTGCTTCTTCATAGGTATTCACTACTTTATTAAAACCTGCCATTATTTTTATCCATTTATTAAGGAAGTTGACTTAACACCAGCATTATACAATTGCATAAATATGTAAAATTAATTAATATTAACTATTAATAAATAAAAATTATAACTGGCTATATTTAGGATAATTGCATGAATATTACCCTCAAACAACTACGCACTTTTATCACCATTGCCCAATCTAAAAGCTTTGCCGAAGCCAGTGAAATTTTACATTTATCACAGCCAGCATTAAGTATTAGTATCAAAAATTTAGAAGAAACCATTGGTGGTAAGTTACTGGCGCGTTCAACAAGAACCTTATCATTAACGCCTGAAGGACAACTTTTTTTACCGACAGCGAAACGTTTATTAGCAGACTTTGATGATGCTTTTATAGAGCTTGCTGAGCTATTCTCTTTAAAGCGTGGCAATTTATCTTTAGCAGCAATGCCATCATTTGCGAGTACCCATTTACCGCAACATTTACTGGCTTTTACCACTGATTATCAAGAAATTAAAGTAAGAGTGCATGATGTTATCGCCGAAGAAGCCGTTGCTATGGTTCGAAATGGTAAAGTAGAGTTTGCCATTACTTTTGATCCTGGCGAATTTGATGATTTACATTTTGAAACACTGTTTAGTGATGAATTACTGGCGGTATTCCCAGATAACCATAACCTAGAACAAGCTAGTGAGTTAACTTGGCAGCAACTCAGCCATTATCCTTTTATTGCCTTGCAACGACCATCGAGTATTCGCATGCTAATGGAAGATACACTGGCCGAGCAAGCTTTATTTTTAAAGGTAAAATATGAAAGTAATCAGTTAGCCACTGTCGTTCAAATGGTCGCTAATAAACTGGGCGTCAGTGCAATACCGTCTTTGTATAAACAACAAATACAATCACTTAACATTAAATATTGTCCATTAACTTCGCCAACAATCAGTCGTCGGGTTGGTATTATTACCAGAAAGCGTTATCCGTTATCGCAGTCTGCACAGTTTTTTGTTGAATTATTACGTCTGCATTATCAAAAATAAACAAAGACAGTAGTATGCCCCGTTAACTATTCTTTTTGTCATGAAATATTTTTATTGTGTCTTCTACTTGCGCTTTGTTAATAGGTTTAACTAAATAATCATCCATACCGGCAGATAAACATTTTTCTTTATCGCCAAGCATCGCATTAGCCGTCATAGCAACAATAGGTATATTTTGGTACCTCGCTCCTGCAACCGCTTGTCTAATTAACGTTGTCGCTTCGTAACCATCCATTTCAGGCATTTGACAATCCATAAAAATAAAAGTGAATGGACAACTATCGTCACTCGATCTAAGCTTCTCGATTGCCTCTTTTCCGTTTGCTGCGATAACGCATTGAGTTATGCCTATTTTTTTTAATACCCCCATAGCAACCATTTGATTAACACGATTGTCTTCCACTAAGAGTAACTTAATACCTTGCGTCCAGGCTTTATCTAACTTAGGCGCTAGATTAGCCCCCGAAGCTGATAGTGTTGTTAATTTTAGCGTAGCGTCACTAAGCGGGACTTTTTCGGCGCTCGCTAACATCAAGTTTAATGCACTATGTAAGTCAGAGGTAGTGACCGGTTTAGGAAATAAACCATCAATACCCATTTGAGCATTATCGGTTAAATCGAGCTGACTGCTCATTAGCGTCATAAACACTATTTTGAGATCTTTGTTAAAAGGATTTGAACGTACTTCTCTTACAAAAGCTAAAGCATCTAGGTCAGGGAGTTGCCGATTTACTATCAATAAGTCATATGGTGGATTTTCTGCTGATTTACTAAGTGCAGATAAGGCCGGTTGTACACTGTTTATCAAATTAGCTTCAATTTTCCAGCACAGTAATTGTCGCTTAATAACTTCGCCACACGATTGATTGTTTTCTAAAATTAGCACCTTTTTACCATGTACCCCTTTTATCGGCATTGCCAACAACGTATCTGCTGATTTCTCTAATAATAAGTCGCAACTAAAAACACTACCTTGTCCTTCATTGCTTTCTACCTTGACACTACCTTGCATGCATAAACACAGCTTTTTAACGATAGCTAATCCTAGACCCGTGCCACCATATTCACGCGTAGTTGACGCATCAACTTGGGTAAAGACTTCAAACAACTCTTTTTGCTTACTTTTTGAAATGCCTATTCCGGTGTCTGACACACAAGCGATAATACGCCAATGGGAAGCAGAGTGAGATTGCTGGCTAAGACGAATAACAACTTCACCTTGTTTGGTAAATTTAATCGCATTCGCTAATAAATTTGTTAATATTTGACGAAGTCGGTTTGAATCGCCAACCACCAGTGACTCTTCGATATTAACAAGATCAATGATCAATTCTAAACCCTTGCTTTGTGCTTGTTGGGCAAAAGATTCAGCTAAGTCATCAATCATTTCACGTAGATTAAAGCTGAGATTCTCAAGCTCTAACTTATTAGCATCTATCTTTGAAAAGTCTAAAATGTCGTTGATTAAAGATAAGAGTGAGTTAGCACTTTGTTGAGCGATACCCAAGCGGTGTTTTTGTTCTTGGTTTAACGGTGAGTCTTTAACTAAATCAATCATACCAATAACACCGTTCATAGGTGTTCTTATCTCGTGACTCATGCTTGCAAAAAATTCATTTTTCGCTGTTACGGCAACCTCAGCCTGATCTTTTGCTGCGATAAGCGCTATTTCATTCTCAACTAATGCGGTAACGTCATAATTTACCCCTATCATGGAAAGTGGCAGATTATTATTATCGTAGCTGATAACTGCTGCAGATTTTATATGCTTTATTGCCCCATTTGGACATATGATCCGAAATTGGGTATCTATCTTGCGATGTGCCTCAATCGCTTGATTAAAGTGTTTAACCGCTTTGTCTAAATCATTAGGATGTACTGCTTTTTCCCATGCTTGATAAGTCCCTGAAAACTGCTCACCAGAAACACCATGTAACTTAAACATCCAGTCGTCCCACTTCAGCTCATGAGTAACAAGGTTGAGTTCCCAAACCCCTATACCTGCTGAGTCTGCTGCTAAAGTCATACGTTGGTTGTGGTTAATAATTCTCTGTTGGGTGGTCATTTTTTCGGTAATGTCTTGAAACGAGCCGTATAAACGAACACATTCTCCATTTACAAACTCACTTCGACCTCGACCCGCTACCCAAATCTCATTACCTTTGGCTGTAATGAGCTGTAAATCTTGTTCAAAGTCGGTACCGTCTTCTATGCTTTTTTTGACTAACATTTGAATTTTGTCTCTGCTCTCACCTTCTTTGTAAAAGTTAATACTTTCTGATAATTCTGGCTGGTAGTCACTTGAGACTTCATGGATATCTTTGGTCATACTTGACCAGTAAACTTTATTACTTGTCAGATCAACCTCCCATGTTCCAATGCGAGCTTGCTGAGCCATTTGCTCCATTAAGGATTGCTGTCCCAATAACTCATCTTGCTGCTTAACACGAGTAAGCTCTGCGCTTATCCAATGAGAAAACAATTGAATTAACTCTAATTCTCGATCGGTAAATGGCCGAGATGATGCTTCAGGGCCAGAAAAATTCAAGGTACCAAATCGTCTACCATCAACAACGAGTGGTACACCAATATAACTTTCTAAACCGAAGGCGTGATAACACGGATGGTCTTTTATCTGACTAGAGCCAGCCTGATGAAAAGCAATAGGTTTATCAGCTTGTAAAGTATGAATACAATAAGTATTACCCACTTCAAATTTGTCACCCGGATTAATTTCGTTATTCGGTGTATGGCAATAAACAACACGGTAGTCTTGCTCGCGTATTTCACTGATTATTGCGAGCGGTAAATTAAAAACTTGTTTACCAAGTGCTAGGATATTTTGAATTTTTTCAATTAAGGTACTTTTTACATCTGAGGTTATTTTATGAAGCTGATTAAGGGTTAGTTCTGTTTGCTTAATTTCACTGATATCGTTCTGAATAACAATATACGACTCTATTCTTTTTTCATTATTTATCACTGGCACGATTGTGGTGCTTAACCAAAGTTCTCGACCCCCTTTAATTTTATTCAGTGATTCTCCATGCCAGTAGTCTTTTCCAGTAATCTCTTTAAATATCGCGTGATAATCTTGTTCCGTATACTGGTAACCAAACAGTTTAAAGGCACTATGCCCAATAATTTCGTCTTCGCTATAACGATAAAAATCAAGGAAACGTTGATTAACGTTTGTAACAGTTCCTTTTTTATTCATATCGACTCTATAAACAATAGCATGCTCATTTATGGCAAGCGTTAACTCAAAGCTTTGTTGCTTTGCAAGCGACAGTTCCTGATGATAATTACTAATGAGTCGTTCTAACGGTCTAAAAATAAACATACTAATGGCAATTAATAATACCATTGTGATTAGCCATAAAATCGCTTCTAGCATTTTTATATGATCGTTACGCTGGCTGGCATGTTGCTCTATTTTTGTAACAATCACATCAAGAGAAACCAGTAAACTTTCTATTAAATCACGATTAAACTTTTGTTTAATAATAGTTTTTGCACTATTTTTGTCTTGGGCTTTAGTTAATTCAATAACACTTTCAACGTAGTCATTAACTTGGTCATTAAGCTGAGTCGGCATATTGAAATACAAAGAAACTATTTCACTGGGCATACTTTTAGATTTATTAATCGCAAGATCTGTTAAAAACGACTGATTATTCGAAAACAATTCAGCCGTACTGAGCAAGTTTTGTATGAGTTTTTCGTCAACTTCACCCAGGGTTACCTGATGAGAATGTTTAATGGCAAGGTAGGCGATTTTTTGCGACAGCATTCTTTGGCTGCCAGCAAGATTAATCGTTACCGAATCTTTAGCTTGTTGATTAAATAATATTGTTAAACTTAAAAAGGAGAGGCTAATTAAAATAGCGATTAAAGAGATCGCTAATAAATTACGACGTTTAATTTTCTGTTGTAGTGCTTTCATATCATCCATAGTAGGTAGTGTACAATCCCTTATGTCAGGACTGTTCATTCAACAATAACGATAAAAAGTAAACTACCCATAACAAACGAGAATAGCTTAAAAGCATTCGTTGATTGCGAACGGTTAAAAATGTGATTAAGTATAGACACTGTTTTTACACTATCTAGCGATTAGATGCTAATAATCAATTGCTTATTAAAATAATTCACTCTACTTTAAACAGGTGGCTGTGCTATGAGCGTGAATTAGGTTCTCTATTTAGGGATGAATAGTAGATGTGTATTGTTTATTAGCGTCCTCTAATGATTGTGGAAAGTTTACGCGGTTGGTGCTCTCCCTTATCAATGACAACGTATTAAAGGCTTATATTTTCTTGTGGCGCTAACATCAATTGCTGATAAGCCAATCCGGCTTGAGTTCGGTTATAAACGCCCAACTGCAGCAAAATGGCTGAAACATGTTTTTTAACCGTATTTTCTTTGATCGCTAAAATACCGGCTATTTGCTTATTTAATTGACCGTCGGCAACATAAGACAATACTTTATATTGCTGCGGGGTTAACTTGGCCAATTGTTGAGCCAGCAGCTTATTCGCCGTAACTTGTTCATTGTCTAATGAAATATCAAAGTTATCAGGTAACCAAGTATTACCTGCCAGTACACAATTTATAGCTTGCGCGATAACCGCTAAATCAACAGATTTAGGAATAAAGGCAGCGGCACCAAAATTAATCGCCTTTTGCATGATATGTGGCGTTTCATCAGACGACACCATAATCACAATAAGGTCTGGGTGATTGTTTTGCAGTTGTGTAAGGCCCGTAAAGCCATTATTACCCGGCATATGTAAATCAAGAAAGATTATTTCTAACGCGGGTGACTGTTCTATTTGATGCAATAAGTCGCTAAAATTAGAGGCTTCAATAATGCCCGAATCAGGCATACACTCGACCACCGCTTGTTTTAACGCAGTACGAAACAACGGATGATCATCAGCAATCACGACTTTCGCTGTACTCATACTTTTTTCCTCTATTGGTTTATCGCACAAAAGCCAGTTGATAGTATTAACTATTATAAGCGCTATTCTTCTATTAAGCAGCTTTCTATTTTTCAACTAAAATAGCAACTTAACGAAAAAAGAGCGAGTATTAACTCGCCCTTTTTGATTTAAAATAACTGACTAGAAACTATAACCTATAGTCAATGCAACCGTCGATGGGTCGCCATAATAACCAATCAGCGTAGTATCACCACCTAGACCCGGTGCGTAGCTGCCATCATCATTTTGTTCCCCAAGAAAAGCATAGTTACCCACTAAGTATTCTTTATCAGTAATGTTTTTCCAGTGTAGTGAAGCGGTCCAATCGCTATCGTTGCTATACCAATTAACACCAAAATTTAATAACCCATAGCCATCTTGTGTTAATAAATTATCTGTTGGTGTTAAATCATAGTCGCTGCGGTAATAGTAATTACCATTGACAACAAAGCTCCCCATTGAGGTATCCATATTGTAAGCAAAACCGACGTTGGCTGTAGTGTCTGGTGTATTAGTAATCGTAAAAGTATCACTGATATCAATAGATTTACCGTCGCCATCAAAAGAGTTTACTTTTTCAAACGAAGCATCAATTAGGCCCAATGTTGCAAAAAGGTTTAAATTGTCGGTGGCGGCATATTCAATTTCGAGCTCTAAACCAGAAGCAGTTGACTGTCCTATATTACCTAAACGTTGGCTTAATTCACTACCGTCACCACCTTCTATAGGTAGCACAGTAACAAACTGGCGATCGGTATGGTCAAGGTAAAATACTGTTGCATTAATTCTTAAGTTGTCATTCCATTCGCTTTTCACGCCCACTTCAAAAGAATCAACTACTTCAGGGTCTACTGCTGGCTCAGGGCCACTTGCTCTTGGATTAAAAGTACCTGATTTAAAACCTTGTGAGTAACTGGCAAATAACATCATGTCAGTGGTGTACTGATACTCAATACCTACTCGTGGTGTGAAACGAGACCAATCTTCGCTGTCTTTTAATACTTCAGGGAATTCTATATCACTTCGGACATAACCAGATACCCAGTCACTTTCAGGATAAACTGTTTCATATGCTAGACCATTATTCACGTTCGCCGTTTTTTCTTCTTCGGTATAACGAGCACCTAAAGTCATTGAAAGTTTATCCGTAAGATTATACGAACCTTGTGCATATACTGCATAACTTTCGCTGTTATTACAGCCAGCGACTTCTCGAGTAAGCCCTGGTAAGCTAAGAGATTTTCCTAAATGCTCAAGAATGGCATCAAAATTCCCACAAGACTCACCATCAAAATAATACAGGCCAGAAACAAAGGTTAAGTTGTCAGAGTCATAATTTAATTGAAACTCTTGCGTAAACTGTTCGTCGTCATAAATAGCCGGTACATCAAAGATGCGCTCAGCGGTATTATCAAAATCAATATTTGTTTTAGAATAGTTATCTCTGCTAGCCGTAATTGACTTTATTGACCAAGTATCATTAACCCTATATTCTGCGGTTAAACTAAAGCCCTCTGATTCAACACTATTCCATGTAGGCATACTTGTATAAGAGTCGTAAACACTGTCAGGGATAGGCGCGTCAGTAACCATACTGGGTAAAAGTCTATAGCCGCCTTTTGCATTTGAGTCATCAATTGTTTTGTCGTAATTGAAACGGAAAAACAGATCATCTGTTGGCGTGAATTCAACAGTAACACGACCGGCAAAAACATCTTTATTGTAATTCTCTAAATCTTGACCGGGTAAACTAGACTGTAAAAACTCACCATAGCCATCGCGGGTTAAGTTAGCTAAAGCAAATCCAACATAAAGCTTATCTTCAATGACAGGTATTTTTCCAGCCAGTTTATAATCTTGACGAGCATAGCTACCTACAGTCGCTTTTAAATCTAATTCAACATCACCTGACATCTTCTTAGTGACATATTTAATCGCACCACCAATCGTATTTTTACCATAGAGACTACCTTGTGGGCCACGTAATACCTCTATGCGTTCTACATCAAGAATATCAAGTACCGCACCTTGTGGACGAGCGATATAAACATCATCAACATAAATGCCAACACCTGGTTCATACCCCCATAAAGGGTCGTCTTGACCCACACCGCGAATAAAGGCTGTTAACGTTGAGTTAGTACCTCGACTGCTTTGTAGCGTAGTATTAGGCGAAAACTGCTGCACTTCTGTCATTGCACTAATACCACTTTGCGCGAGTTGCTCTGCCCCCACAGAAGTAACAGCGACAGGAACACGTTGTAAGCTTTCAACTTTTTTACGTGCAGTAACTTCAATTCGTTCAAGCCCTGAGTCTTTTGCCGCTGGTGTAGTATCTTCAGCTTCGGCTGCAAAAGTTATATGGCTTGTTAATGCTGCGGCAATTGCCAAAGCAAGATAACTTCTCTTTCTGTTGAACTGTTTCATGGAGTAACCCTTATTATATTTTTTGTATTTTGAGTTATGAGTAAAGCGTCATGCTTGTTATGTTGAACCCCGACTTTAGTCACGTTGTTATTACAACTATTTACACTCTACTTGATAAATTAACAAAAATAATTAGCACTATAGTACCACAAGCAAACCATTGTTTTTAAAGAACTATATTTATTAATGTTATTGTTTTACTGAGGATAAGTGCCAAAAGTCAATAATATGTTTAGCGGTACTAATCGGTGATTCAAGTAAGTAGTCAGCTGCTTCTCCACCATTAACTTCATTAGGATTTACCATGATGCCATGGCCGACATCAGCCACGACAATAAGCTCTACTTGCGCTTTATCCTGCTTATTCCCCCATGATTTAATACTAATTCCTACTTTGCTTTTTACCTGAGGCATTGGCGTTATTCCAGATAAATTAGCCCACTGTTCTGCTAAAGTGATGGCATTTAACGGATTAACAATCGCATCATTAGCCCCTGTCCATACCGATAGTTTTGGCCATGACTTTTGATTTGAATTTAATTTACTTACTAACAATGTTAACTCACTTGAGCTTTGTGAAGGGCCGTTTTTCATGCAAGAAATAGCGGTGATCAAACCATCTGCACAGGGAAATGGAATGCCTGCAACGATTGCGCCCGCTTTGAACAGGTCAGGATAATTAACTAACAAACTACTCGCCATAGCACCACCAGCAGACAATCCTAAAATATACACATCTGCTCCACCTAAGTGCTGTTTTAACGTAAGTATCATATTTTTTATCGATAGATTTTCACCGGTTTCTTTAGCAAAGTCACTGGCTGAATACCAATTAAAGCACCCTTTAATATTATTTTCTAAACTTTGCTGAGGCATTAACAAGGCAAAATCATGTTGCTTCGCTAAGCCGAGTAAACCACTCTGCTTCGCTAATTTTTCGCCCGTTTGCGCGCAGCCATGCAACAAAACGACGATGCTGGGTTTAGCCATTTTTGGGGAAAAGTAACTGGCCGTTAAATTGCCAGGGTTTTCACTAAAGTCGGTTAACTCAACAAATTGAGCAGAGACAGGTTGACTCAATAAACTAAACACTAACGTGAGTGATATAGACAGCGAAGTTAAAAATTTTAGAATAAACATAGTATCAACCAAAATAAAAAGTGGCTTGTATAATGAATGAAAGTTTAGTGATCAAGCAATAGCACTTTAGTGCCCACAATTATCTACGCTAAAGTCAGGTTGACGTTTATGACTAATTTTATTGAGTCGCTTCTCTATGAAAGTGCGTTTTCTGCCTAATTAGAATAAATACAAACTTGATTATAATTAGGTAATAAATGGAAAGATAAAAAGCCACTATTTTTATTCATAACGATTAATAATTAGGGCTTAATAACGCTTTAAATTTGCGAAATCTTTTAAATAAATATATTTTATAAGTATGTAAAATATTCAGTTCGCTAAAAATAACATTCAAAAGTGAGAGCAAAATGTCAAAAAAATTAAAAGAAGATATTCCTCAAGAAGCATTTGACTGGTATGACGAATATGCGCATGGAGGAATGAACCGCAGAACTTTTATGGCGAAATTAAGCACTTTAGTTGCGGTTGGTTATTCAATGACCGTACTCACATCAGCGCTGCTACCTAATTATGCCTTAGCTGAACAAGTCTCTTTCAATGATGACGAAATAAAAGCAACTTATGAGACCTTTGATTCTCCAAACGGTTACGGTAAAGGCGTAGGTTATTTAGTCACACCCACTCAGAAAACAGGTGTTTTACCTGTTGTTTTAGTTATTCATGAAAATAGGGGCTTAAACCCATACGTGAAAGATGTTGCTCGCCGCTTGGCTAAAGCAGGCTACCTTGCCTTTGCTCCAGACGCTCTGTTTTCATTAGGCGGATACCCAGGTAACGATGATGAAGGTAGAGCAATGCAAAAAGCGTTAGACGGCTCTAAAATTCAACAAGATTTTATTGCTGCGGCTAAATTTGTCAAAACTCATCAAAGAAGCAACGGGAAACTAGGTGCTGTTGGCTTTTGTTTTGGGGGCTACATGGTTAATTACTTAGCGGCAATTGAGCCTGAACTCATTGTTGCAGGTGTCCCCTTTTATGGAACACCTGCAAAAAAAGAATTAAGAAAAAATATCAAGGCTCCATTACTTATTCAGCTTGGCGAACTCGATGAAAGAGTTAATAGCTCTTGGCCTGAATATGAGAACGACCTAAAAAGTGCTGGAGTTCCTTATCAAATGCATATGTATAAAAATGCAAAACATGGTTTTCATAATGACTCTACTAGTCGCTATGATAAAGAAAATGCCGAACTTGCATGGGATCGTACATTGGCTTTTTTTGCTGAAAACCTTACCTAATAACCTTACTTTCTAGACCTGCGGATAGCGATAAATCTATTCGCTCAAACAAAAAAATAAGAAATAATGAAATAAATACTATAAAAGAAAAAATACTTGTCGGCTCTAGAGAAACTATAGGTTTACCCGAATTAACGCTATTTTATGTTGCAACAAGCATTGATACCGAGCTCTTCAATACCCACGACGCGTGCAATGAAAAATATAGAGAACTTTGCAATATTACCTAAGGGCTTTGGTTGATTAAATGAAGAAACTTCAGCTGCACTCTCAATCATCACACCAACAAGATTACCCAAAAAATAACCCACCATCACAATAGAACGAGCTTCATTTTGAAGTCTATCAGACCAAACATCATTACCTCGAAAAACTTTTGATTCAAGGTCAACACTGGCGTTAAACCAAGGGCGGTATAAATCTTTATCTTTACTTGAAATGCATATGATTATGTCATCAGCAAGATTAACTGTTGCAAGTTTAATCCAGACATTATTACCTTCGCTGCGGACATCTTTAACTAGGTTGGTATCTGAATTAGCACATTGAATATATTTTGTTCTGCGTTAACAGACCGGTTTATAAATAGACCCATCAATAAAAATAAAGCTCTCATACATTTCCTTTACGTTTTTTTGTCATATTTTTTGTGGTGTTTTTGTGGCAATAATCTTCCCACATTTCTCTAGACTCTCAACGCAAGAATAAAGTCACATCAACTTGGAAAAAACAAACGTTTGTATTAAATAAACTGACAGAACACTAGAAAAACCTTAGGGAAGCCGCTATAAACTTTAAAGTAAATAGAAGAACAAAATAATACTATTGCGTGTAATCAAAATACTTTGATTACCGGACAACTATTTGATTAAATTACTTTGTGACTATTTGATTAATAGCCCTGTCTATAAAGACATTATTATTGCTAAATTAAGAGATAAACAATGAGAATTTTACTGTTTTTGGCGACCAACATTGCCATTATGATGATTTTGAGTATTACCTTTCGCTTATTCGGTATTGAAGGGCTATTAGCCGAAAATGGTGTCGACCTTAACCTTCAATCCTTGCTCATTTATGCCGCGGTTATCGGCTTTAGTGGCTCATTTATCTCCTTGTTTATTTCTAAGTTTATGGCAAAGAGGAGTATGGGCGTTGAGGTTATCGTGACGCCGAGCAACCAAACCGAACGGTGGTTACTAAAAACAGTGCAAGAACAAGCCCTTAAAGCCAACATAGGATTACCTGAAGTCGGTATTTTTAATCACCCTTCACCCAACGCTTTTGCGACGGGCTGGAATAGAAATAATGCCTTAGTTGCGGTGAGTACCGGCTTGTTAAGTCACATGAGTCAAAATGAAGTAGAAGCGGTACTTGCTCATGAGATAAGTCATGTAGCCAATGGTGACATGGTCACTATGACGCTACTTCAAGGCGTTTTAAATACCTTCGTGGTGTTCTTATCACGCATTATTGGTCATGTGGTTGACCGCAATGTATTTAACGTAAAAAGTGGTCACGGACCAGCCTTTTGGATTGTCTCAATGGTTTCTCAACTCGTCTTAGGGTTATTAGCAACTATGATTATGATGTGGTTTTCTCGCTATCGAGAATTTAGAGCCGATGAAGGTGGGGCTAATATTGCGGGTCGTCAAAATATGATTGCTGCGCTAAGTAAACTAGAACAACTGCAAAACTTACCACAACTACCAAAAGAAATGTCAGCTTTTGCCATTAGTTCAAGTAAAATGAGTGCGCTCTTTTCGAGTCATCCACCATTAGCAAAACGCATAGCATCACTGCGAATTAAATAAATAAGGGTACTTTAGTGTTGTCACGTTTGTATGATTTTATGCCGGGTTTAAATACCTTGTGTCACTATGAAAGAAGTTGGTTTGCTGATGATGTTAAAGCAGCACTGTCGGTTGCAGCTGTTGCGTTACCGGTTGCTATAGCTTATGCCCAACTCACAGGAGTTAATGCGGCTGTAGGTCTGTATTCCTGCGTATTACCTATGATGGTCTATGCATTATTTGGTACCTCTAAGCAATTAATTGTCGGTCCTGATGCTGCAACCTGTGCCGTTATCGCCGCATTAATAACACCTTTAGCAGCTGGTGACAGTATTAAACACTGGCAATTAGTCATCACGATGACCGCTATGACTGGTTTTTGGTGCATACTTGCCAGTCGTTTTAAGCTAGGCGTATTAGCTGACTTCTTATCTAAGCCTATATTAATGGGCCTATTAAATGGAGTTGCGATCACTGTTATTGTTGGTCAATTCTCTAAAATATTTGGCTTTACCTTCGATGAAAGATACCTGCTTGAACGTTTGGGAGGCGTTCCAACCTACCTATCACAAACGCATTACCCAACCTTATCAATAGCTTTACTTACCGTGGGTATTTATTTTGGTATAAAGCATATAAGACCCTCTTGGCCGGCTTCTATGTTTGCCATCGCCTTGGGGGCGACTTTGGTATGGCTTTTAAATTTAGAGCAGTTTGGCGTAAAAACCATAGGTATTGTCGAAGGAGGTTTACCGTTATTTCAAACACCTGAATTTAATGTTGGCATTATTCGAGAACTTGTTATGCCTGCACTTAACTTAGCGATAGTTAGCTTTGTCAGTATGATGCTAACCGCCCGCAGTTTTGCGGCAAAAAATGGCTATGATGTAGATGCTGACAAAGAGTTTATGGCGTTAGGTATTGCTAATGTAGCGTCTGCTTTATCGCAAGGTTTTGCGGTGAGTGGCGCATCATCTCGCACCGCAGTTAACGATACGAATGGCGGAAAAACGCAACTAGTCTCCATTATAGCTGCCGCCATTATTGCTATTATTGCTATTTTTTTTACTGCCCCCCTTAAATTCATTCCTAGTGCGGCATTGGGTGTGGTATTGATTATTGCTTCTTTACACCTGCTAGATTTAAAAATGGTATGGAAACTCAGGTTAAAAGACCGACAAGCATTTTACTTAACTTTAACTACTTTATTGGCGGTGTTATTTATTGGTGTTATCCCCGGCATTACACTTGCAGTATTGCTCGGTTTATTCCAATTTATTCGCACAGTAATGCGCCCCACTGACCATATACTCGGCGTTGATATCAACGGTGTGGTAAGAAGTCTAGATGCCAGTGATAAGGCAAAATCGGTAGATGGTATTTTTATCTATCGTTTTAATTCACCCTTAACTTACTTTAACTCTAGTTTTTTTAAGCGCCGGTTGTTAGAGCAATATGCCAGACAAAAAGATGATATTGAGTGTGTCATTATCGATGCAGTGCCATGCTTCACCCATTTAGACTTAAGTGTTATGGCAATGTTGGCTGATTTAGACCTTATCTTTAGAAAACGCGGCGTACGCCTTGAGCTTGCTGGCAGAAAAAGACAGTTGTTGGCATGGTTTGAAAAAGCAGAGATAAAATCAGGTCACGAAGGAATTTATGTTCATTCTGACTTGTATTTAGCGTTGAGAATAAACCAAAGTAAATAAATTATCAAAGAAGTTAGTTGCGTAGAAGAAGTTCTGCTTTAATGACAATAAACATAATGGTATTTATTGTCATACTAAAATATAGGTTGTGTGCGCCATAACCTATATTTTTATTGTGAATAAATTTTATTATTGCAGATTTTATTTTAGTTTGATTTCTAAAATGACTCGCTTTTATAATACTTTTTATAAATAGGGAAGTCGCGATAAGACTCTTGGAGTATCGATTATATGAGAAATAACCGACACCCTACCGAGCTTACTACTAAGGAATTAATACCGTATCAATAACGTGTATAACACCATTACTTGCTTTTACATCTGCCATGATGATTTTTGCTTTATTTATCATTACATTTCCATCGATGACTTTAACCATCAACATTTTACCTTGAATGGTAGGCGCACTTGTTACTTTTACGACATCTGTAGACATCACTTTTCCAGAAACTACGTGATATGTTAATATATCAACGAGTTTATCTTTGTTTTCTGGTTTCAAAAGCATTTCAAGCGTGCCTTCAGGTAACTTTGCAAAAGCCTCATCTGTGGGTGCAAATACAGTAAAAGGCCCATCACCTTTGAGTGTTCCAACAAGCCCACCTGCTTTAACTGCTGCAACAAGTGTATTGAAAGAGCCATTTTCAGCAGCCACATCAACAATATCTTTCTTCATACCATGATGCTCAGCATAAGAGACCGGCATAAAAGCTAAGCTGGCAACCACAATTGATACTGTTGTAATAAATTTATTTAACATTGTATTTTCCTATTCAGTGAGTTTTAGTTAATACTATTTTGTTTTCACAATGTATTTACGTAAGGTTTAGAAATTAAGATCAGTATTGCCTATTTACCTGAAATAAAACGTTCGGTTATGTCATCGTTGATGCTAACGCGCGCATTGTTTACCGATATGGCATTAACATAGGTGGGTTTTCGAGGAATATGCCGGTAGTTTGATGTAAAATCAAATATTATAGGTTAAAAACGACGTGTAGCTATTATGAAAATAAAGTCATTAACATTTTACAAATAATGCCTAGCTCTGATGAAAAAGGTATAGGTGACTCCTTATTAACACCTAAAAGCTCAGCTTAAAACAGGCTAAAAAAAGTACCGTCAATATTAGCTTCCCTTTGAAATATCTTATTATGACTGGAGTTTAAGCCACTTTATTGCTGTAATTTTATCTTCAAAATGTTTATCATTTTGTAAACGTCTTGCAAGAGCCCTATTTTCTAATCACGTTAAAGTTACTGGTGAGTTAATAACGACGGCTTTGGCGATAAGATTTTATAAAATTAATGTCGTCTTCAACTGAAATAAAGCATTGCCAGTGGGTATCGTCATCGTTTCACTCAAAGTCATAACGCCACATTAAGTGACAAATAATAGCTGATTAAAAGAGAAGTAAACTCATCAACAACTAGCTATTTTTTGTTTATTTGAACTTATGATTAGCAGCAAAATTATTGGCTACCGTGTCAATGGAATAAAACAGCCAACTATTTTGTCAGTTTACTCGCCTTGCTAGATTGTTACGCCTTTTTAATTATTCCTATAATAAAAAGCAGTAAGGCAGCACCTGCAGTTGCGGTAACAACTGAGCCAATTAATCCACCTACTGATATACCTAAGAAGTTAAAGACAAACCCGCCTAGTACCGCACCAATTACACCAATAACTATATTACCGAGTAAACCAAAACCACGACCTTTCATCAATGTTCCTGCTAGCCAACCTGCACACGCACCAATGGCTAAAAATATAATTAATTCTGTTATGTCCATAATTTTACCTCTGTTGTTTAAAAATACTGACGTTATCTGTAATAGACGCCAGCTAAATAATGCGTGGCTAACCTTATGTCGCCAAGTAAAACCTAGCCAGCGGTTATCTGTCAATATTAATTTTCATCCATGCTTATTAAGAGCAAAGAGCAAAAATTAACGCAGCCAGCCTTTAATGGCAAAAACATAAAGGCTCAATGTCATACCCACCCCTACTCCAAAAGCAACTTGAGACAGCGTTGCTGGCCAAGGAGCATCGGTTATATTCATGCCAAGTAATCCGCCAATCGTAGCAGGAATAAGTGCTAAAGCAGTGAGCAAGGCTAATAATCTCATTACACGATTCATTTGAAATGAAGATACGTTAAGCCTAAGTTCAACAAGGCTCTGCAAAGATTCACGTAAATCGTCTATGTTGTCATATAAGTCATTAGCGTCGTCGGCCAAGTAACGAAAAAGCTCACGATCACTGTGGCTGGCACTCGCAATAATTATTTTGCCACTAGATAAATCTCTGATCACACTTTTTAAGTGTTTAAGACTTCCACGTGCATTCAAAATATCAGCTCTGAGTAAAAATGTGTGCGCTAAAAAAGCCTCATCTCCCATTTGCCTTTGCGTTATTTCTAACTGTGTCAGAGCAACTTCTATGCTTGTGGCTACGTGGGTGTAGGCCGACATTATTTCACTAACTAGTGCTAAAGTTGCCCGCACAATTTTGGGTGTATTGGTGTCAATACTCGCCAAGCGTAATTGTACCTTTTCGTCGAGGTCGGTCTGCTCACGGCTCAACACCACCACGTTCTCTGGCGTTCCAACCAATAAGATAGGCGTGCGTATTAGCCGTTCTCCTGGCAGCATAGGCATGGGGTATCGAACAAAAAATGTGGAGAAGTGCTCAAGCGTATCAAACCCAGGACTGACCGACTGGAACAAACCTTGAACCGCACTAACGGGAACTCTAAGTGCATCAGTAATAGACGTTAGCCGCGATTCGTCAAGACCAGAAATAAAAAGCCAATCAGGTTCGCCACTTCGAATACGGTTAAGCCCTTGCTCCCAGCTAATGACTTGAAATTCTTTACCTGAGGGGCCCAGTAATTGCACCTTTAACTT
Source organism: Colwellia sp. Bg11-12 (assembly GCF_014076955.1). Lineage (NCBI taxonomy): Bacteria > Pseudomonadati > Pseudomonadota > Gammaproteobacteria > Alteromonadales > Colwelliaceae > Colwellia > Colwellia sp. Bg11-12. The sequence goes on from NZ_JACGUZ010000080.1 coordinate 175,868, forward strand.
GGTGATCCCCTGATTCTCAGCAGTGTTTACCGTATTATTGTCAATATTGAGCGCAAGACTCGAACGCGCACCTAATAGCGCAATCCGCCCTACCCGTATCAATCTAAATACGGGTGAATGCCTCAAAACATCAGGCACTAAAGGAATAAAAGCGATTAATGCGCTAGTGATAATTAACAGATCAATAACCCGCCTGCCATCGGTTAAAAATCTGAGTTTATTTTTAGCAAGCAAAAAGCCACTTACGTATTCCAATAGAAACAACAAAATAATACCGTATTCTAAAGCGTCTACGGTATGTTGTGCCATATCATTAAACGTAAAGACTAAAGGAGCAATAAACGAAAAAAATGACAATAAAGCAAAGAAGCCAAGTACTGCATCGGTTAAATAACGTTCAACAAATCGCGCATACGACACCTTTTTCAAATTTGCATTCCCTGATTACTATAAATAAATATCATGATAATTGATAAATAACGAAATTTTTACATAAGTCAGTTTACAAATATGGTTAACATAATGCTAGCGCCTTGAACGTTAAGAGACCTTATATCTGTCAACAAATATAGTTAACACACGACAATCTCATGAATGTAAGAAGCGCAGTAGAAATCAAATTGTCATCTTAACTATTTATGATGAAACAGCGCTTGTTTACTGCCTTTCTTAAAAATATTCATATTATTTTGTGACTATTTTGTAAACAGTCTAGTCTATAGGTTATTGTTCTTTATAAAAACAGGAAATCAAAAATGAAAATAGCAATATTATCTCGAAACAAGAAGTTGTACTCAACCCGTCGATTAAAAGAGGCAGGGGAAGCGCTGGGGCATCAAGTTGACGTTATCGATACACTTCATTGTTACATGGATATCACTAGCGACCGATCCGTTGTTCGCTATAAAGGCCAAGAACTTCCACAGTACGATGCAATAATACCGCGGATCGGTGCATCCATTTCTTTTTATGGCACGGCGGTAGTGCGTCAATTTGAAATGACTGGCGCTTTCAGTGTCAATGAATCTGTGGCGATTAGTCGCTCTAGAGATAAATTACGTTCTATGCAATTACTGTCAAGAAAAGGCATCGGCTTGCCAAGAACAGGCTTTGCTAATCGTCCTGACAATGTCAAAGATTTGATTAAAAATGTTGGTGGTGCTCCTTGCGTTATAAAATTACTTGAGGGTACGCAAGGTATTGGAGTAGTACTTGCAGAAACAACTAAGTCAGCAGAGGCTATTGTTGAAGCCTTTATGGGGTTGAATGCCGATATTTTAATTCAAGAATTTATCAAAGAAGCCGGTGGTGCTGATATTCGATGTTTTGTTGTTGGTGACCGTGTTGTTGCCGCAATGAAACGTCAAGGTGCTGAAGGTGAGTTTAGGTCAAACTTACACCGCGGTGGTTCAGCGGTACTCGTTAAACTTACCCCAGAAGAAAGAGCTACGGCAGTGTCGGCTGCAAACGTTATGGGGCTGCACGTCTGTGGTGTTGATTTACTGCGCGCCGAACGTGGCCCTGTTGTCATGGAAGTTAATTCTTCACCGGGTTTAGCCGGTATTGAAGCCGCGACTGAAAAAGATGTTGCCACTATGATTTTCAAATTTATCGAGAAAAAATTTCTTGAAAAGAATGCTAGCGCTAAATCTAATCGAAATCGTACCCAAGGTAAGGGTTAAATTGATAACCGATAGAGTCTTAATTTATAAATAATATTCACGCTAAAGCCACTGAAACCTATTTTTAAGTACCACCGGCTTTAATGGCACAGAAACGTTTAATATAAATTTATAACCATACAAAGCCGTCCTTTCGGGCGGCTATTATTTACTAACAACCGCTTACTAATGACAATGCATAAATTCACGTTTAGCAAACCACACTTATAGACCCCTTTGCCATTCTTGACGAATAGGTATTTCTGTAGATTGCGCTAACGCCATCTGTACCATATTCACTAATTTATCTTTATCTTTACCTAAGATCCCTTTCAACACCAAGTAATTTGAAGCATGATCAGATCTGAAAATAGTTTTATCTAACTCAAGTGCTGATAACAACGTTTCCATTTCAGTAAACAACTCTTGCTGATGTAAAAGGCGAAAAGGCTGATATTGATGTTCTGTAAATTTTTGGGCAAAACGTTCTTGGCCTAAAGGAAAACTTACCACCAATGTAGAGAGGTAATCAGGTTGAGCTTCATTCATTAATTTAGCAGAGTTAAGGGCATGTTGTTTTGATAGTTCAGGCCCACCTAAACCGTTTAAAATCATCACTGAGCTTTTGATACCTGCTTGCTTGATTTTTTTAAGGGCTATTAAAGAACTTTGGTATGTTTCACCTTTTTCAATTAACTTTAAGACGTCATCGTCTCCACTTTCACAGCCCACATAGAGTAAAGACAAGCCTAAAGATCTTAACTCGGTAAGTTGTTCAACCGTTTTATTAGTTAAATTTCTTGGTAAACAATAACTGGCTACCCGCGTAACATGTGGTAAGTATTTTTTTATCAGTTCAAGAATTTCTTTTAACCGTTTAAACGGCAACATTACGGCATCACCGTCGGCTAAAAACACACGTCCAACAGGTAAGCCTGAATGTGAAATTTTTATTAGTTCTTGCTCAATAAGCTCTACTTTTTTCGGTTTAAATTTTTTATTTTCAGCCGTATACATCTCACAAAAGGAACAGTTATTCCAAGAGCAGCCATTAGTGACTTGCAGTATTAAGCTTTTCCATTCGCTTGGCGGGCGAAAAACCGGTTCTATATATTCAAGGGGATACATACTTTGTCCTATTCACTTTATTCTCTATATACCGTTATCATTTAAAAATGCGGGCCTTGAGTGTACATCTAAGGAAAAATGCCAAGTCACCATATAAAGCAATCGTTATTCTATTGCATCGGTAACGCCACAGATATAGTTTGAAACGCAATAAAACCGGCATATTAAATGAAGATGCTATACCTACCAAGAACCTCTATTTTTAAACGCTTTAGCAGGTTCTTTTTCATGCGTTTGATTATAAGCTTTTATCTTTTGATTTTTACTCAGCATGACTTTGAGTTGATAAAAAGTTTCTCTTGCTAAAGTAAAACGCTCACTGCGCCACCAAACTTTATTATAAAGTTTTTTGACGCCAGCAACAGCATCAGGAGATTGCTGACAAAGTGATACTGCTAACGCTTTTGCAGCAGTCATTGGGTCGGATGATATTTCAGTAATCAAATGATATTCGAGCGCTTGTTTAGCAGAAATTTCTTTTCCTGTCATCGCCAGTAATTTGGCTTGATCAGCAGGCAAGTGTTCTTTTAAAGCCAACGTTCCTCCCATATCAGGAATTAGCCCCCATCTTGCTTCTAAAATGGATAAAGTTGCAGAAGGCTCAACAAAGCGAAAATCACCACCCAAAGCAATTTGTAAGCCACCACCCCAAACTCGTCCATGCAAAACCATGATGACAGGAGCAGGTATTTTACGCCAGCCAGTAGAGACACGTTGTGCTAAATTTGACTGTCCAGGTAACCATTTAAAGAGTAGTTTTAAAATATTGATGGGCGCTTTCATAACCGATTTCACATCTAAGCCACTACAAAAATCTACGCCTTCGCCATGCACAATGATGGCGCGGAGTGTTTTGTCTTTTTGTAATTGCTTAATAATATTATCAAGCTGATAAAACATCACCATATTAATAGCGTTATGCTTCTCTGCACGATTAAGTGCAACATAAGCGATGTTGTTTTCGATAGTTAACAGTACCGTTTTTTCTGACATACACACCTCTGGTTAGACCAGATAAAGTAACCTTGTCGGCATGAGATGTAAATAAAAAATTCTGCCAAGCGTCACTTAAATCAAGCATTATCGACAACCCCAGAGTTTTATCTCACTCGTACCTATATTTAAGAGGGGTTCACTAAACACATCAAAAAAATCAGCAGATGCCATTAGTGTCGTTATGCGTAAAATAATAAAAAGTACAAAGGTATTTTTACTCAAAATCTATTTTGATAAAGGCCAAAACTTGTATTACAAATAAATGCCTTACTCAGAGGCAATTACTGGTTATGTTTGAATAGACAATTATGTCTTCAGCTAAATCACACCGCCAGCCTTTAAAATAATTGCGGTTACGGTTAACAGAAAAGCGCCTGAATAGACCATTTTTCCAGAATACGACGCTTTATCCCAATTCATTGCACAATAAATTAATGAGATTGGAAAAAATAAAAATACAGACCAACCAAATAAATGCTGTTTATTGCCCAAAGCAACCACTGCAGTGAAAATAGAACCTATAACAAGTAGCATTAAACCAATAGAGCCTGTTAATAATGCCACGACTATAATATTTTGAACCATACTTAATTACATACCTTTATTTACAATAAAAATGGGGAGATTTAGTTGACTCACGATGAGTCAACCGAAATAGCCCTCTATGCTTAATTCTTAAAATGGCTTGCGATAAAGCTATTGGTAGACAATACCTTTATGCTTTAACCAACCATTTATATGATGTCTATTTGGGTCTCGATGCGTCCAATGTACTACACCACCTTTTTTATTCCATTCGAATTCACCATAAAAATAAACCATGTCACCCTTTGAAATCAAATTAACTCTTGGCGCAAGGTCAATGTTATGTGCAATTAAAATAGTGTTACCTGAGCTGAGTTTAAGAATAAACTTTTGATGACGTGAACCTTGGTTATCATCATTTAGTATCCGGATAACTTCGCCATGCCCTTTAACTTGAATGTTACTTTGTTTAGTTTTATAGGCTTCATCAAGCGATGTAGCGCAAGCAAAACTTGACCACTGCAATAATGTAAAGCTAACTAAAATCGATATTAATAGGTTACGCATACAACAAACTTTCCTTAGTTTTATTACGCCATTTTACATGGAAAATAATGTTTGACTATAGCCACAGAGTAACTACAAATAATTACCTTGCGTTTAAGTCTAGATGTTTCAGCGACTATGTAAAATGACAATAAAGACATTAAAATTATAATGGATTTATTCACAGCACGTCCCTATGACTAATAGTTCCAGTTAAGAGACAATTATTTGTTGGCTAAAAAATCAAGCTAAATTAAAAAGCCATCTATTTTTCGTGCTTTAAATGGCTCTTTATAGGCAAAAAATCTATTAAGTCTTTTTTAATTCTGGCTTTGATAGGAAGGCGAAAGGAATAGCGAGAGGACCCAGTAACGCCCCCATAAATGCCCAATAATAAGATTGTGCATGACGATATTTAGCAATATAAAAGCAAATAAAGATACATATGATATTCAAAATTAATAATAAAAACATATTCATCCCTTTTAGATTAAATTATAAACAGAATAACTTGTTTTCCTCTCGAGATAAAGTACACATAACACCTTATACAAAGGCAAATTAGTCTTGCCTAAAATAAACAATCAAACGAACAGGCCGCTTATTCTATAGGTTTACGCAAAGTGTTATAAGCGTATTGTAGGGGAATAAACTAATTTAAGCCCCACTATACTTTCAGTTTACGATTATTGTTAAGCATTTTTATGAGATGGTTTTCGCGAAATAATAAATAGAGAAATACCCAACAATGAATATAAGAATATAACCGAATAAGAACGATTAGAATATCGAGGACAAAGTAATGATCGTTCAACCACAACTTGAAGATTATGGTGGTTAGAATGAGCTTCATCTGTTGGATGAGTTATTAAACAAGGGGCAAAACTTAGGCTAAAAACCAGCACTGTTGCCAATAAAACACCTTGGCTAAAGCTAATCATATATTTTTGACTACTTATTCTGAACCTCTCACTAAACATTACAAGACAAAACCCAATGACACAAATCACTAACATAGTGGCATTAAGTAGCTGAAAAGGTAATTTAAAAGCCGCTACCCCCTCCTGATAGCTTTCGCCAATTGCGTTCATGGTTGCACTGACATACATTCCAGTGAATGTTAATAAAGCGACAATAAGGACTATAATTAATTTACTTATTTTCATTAGATACCTAACGCCAGATAACCAGATAACCAGATAACCAGATAACCAGATA
>NZ_JACGUZ010000081.1:0-115777 GCF_014076955.1 Colwellia sp. Bg11-12
AAAAGTTAACCGAAACAAAATCTCATTCGCTTTGCTTCGTTGCTGCAGGCCTTGCCTGAAGCGAGATGCGTATTCTACGCAACTCAGTTTCGATGTCAACGTTTTATTTAATTTAATTTGAAGTTCTTTTCGAAGATTCAAACCTTATCTATAAAACATTAAGTTAACTACTTTACTCTAAAGTGATGTAGATAACTTATCAAAACAGCCCTTTCGTGGTTCGTTTTAACTGGACCCCTTGGAACTGGAGCGCATTCTAGACATTTCTCGCTGGGCGTCAACCTTTTTTTGTCATAACTTTGAAATAAACACTTTTTCGATTATTTATTGAACTATTCAGTTAATATATAGGCTAGCTTCGATAAGGCTATTGATACGATGTGCTATTATTGACTCATTATCGTTATATTGACCCGCGAGTAATATTCTATTTTCAATACCAGCACGCTCAGCCGCCTGCATATCTGAAATTTTATCACCAATAAAAACACTCTTTGCTAAATCCAGGTTATGTTCTTTTGCTGCAGATAGGATCATACCGGGTTCAGGCTTTCGACAGTCACACACTTTTAAATATGCTCCTAGCCCTTTTTCAGGATGATGCGGACAATGATAGACTGACGAAATGGTAATACCTTTCGCCTTAAATTCATCAACCATCCACATGGATAACTGCTCAAATTGCTCAACGGTATATTTACCTCGACCTATACCCGACTGATTAGTAATAACAAAGATTTCATAACCTTTATTTTGTGCATCTAGGCTAACTGCAAAAATATCTTTAACAAACTCAAACGCTTCTTTATTATAAACGTAACCATGGTCAACATTAATAATGCCATCACGATCTAAAAATAGTGCTTTATTCATAATCAGTTTCTTGTATGTAACTTTTGTAAATAGGTTATTTATTATATTAATTGAAAAAGGCGAACATATGTTCGCCTTTACTAACGCTTATTCCGAAAACATCATAAGCATTTAAAGCTTACATGCAAAGACCGCCATCAATTTCTACGACTCGACCTGTAAAAAATTCATTCTCAAAAATGTACTTAACGGTATGTGCTATTTCATCCGGCTCACCTAGACGACCAACAGGCTTCATACTTTCTAAACGATCGCGCATTTCTGGTTTCATTGCATCGGTCATCGCGGTGCGAATAACACCTGGAGCAATAGCACCAACTCGAATTCCATGACGTCCAAGTTCTCTTGCCCACGTAACAGTCATCGCGACAACGCCAGCTTTAGATGCGGCATAGTTGGTTTGCCCCATGTTACCGCCTCTTGCAATAGATGACATATTAATGATCACACCTTTTCGCTTACCTTCAATCATATGAACGGCGGCTTCGCGACCACATAAGAAGACACCTGTTAAATTAACATCTATCACTGATTGAAATTGATCTAATGACATCTTTTTAGCAACTACACCGTCTTTAGCTTTAACAAACATGCCGTCACGTAATATACCAGCGTTGTTAATTAAGCCATCAATACCTGAAAAATCACTATTAATTTGACTAAATATCGCTTCTACTTCACTTTCATTGGTTACATTCGCTAAATAATATTTTGCAGATGAACCGGCCGCTTCAATAAGCTTTACAGTTTCTTGCAATAGTTCTTCGTTCAAGTCTATCAAGGCTAATTTTGCGCCATTATTTGCTAAACTGATGGCCATTGAACGACCTAGGCCTTGCCCGCCACCTGTAATTACGATCGTTTTATTTGTTAAATTCATTTTTTTCCTCAGTGCTTATGCTTATATATTTTTAATGTGCTTATTTTATAGAAAGTGGTACAAAGAACCACTCTATTATTTTATGATCAATATCGTTAATGTTTTTATAACGCCACTGTGGGTTTCTGTCTTTATCAACAAGTAAAGCCCTAACACCTTCTGAAAATTCTTTTTGCTGACAACAGCGTAAAGACAAGTTTAATTCGCTTTTAAAACATTGTGCTAATGTATAATTTTCACTCTGTTTTAGTTGTTGATAAATAAGGGCACAACTTAATGGGCTGCCATTTTGTATTTTCTTTTGTGCTTGCTCAAGCCATTGACTGTCGAGTAGCTCTTTATTATCACCACTCAAATCAAAATCGATAATATTTTGGTATATTTCAAAAACATTATCAGCTTTTGTCAACTCAGCTATTATAACTCGATGTTTTACTATAAGTGATTCGGGTTGATTTTTCTCTGCAATGGCTAAAGGAGATAATATATTATTTAGCAGCTTATGGTTTTGACTATCCCTGTTCCAGTTAGTTTTAAGTAACTGCTCTACAATATCATCCATTGTATTACTATTAATAAGATAATCTGCAAGTCCTAAATATTGAGCATCTACACCATTAAACATTGCCCCCGTTAACCCTAAAAACAAACCGATATTATCTGGCATTTTATTTAGGAACCAACTTGCACCAACATCAGGATATAAACCAATAGTAACTTCTGGCATTGCCATTAAAGTTTTTTCAGTCGTTACTCGATGACTAGCCCCAGCCATTAAACCAACGCCTCCTCCCATAACATAACCATCGGCCCATGCTAAAATAGGTTTTTTATAGTCGTGTATAAGTTGGTCAAGCTGATATTCTTGTTGAAAAAAATCAACAGCCTCTGAAGAAACAATTTTTTCATCATTAATAGGAAAGCTTTGATTTTTAAAATGATGATAAAGACTTACTACATCTCCACCCGCACAAAAAGCTTTATCACCTGCACCTTTTAACAAAACCACAGCAACATTCTCATTACATTGCCAGTGATTCAATTGCTCAGTAAGTAAAAGTATCATCGGTAAACTTAATGCATTTAATGATTTTGTTGCATTGAGCTCTGCAATAGCAATGACTTTACCATTTACGGCTAACTTTTCTGAAAAAATAACGGGAGATTGCTGCATATATATCACTTTATATCGTTAACGATAGCCAAAATAAAAAAGTTATAAGCTTCCATCAATTTCTACAACCGTTCTACCGGTTACAGTTCCATCAACATAAGCGTCAAACGCATTAGGTAACTCGGAAAAAGGAATAGTTGTGGGTGCAATTAGCGCTAATTTTGATGGTTTAAGATCGGTCGCTAAACGCTTCCACCCCTGAGTGCGCACTGATATTGGCATTTCAACAGAGTTGATCCCAAGTAAACTTACACCGCGTAAGATGAATGGCATTACCGTGGTATCTAATTTATAACCACCCGCTAAACCAATGGAAGCAATATTCCCCCACACATTGGTAGTGCGTGTTAGCCAAGCTAACGTGTCACCACCAACACTATCAACTGCCCCGCCCCACTGTGCATTTTCAAGTGGTTTGCTGCCCATTTCAACATCATGGCGACTAATCAGCTTACTTGCGCCAAGCGCTTTTAAATAATCTTCTTGTTCTGTCTTACCGGTAAAAGCAATTACTTCATAACCAATATTTGACAACATGTTAATCGCAAAACTACCAACACCACCAGTAGCACCAGTGACGACAATCGGCCCACGTTCAGGAATTTGGCCATTATCTTCCATACGCTGAATGGCAAGTGCTGCCGTATATCCTGCAGTACCCAATGCCATCACATCACGTAAACTCATCCCTGTTGGTAATGCAACGACTGAATCAGCTTTTACTCGCGCATACTCGGTGTAACCGCCATCGTAAAGTTCAGATAATTGAGCCCCACATACCAGCACTTTATCGCCCGCTTTAAATCGTTCATCAATAGAGGTGATCACAACACCAGACAAATCAATACCACCAACTAAAGGGTATGTGCGTAAAATTCGTCCTTTACCGGTAGCTGCAAGGGCATCTTTATAATTAATATCTGAATAAGCAACTTTAATCACCACTTCGCCTGCGGTTAAGTCATCAATACTAATCTGTTCAAAGCCACTGGTGATTTTTTTCTTATCTCCATCTTGTGTCTGATGGATACGAAAGGCAGTAAATTTTTTGGGTAACTCAGCTGATATAGTCGACATAATTATTCCAATTCCAATTTTAAAAAAAAGTGTACAAAGAAATAAGATCAAAGCATAAGTCATGCACTAGCACTATTATACTTTAATCTAATAAGGCGCTTATTTACGATTAATTACATGTTGCGACGATACTGTCCACCCGCTTCAAATAATGAATTAACTATTTGCCCTAATGAACAAACCTTACAAGCATCCATCATTAATTCGAAAATATTCTCGTGGTTAATAGCGGCTGTTTGTAAACGCTTAAGTAAGACTTCTACTTCTGCTTCGTTAGCTTTATTTAAACTTGCTAACATATCAATTTGATAAGTTTTTTCTTCTTCTGTTGCGCGAATAACTTCTTCAGGAACAACGGTTGGCGACCCCGTTGAACTAAGGAATGTATTTACACCAATAATGGGGTATTCACCTGAATGCTTTAGGTGTTCATAATACATACTTTCTTCTTGTATTTTACCACGTTGATACATGGTTTCCATTGCGCCAAGTACACCACCGCGTTCGTTAATACGGTCAAACTCAGTTAATACCGCCTCTTCCACTAAGTCGGTTAACTCTTCAATAATAAAAGCCCCTTGAATAGGGTTTTCATTTTTAGAAAGGCCTAATTCACGATTGATAATTAATTGAATCGCCATCGCGCGTCGAACACTGTCTTCGGTTGGTGTAGTAATCGCTTCATCATAAGCGTTGGTATGCAAAGAGTTACAGTTATCGTTTATCGCGTAAAGCGCTTGTAACGTAGTACGAATATCATTGAAATCAATTTCTTGAGCATGCAATGAACGACCTGATGTTTGAATATGGTATTTCAACATTTGTGCACGGGCATTCGCGCCATATTTGTTTTTCATCGCTTTCGACCAAATACGACGAGCCACTCGGCCAATTACCGCATATTCTGGGTCGATACCGTTTGAGAAGAAAAACGATAAGTTAGGACCAAATTCATTAATGTCCATACCACGACTCAAATAATATTCTACAAAAGTAAAGCCGTTGGCTAGGGTTAACGCCAACTGAGTAATTGGGTTCGCGCCAGCTTCGGCGATATGGTAACCAGAAATAGACACTGAATAGAAATTACGCACACCTTTTTCAATAAAGTATTCTTGTACATCGCCCATTAAACGCAGCGCAAATTCAGTGGAGAATATACACGTATTCTGCGCTTGATCTTCTTTTAATATATCAGCTTGAACTGTACCGCGAACTAGCGTTAACGTTTTAGCCTTTATCGCTTGATAGACTTCAGGAGGTAAAACTTGATCGCCTGTTACACCAATTAACATCAAGCCTAAACCGTCGTTGCCTTCAGGCAATTCACCTTGGTAACTTGGACGTTCACAGCCTTTGTCTTTATAAATTTTAGCGATTGTGGCAGCAACTTCTTTTTCTAAACCATTTTCAGTAATGAAACGCTCACATTGTTGGTCAATAGCCGTATTCAAGAAGAAACCTAATAACATCGGCGCAGGACCATTAATGGTCATTGAAACTGAGGTCATTGTATGGGCTAAATCAAAACCAGAATACAATTTCTTTGCATCATCTAGACAACAAATAGACACACCCGCATTACCTATTTTCCCATAAATATCAGGACGAATAGCCGGATCGTTACCGTATAAAGTTACTGAGTCGAAGGCTGTTGACAAACGTTTCGCCGGCATACCTTTTGACACATAATGAAAACGACGGTTAGTTCGTTCCGGGCCACCTTCACCTGCGAACATACGTGTAGGGTCTTCACCTTCACGTTTGAATGGGAATAAACCGGCAGTGTACGGAAATTCACCCGGTACGTTCTCTTGTAAATTCCACTTTAGAATATCGCCCCAACCTTGGTATTTAGGCATGCTAATTTTTGGAATATCACTGCCCGACAATGATTTAGAATGGGTTTGTATTGATAACTCTTTATCACGAACTTTAAATTTAAATTCAGGGTCTTTATAACACTGAACTTTAGTCGCCCATTGCTCAAGCAATACTTTGTTTTTAGGATCTAAATCTAACTCAACATGTGAATATAACGCTTCAAGTTGCGTCACTAAATCAGCAGAAACCTCTGTATCTGTTTCTTTCGCCGTTTCAATTGCTTGATGAATACCGTAAAGTTTTTGTGCAACCGTTGTTTGCTTATCAACCCAGGCGTCATATCCACGGTTATTTTCAGCTATCTCAGATAAATAACGAATACGACTCCCTGGAATTACACTACTCTTATTCGCTAATGTGCCCTCTGTAGACAAAATATCGCCAACGACTAGACCCACTTTAGAGTTTAACGCTGTAATAACCGCATTGTATAATTCGGTCATGCCACGGTCGTTAAATTGTGAAGCAATAGTGCCGTATACCGGTACTTCATCATCACCCGCTTCAAACATGCCACGGTTACGTTTATATTGTTTTTTCACATCACGAAGCGCATCTAAAGCACCACGTTTGTCAAATTTATTAAGTGCAATAATATCGGCAAAATCGAGCATATCGATTTTTTCTAATTGTGTTGCTGCGCCGTATTCCGGCGTCATAACGTATAAAGAAACATCTGAATGTTCTTCAATTTCTGTATCTGACTGACCAATACCCGAGGTTTCTAGGATAATTAAATCAAAATCTGTCGCTTTTAAAATTTCTAAAGTGTCATTAACATAAACAGATAAAGCTAAGTTTGACTGACGCGTAGCTAGCGAACGCATATAAACACGATCGTTATTGACTGCGTTCATACGAATTCTGTCGCCAAGTAGCGCACCACCGGTCTTACGTTTAGAAGGGTCAACCGAGACAATGGCAATTTTACTCTCTGCTGTTGCCATTAAAAAGCGGCGAATTAATTCATCAACCAATGAAGATTTACCGGCACCACCCGTGCCCGTAATGCCTAAGACAGGTGTTTTACTTGCTGAGGCAATTTTACGAATTTTATCTAATGCCACTTTATTTTCTTGTGGCGCATTTTCTGCTGCTGAAATTAAACGAGCAATGGCTTGTTTATCATTTTTCTTTAAATTTGCCACATCATCTTTTTTAACATTAACGCCCGTTTTGAAATCACAGCGCTCTAGCATGTCATCAATCATGCCTAATAAACCAAGTGCACGACCGTCATCAGGAGAATAAATACGTGTAATACCATAATCTTGTAGCATTTTAATTTCATCTGGCAATATAACACCACCGCCACCACCTACTATACGAATGTGCTCACAGCCACGTTCTTTAAGCAGATCGTACATATATTTAAAGTATTCATTATGTCCCCCTTGATAAGAGGTCATTGCTATAGCGTTAGCATCTTCTTGAATTGCAGTATTAACAACTTCTTCTACACTGCGGTCATGACCTAAATGAATAACTTCTGCACCACTTGATTGTAAAATTCGGCGCATTATATTAATAGCAGCGTCGTGGCCATCAAACAGAGAAGCGGCAGTAACAATTCTAATTTTATTTTTTAACTGGTAACGTTCAGTTGTCATAGCAAACTCACTTATAGTAGGGGTAATGCTGGCAGCAAAGTAATAAATACCGCAGCCAGTAAAGTATCTTTAGTGTTGTATTGTGATATATATTTTTAATAATTCTATTTGAACATACTGTATAGCTAGTTGAAATTGATTTTATTGTTAATTTGATGGATTATATTGCTACAATATAATTTATTTAAAAACAGTAGGTTTGAGAAGAAACATGGCTGATAACTTAACAAAAAAACAACCTGCAGAAATACATGACATACGTTTAATTATCCCTATATTTTTACTAAACAAATTGAAGAAGCACCCTTTAACACAAGGTTTATACCCATTATCTCTGGGTAAATCATCGCAAGACCTAACCTTTAATATGAAACAGAGTCAACCGGCTCACCATTGTTTAATTTACTGTCAATCAGGTAGTGGAATTCTAGACTATAAAAATAAAAAAAGAGAGGTCAGTGCGGGCGATCTTGTTATTTTAACGCCAAATCAGGATTTTACTTATCAAGTCAATAACAATAAAGCACACGCCGTTTTTTGGATTAACTTTCAAGGGACGTTAGCACTCGATTTTGCTCAACGTTTATTAATGAAAATGGACGATGGTTTAGCGCATGTTAGTGTGCTGAGCAACATTCTCTCAGACTTTAACCATTTATTGGCACTCGGGAGAAGAGGCTACACAGCAACCAACGTGATACATGCCGTCCATATTTTACAACAAGCTCTGAGCTTTTTAGCACTTCAGCTTAGATTGAGTGCCTTCAACAATAGTTCAGCTTTTGATATTGACGCTGTCGAACGTTTGATGAGAGATAATCTGCATCAAGAATTAAGTTTAGATACACTTGCACATTACAGTAAATTATCTAAATTTCATTTTTCAAAAAAATTTAAAGAACTCACTGATACTTCGCCGATCCAGCATTTCATTAATATGAAGATTCAACGCGCTTGTTTTGATCTCGATAAGACTCAGCATACCATTAAGCAAATCGGAGAAGGGTTAGGTTATAACGACCCATACTATTTCTCACGACTGTTTAAAAAATCAGTAGGCATGTCACCGAAGCAGTATAGAGATTCAGGGCATAAATAATGATGTTACTTTTCGTTTTTTTCAAAGACAGTTACTTAATTACCGTTTATGAAATAGGTAAACCCACCTAAATATCACTCTTTATTACCTATTGAAAAATTCTAGCTGATACCTAATAACGATAAGATGTAAATTGGTCAAGGCCCCACCTTTAGCTACAAAAAAGCCGCAAGTGCTTAAACACTTACGGCTTTTTTATATAAATAAGTAGTAGTTAAAACATTTCAACCGCAATAGCTGTTGCTTCACCACCACCAATACAAAGGGATGCGAGACCTTTAGAAAGGCCTCTGTTTTTCAATGCATGAATTAAAGTCACCATGATGCGAGCACCACTAGCACCTAAAGGATGACCCAGTGCACAGGCGCCACCGTTAACATTTACTTTTTCAACGTCTAAAGCTAATTCTTTAATCGCTAGCATGGTGACCATGGCGAAAGCTTCATTAATTTCCCATAAATCAACATCTGCTGCTGTCCAATTCGCTTTTGCTAATACTTTATTCATCGCGCCAACAGGTGCAACGGTAAACTCTTCTGGTTTTTGTGCATGCGTTGCATGAGCGACAATTTTACATAAAGGGGTTAAACCGCGTTTCTCTGCTTCCGACTGCTTCATCATTACTAATGCAGCGGCACCGTCTGAAATTGAGCTAGAGTTTGCAGCAGTAATTGTACCGTCTCTTTTAAAAGCAGCACGAAGTGAAGGTATTTTATCAGGACGAGCATTGCCTGGTTGTTCATCGATAGCGAATACCGAATCACCACGACGAGATTTAATGGTTACCGGTGAAATTTCATTTTCAAAAGCGCCAGCGGCAATTGCTGCATTGGCACGGGCTAATGAACGAATTGCGTATTCATCCATATCTTCACGGGTAAAACCAGCGTCATCAGCAGTTTCTTGTGCGAAACAACCCATAGCAATACCGTCATAAGCATTTTCTAAACCGTCAGTCATCATATGGTCAAGTATTTGGCCATGCCCCATTTTAATGCCACTTCGCCCTTTGGGTAAAAGGTGTGGGGCGTTAGTCATACTTTCCATACCGCCAGCAACAGCAACATCGATAGAACCTGCCATTAATGAATCATGTGCTTGCATTGCCGCTTTCATACCTGAACCACACACTTTATTAATCGTGGTACAAACTGTTGATAACGCTAAATCAGCTGCTAATGCTGCTTGACGAGCAGGCGCTTGCTTTAAGCCTGCAGGAAGCACACAACCCATGATCACTTCATCAACTTGATCGTTAGCTATATTTGCAGCAGCAAGTGCACCACGAATAGCTGTTGCACCTAAGTCCGGTGAAGTAACAGCAGATAGTCCGCCCATAAAACCACCCATAGGGGTTCTAGACGCTGAAACAATAACAATAGGATCTGTAGTAGACATGAAGCTCTCCAACATAAAAATAAAAAAGGATAAATTAATGCCCATTACCATAACTTATATTTGACGTTTACGCCAACGTAAACTTTAATTGAACATGCAATCATTTAGTAAGAGCAAATCAATTAACTGAGTTAAGGCTTAGGGGTCATTTGAATCGCGATAATGTCTTGGATATTTTTAATTAACGTGTAAATTATTGACTGCATATTCCATGTATCATCGATGAAAAAAGCCCTTGCTTTACGTTGACGTAAACTTCCTGTAAGGTGACTACATAACATAAATGTAGAGTTTTTCATGGCCGAACCCAAAGCACAGACTTTTTCAATCAGTGATCTTTCTAAAGAGTTTGATATAACAACTCGAAGTATTCGTTTTTACGAAGATCAAGGCTTGCTTGCTCCTACCCGTAAAGGACAAACTCGAATTTATAACCAAAGAGATAAAGTTCGACTAAAGTTAATTCTACGCGGAAAACGCTTAGGGTTTTCATTAGCAGAAACAGGACGTATCTTTGAGTTATACGATTTAGATAATACCAGTGCCAGCCAGTTAAAATTAATGATGGACATTATTGAACAGAAAAAATCAGATTTATATCAGCAACTTGATGACATCAAAGTCGTATTGATGGAATTAACAAATTTAGAAGAAAGCTGTTTAACGACATTATCAGCTATCGACAATAAAAACTTAACTAATAACCTATAAGTAGCTCACTAAGCTAAGGAAATAACATGATTTCTACCTTCTCATCTTTAAACTTTAATCTAGGCGAAACTGTCGAGATGATCCGCGATTCGGTTAACGCTTTTTCTCGTGACGAAATTGCGCCACGCGCAGCACAAATAGATATTGATAATGAATTTCCTAATGATTTATGGCGCAAATTTGGCGAGTTAGGCTTACTTGGCATGACCGTTGACGAAGAATATGGCGGTTCTGGTTTAGGTTATTTAGAGCACATGGTCGCGATGCAAGAAATTTCACGTGCTTCTGCGTCGGTAGGTTTAAGTTACGGCGCAATGTCTAACCTTTGTTTAAACCAACTAAACAAAAACGGTTCACATGAGCAAAAAGCTAAATATTTACCCAAACTTTGTAGCGGTGAGCATATTGGCGCATTGGCGATGAGTGAGCCTAACGCAGGTTCTGATGTAGTAAGCATGAAGCTGCGCGCTGATAAAAAAGGCGACAAGTACATTTTAAACGGCAACAAAATGTGGATCACCAATGGTCCTGATGCCAATGTTTATGTTATCTATGCAAAAACTGATACCGCAGCGGGCTCAAAGGGCATTACCGCTTTCATCGTTGAGCGTGACTTCCCTGGTTTTTCTCGTCACCAAAAATTAGACAAGCTAGGTATGCGTGGTTCAAACACGTGTGAATTAGTTTTTCAAGATTGTGAAGTACCTGCAGAAAACATTTTAGGTGAAGAAGGCAAAGGCGTTCGTGTCTTAATGTCTGGTCTTGATTACGAGCGTATTGTTTTAACAGGTGGCCCACTAGGGATTATGGATGCGTGTATGGACTTAGTTGTTCCTTATATTCATGACCGCAAGCAATTTGGTCAATCTATTGGTGAGTTCCAATTAATTCAAGGCAAAGTTGCTGATATGTACACCCAAATGAATGCAGCTAAATCGTATGCTTATTTATGTGCACAAGCGGCAGATCGTGGTGAAACTACGCGTAAAGATGCTGCGGGTGTTATTTTAGTTGCCGCAGAATTAGCGACAAAAATGGCCTTAGATGCAATTCAATTACTCGGTGGTAATGGTTATATCAATGAATTTCCAGCAGGTCGTTTGTTACGTGATGCTAAATTATATGAAATTGGCGCAGGTACTTCTGAAATTCGTCGCATGCTCATTGGTCGAGAGTTATTCGCTGAGTCTAAATAACGTAATAACCTGCAAACAATCTTTCTATTGAAAGAGAAATAGATGAGAGCCGCACTACTCTCATCTAAGCTTGCAGCATTAAACCTGATGTTCTTACTGATAAACCTCTATAATAAAGGCAAATATCGTGGCTAAAATAATTTCAAAAATAAATGTACGCAGCCCTGAATTCATTGAAAACGCTGCACATATGCAAGTTCAAGTCGATGATCTAAAAGTAAAGCTTGAACAAATAAAACTGGGTGGCGGGCAGCGCAGTCGGGAACGTCATTTATCACGTGGTAAATTATTACCGCGCGACCGTGTTAATGCCCTACTTGATGCAGGCTCACCATTTTTAGAATTATCTCAACTCGCCGCTTATGAAGTTTATGACGCAGATGTCCCTGCTGCAGGTATTATCACCGGTGTTGGCCGAGTCGGTGGACAAGAGTGCGTTATCGTTGCAAACGATGCCACCGTAAAAGGTGGAACCTATTTCCCACTTACCGTTAAAAAACATCTCCGCGCGCAAACGATTGCACAAGAAAATAACTTACCTTGTATTTATTTGGTCGACTCTGGTGGCGCTAACCTTCCCAACCAAGATGAAGTATTTCCTGATAAAGAACACTTTGGTCGTATTTTCTTTAATCAAGCGAATATGTCTGCACAAGCTATTCCACAAATTGCTGTTGTTATGGGCTCATGTACTGCAGGTGGTGCTTATGTACCAGCAATGGCAGACGAGTCGATAATCGTTAAAGAACAAGGTACCATATTTTTAGCGGGTCCTCCGCTGGTAAAAGCCGCAACGGGTGAAGTTGTTAGCGCTGAAGACTTAGGTGGCGCTGATATACATTGTCGCACCTCTGGGGTCGCCGACCATTATGCACAAAATGACCACCATGCTTTAGAAATTGCCCGCAATGTTGTGGGTAATTTAAATCGTGTTAAACCCGTCACAATGAATATTCAGCCTATTGTTGAACCGGCTTACGACGCACAAGAAATATATGGCGTTGTACCCAAAGATGCTCGCCAGCCATTCGATATTCGTGAAATTATCGCACGTGTTGTCGATGGCAGTAATTTTGATGAATTTAAAGCCCTTTATGGTACAACCTTAGTGTGTGGCTTTGCTCGTATTTTTGGCTACCCCGTTGGTATAATCGCGAATAACGGTATTCTTTTTGGCGAATCTGCACAAAAAGGCGCTCACTTTATTGAGTTATGTGCACAACGAAAAATCCCTTTAGTTTTCTTACAAAACATAACCGGATTTATGGTTGGAAAGCAATATGAAGCCGGTGGTATTGCTAAACATGGCGCAAAAATGGTGACTGCCGTTGCAACCGCACAAGTCCCAAAATTTACCGTATTAATTGGTGGTAGTTTTGGCGCGGGTAACTATGGTATGTGTGGCCGTGCTTACGATCCTCGTTTCTTATTTATGTGGCCCAATGCCCGTATTTCTGTGATGGGCGGCGAACAAGCAGCTGGCGTTTTGGCTCAAGTTAAGCGCGATCAAAAAGACAAATTAGGTGAGCAATGGAGCGAGCAAGAAGAAGCCGACTTCAAACAACCGATTATTGATACTTATGAGCACCAAGGTCACCCTTATTATGCCTCAGCCCGTTTATGGGATGATGGTATTATTGACCCTGCTGATACTCGCCAAATATTAGGTCTCGCCCTTTCCGCATCATTGAACAAACCTATTGAGGATACCAAGTTTGGTATCTTTAGAATGTAGGGCTGAGAACTATGACACCATTACCAGATATCAATTCGGGTCACGTATTACTTAACGTAGACCGTTATGGGGTAGCAACAGTTACTTTAAATAACCCTGATAAACACAATGCCTTTGATGACAAAATTATTGCCCAATTAACAGTGATTTTTATGAATATAGCCACACGTGACGATATTCATGTGATGATTTTGGCATCAACGGGCAAAAGCTTTTCTGCAGGCGCTGACCTAGGTTGGATGAAACGCATGGCTAGCTATTCTTATGAAGAAAACTTAAGCGATGCAAATGCACTTGCTCAGATGTTACGAGCGCTAAATTTTCTGCCACAAACAACCATTGCCCAAATTCAAGGTGCTGCTTTTGGCGGCGCGGTAGGTCTAGCGAGTTGTTGTGACATTGTTATTGCCAGCAACAAAGCCAGCTTTTGTCTTAGTGAAGTTAAATTGGGTTTAATTCCAGCAACGATTAGCCCTTATGTTGTTAATGCGATTGGCCAAAAAGCGAGTCGTCGATACTTTCAAACCGCAGAACGCTTTTTTGCTGACAAAGCGCAACAGTTAGGTTTAGTTGATGAAATAGTGAGTGTAGACGAATTAGAAAACACAGTAAACAATATGGTGACTACCGTATTAAGTAATGGCCCGCAAGCCGTTCGTCAAGCAAAGCAACTTGCCTTGGATGTGGCTTATCAAGACATTAATTTTGAATTA
Organism: Colwellia sp. Bg11-12; assembly: GCF_014076955.1. Classification (NCBI taxonomy): domain Bacteria; kingdom Pseudomonadati; phylum Pseudomonadota; class Gammaproteobacteria; order Alteromonadales; family Colwelliaceae; genus Colwellia; species Colwellia sp. Bg11-12. The sequence continues at coordinate 14,352 of NZ_JACGUZ010000081.1, forward strand.
CTTAGCATGACCAGTGAACGTATCGCGTCAATTCGCGTTTCAGATGAAGGCCAAGAAGGCTTAACTGCTTTTTTTGAAAAACGACCAGCAAGCTGGCTAAAAGAACCGACGAGTGAAGGATAAAAACATGTCTCCATTAACACCTAAAACAGCTAAAATGTTTACAAAAATTCTTATTGCCAACCGTGGTGAAATCGCCTGTCGTGTAATCAAAACAGCCCGCAGAATGGGTATTTTAACCGTTGCTGTATATTCTGACGCCGACGCCGACTCGCTTCATGTCAACATGGCTGATGAAGCTATTTATCTAGGCCCTTCGCCTTCTCGTGAAAGCTACTTATTATCTGAAAAAGTGATTGATGCAGCAAAGCGTACAGGCGCTCAAGCGATTCATCCAGGTTATGGTTTTCTCTCAGAAAATGCTGATTTTTGTCGCCGTTGTAGTGATGAAAACATTGTTTTTATTGGTCCTCCTGTTGCTGCCATTGAAGCGATGGGGTCAAAATCAGCCGCTAAAAACATCATGGAAAAAGCCAATGTGCCTTTAGTACCTGGCTATCATGGCGACGACCAATCGGAAGCTGTTATTAAAAAAGCGGCCGACGATATGGGATATCCTGTTTTATTAAAAGCGACCGCCGGTGGTGGTGGTAAAGGCATGCGTCAAGTGTGGAGCGAAGCTGAATTTAGTGAAGGATTTTCTGCCGCTAAGCGAGAAGCAATGTCGTCCTTTGGTGATGACAGAATGCTGGTTGAAAAGTATCTAACACAGCCTCGCCATGTTGAAATCCAAGTTTTTTGTGATAACCATGAACATGCTGTTTATTTATTTGAACGTGATTGTTCAGTGCAACGCCGTCATCAAAAAGTTATTGAAGAAGCGCCAGCTTTCAAAATGAGTGAAGCATTGCGCAAAGCCATGGGTGAATCAGCGATAAAGTCTGCCCAAGCTATCGGTTATCAAGGCGCGGGCACGGTCGAATTTTTACTCGACGTTGACGGTTCATTCTACTTTATGGAAATGAATACCCGCTTACAAGTTGAACATCCGGTGACTGAAATGATCACCGGCCAAGACTTAGTAGAATGGCAGCTCAGAGTTGCTGCTGGTGAAGTTTTGCCAAAAACTCAAGAGCAGTTAGTGATTAATGGTCATTCTTTTGAAGCGCGTATTTACGCTGAAGACCCAAATAATGATTTCTTACCGGCTACGGGTACACTAGACTTTTTACAACCACCAGCAGAAAGCGCGCATGTTCGTGTTGATACGGGGGTTCGTCAAGGAGATGAAGTAAGTGTCTTTTACGATCCGATGATCGCCAAACTGATTGTCTGGGATGAGAATCGTGAAAAAGCATTACAACGTTTAACAAAAGCTTTATCGGAATACCGTATTAAAGGTGTAACGACCAATATTGATTTTCTTTATAACTTAGCGACGTCAAAACCGTTTATAAATGAAGAAATAGATACCAGTTTCATTGAAAAATATGACAGTGAAATATTTCACGATAACGAGCAATCCTTAGCTGACGAATTACCCATGGCAGCGCTTTATTTAGTACTTTCATTGGCTGAACAAGCGAAAATAAAAGCGGCGACAACCACGGATCCTTTTTCTCCTTGGAATAATACCTCGGCATGGCGCTCTAACGAAGCACATAATCACCAAGTAGTACTTGCCCATAACGACATTGAATACCCTGTTACCGTTGAACAAAAGCGTCAAGGTGATCGAAGTTATTATTTAATTTCTGTCAGTGGTCGCACCGTTGATTGCCAAGGTAGAATTGAAGGCGATACATTGCATGTAAGTATTGATGGCTATCGCAGCCAAGCCACCATCGCCCATAATATCTCGAGCTCAGGTGACCAAATAAGTTTATATCGTCAAAACGGTGTTTTTAACTTTATTAACATTAAGCCTGATTGCGGCGACAATAATGCTGATGATAATCATGGCGGCCTATTAGCACCCATGAACGGTACTATGGTCAGCGTGTTAGTGAACGCCGGTGATAAAGTCGCTAAAGACCAACCATTGATGATCATGGAAGCGATGAAAATGGAGCACACCATTAGAGCCCCTGAAGACGGTACCATTGATACCTTATTTTACGCCGAAGGTGACATGGTTGATGGCGGCAGTGAGTTACTTGCTTTTACGCCAGAGGAAGTATAATGAGTTCTTTTGCTAATAATGAATTACCTAAACAAGTAAAAATCGTTGAAGTTGGCCCACGTGACGGCTTACAAAATGAAAAACAACAGATTAGCGCAGAAGATAAAATAGCCTTGATAAATTTGCTCAGCGAAGCCGGAGTCAATTACATTGAAAGTGGCAGCTTTGTTTCACCGAAATGGGTGCCACAAATGGCAACATCGAGTGATGTTTTCAATGGTATAGCGCGAAAAAAAGGTGTCACTTACGCAGCTCTCACTCCTAATATGAAAGGCTTTGAAGCTGCTGTTGCGGTAAATGCTAATGAAGTTGCCATATTTGGTGCCGCTTCTGAAGCCTTTAGCCAGAAAAATATTAACTGTTCTATTGCCGAAAGTCTCGAACGGTTTGAACCGATAATGACCGCAGCAAAACAAGCGAATATACCAGTACGTGGCTATGTGTCTTGTGTGGTTGGCTGTCCCTATGAAGGTGAAGTTGATCCACAGAAAGTCGCTGAAGTTGCTGAAAAACTTTACAAGATGGGCTGTTACGAAATATCGCTTGGCGATACTGTTGGTGTCGGTACTCCGATGAGCGTACAGAAGATGCTGCAAGCGGTAAGTGCCCGTGTACCAAAAGCTAAGCTAGCTGTTCATTTTCATGATACTTATGGTCAGGCGTTAACTAACATTTACACTGCTTTACAAAATGGCATTGCTGTTATTGACAGTGCCATTGCGGGTTCAGGTGGTTGCCCTTATGCTAAAGGCGCTTCTGGTAATGTTGCTACTGAAGATGTTGTTTATTTATTGAATGGTTTGAATATTGATACGGGTATCAATTTAGATAAATTAGTACGTGCTGGTTGGTTTATCAGTGATAAATTAGGTAAAACACCTTCATCTAAAGTGTCTAATGCGTACCGCGCACAAGCATAAATATAATAAAAAATAGCAGTGTATTATAAATACACCGCAGATATCAATTTAATGAGGATTGAATAATGGCCGGATTTGACAAAGTAGTATCAAGCTACGAAGAAGCGATGGCAGGACTTGAAGACGGTATGACTGTTATTTCAGGTGGCTTTGGTTTATGTGGTATTCCAGAGAACCTAATTAGTGAAATAAAACGTAAAGGTACTAAAGCGTTAACACTTGTTTCAAATAATTGTGGTGTTGACGATTTTGGTTTAGGTGTATTACTACAAGACCGTCAAATCAAAAAAATCGTTGCTTCTTATGTGGGTGAAAACGCTGAGTTTGAACGCCAAATGATGAATGGAGAATTAGAAGTAGAACTGACACCACAAGGCACACTCGCTGAAAAAATGCGAGCCGGTGGTGCTGGTATACCCGCTTTCTTTACAGCAACAGGTTACGGAACGCCCGTAGCAGAAGGTAAAGAAGAGCGTGAAATTGAGGGAAGAATGTATATCCTTGAACCTGCCATTAAAGGCGACTTTGCTATTATTAAAGCATGGAAAGCTGACCGTTACGGTAACTTGGTTTATAGAAAAACAGCACGAAACTTTAATCCCATGGCAGCAACAGCAGGTAAAATTACCGTTGTTGAAGTTGAAGAAATTGTTGAACCTGGTGAGTTAGACCCCGACCAAATTCATACCCCAGGTATTTACGTTGATCGCCTTATTCTAGGGTCATTTGAGAAACGCATTGAACAACGCACTGTTCGTATTGCTCAGTCATAAAATAATTTTGGAGGTTTAATCATGGCTTTATCAAGAGAACAACTAGCACAACGCGTAGCACAAGAATTACAAGACGGATATTACGTTAATTTAGGTATCGGCATTCCAACACTCGTTGCTAACTTCATTCCAGCAGGAATAGAAGTTATGTTGCAGTCTGAAAATGGCTTACTCGGCATGGGACAATTTCCCACTGAAGATGAGATTGACGCCGACTTAATTAATGCAGGTAAACAAACAGTCACTATGGCAAAAGGCGCTTCTGTCTTTGATAGCGCAGAGTCTTTTGCAATGATCCGTGGTGGTCATGTCGACTTGACCGTACTTGGCGCTTTTGAAGTTGATGTAAACGGTAACATCGCTTCGTATATGATCCCCGGTAAACTCATAAAAGGCATGGGCGGCGCAATGGATTTAGTTGCTGGTGCTGATAACATTATTGTTACCATGACCCATGCATCAAAGCATGGCGTGTCAAAATTACTCTCTAACTGTACTTTGCCATTAACCGGTAAAGGTTGCATTAAAAGAGTACTGACTGATTTAGCTTTTATTGAAATTAAAGACGGTAAATTCCATTTATTAGAGCGCGCGCCAGGTGTAAGTGTTGAAGAAATTATAAAACTCACTGAAGGTGAATTAATTGTACCCAATAATGTCCCTGAAATGAAATTTTAACAATTAAACACCACCTGTTTACCAGAAAAAAACAAAGAAGAGAGATGACTCTCTTTTTTGTTACAAATTTTCACCTCTGCTAAAAATCGCCATAATTTATAAACAATAGATACTTTTTAATTAAGTTCTTGTTTTACTTGTGAAATATAACCATAGAAAACAATTAATTTTAAATAAGTAGTCGCTCACCTTTACAATTTTGCACATTTGTCTTGCATTTAATTACTCAATTAGCAATACTAAAAGAGACAAAGAAAAGGCAAAACACGTGAAATCGTGTTACGCAAAACCACCGGTCTAAGGGATTTATGTTTTTATAATGTAGATCCTATGACAGCGGAGTCACCTCGTTATACAAGGTACATCCCGTGGTTTTTTCCTTTACTAACTAAATTTATTAAAAGGTTACTAAAATGAAAAAATTATTACTAGCTTCTACCATCACTATTTTAACACTGACGTCTGTTGTATCGGCGCCGAAAGCACAAGCATCTAACATTGCACAAAGTATTTGTCAGTATGTTGCTGCGGACGACAAAAAACGCATGCGTACATTTTTAAAAACGAATAGATTAAAAATTCGTAGTATCTTTAAAGGTATTGAGTGTAATGGACAGAATCTGTTGGCGTTTGCATCGTCTCAGGGTTCAGTTAAAACAGGTTCTTTGATGATTTCAAAATTACCAAAGAAAGTTGTCTCAGCTAACTTAACTATTTTGCAAGCCGGATCGCAACCATTGATAGACGCAGCTAACGAACGTGTTAGCAGCTAAACTTATTCTTTAGTAGACGTTATTTGTTAAACCAAGTGTACAGTTTTACTAGATAATAATTCTATGTCATTTAAAAAACCTGCTTCTGCAGGTTTTTTTTTCACCTATTTTCTTCCAAACCTATTTTTCACTCACTAAGCCCTAGCACAGCGCTATGAAACTGATTAAACTATACTCATATTAATAAAATTGCGATTTACATGTTAACCAAGAGAAATTATAAAGACAGTAAGAATGCTTTAATACTTACTGGTGGTGGGGCCCGAGCGGCTTATCAAGTAGGCGTACTTTCTGCAATATCCAAATTTGTTCCAAGAAATCATGGTATCCCCTTTCCTATTATATGTGGTACTTCTGCTGGTGCCATCAATACCACAGCATTGGCATGTTACTCGTCATGCTTTCATCTTGGGGTAAAGAAGCTTGAATGGGTCTGGAAAAACATTAATACCAGTAGAGTTTATCATAGCGACGGTATCAGAGTTTTTTCTCATTTAGCTAAAGGTATGCTCGCTAGTTTCCAAGCTGATTATGCGAATAAAAGTGCGCGTAGTTTACTAAACAATGCGCCACTTCGTGACATGCTAAATATGGTTGTTGACTTTAAGCGCATCGACGCCAATATTATACGCGGTTACTTATCAGCGGTTTCTATTACTGCATCAAGCTATAGTAATGGGGATTCAATCAGTTTTTATCAATCAGAAGAGTCTATTTCGCCATGGTTTAGGGCTAAACGTCGTGGTGAGCCTTGTCAAATTAACAGTGAGCACTTAATGGCCTCTGCTGCTATCCCATTGGTATTTCCTTCGATAAAAATTCGCCAAGAGCATTATGGTGATGGCTCTATACATCAGCTTTCCCCCTTAAGTCCAGCCATACATTTAGGTGGAGAAAACCTATTTATTATTGGTGTTGATCAACCTAAAGCCCCACTTCATAGTAAAGTAAACAACCCTCATCCACCAACAACATCGACTGTGGCTGGTCATTTACTTGATACTATTTTTTCAGATACGTTGCACAGTGACATAGAACGCTTAGAGCGAATTAACGAAACAATAAAGCTTATACCGCCAGAAGTGAGAAAAGAAAAAGATGGCTTAAAACCTATATCGTCTTTTCTGATTAATCCAAGTCATGACTTTAACGCTATCGCCGTAGATTATTTTTCAGACTTACCACTGTCTATACGTTTATTATTACGCAGCGTAGGCATTTCTAATGACTCAGAGTCGAGTATTGTGAGTTATTTATTATTTGAAAAAAACTATTGCCGCCAATTAATTAAGTTAGGTTTTGAAGATGCTATGGAGCAAGAAACGGCGATTCGAAAATTTTTGTCACTATAAAGAGTGCTCGTTATATTTGCTTAAAAGTCACCTTAGCCACCTTCTTGCACAAATCGTTCAACTCGCTCAACTCGTCTAGGCTTGCCACGAACGATCAATGTATCTTGTGCCTGAAGGATAGTCGCTCCATCTGGTTGTTCTGTTTCAACATCATTGCGGCGAAGCGCCACCACCGTAACCCTTTTTGTTGATAAGTTCAGTGATGCTATTGAGTGACCAATAGCAAAAGAATTTTCGGTCAGTATTATTGCATTTGCAAATTCAATGCGGTCCATTGCTTCAGGGCTCATGTCTGTATGCTCCCCTTGAAAAAAGCCATGTAAATGGCTGTAGTGGTCTTTACGTTCTTTTTGTACTCGGCGTATGATACGAGAGAAAGGAACGCCTGTTAACGATAACACTTGTGATACAAGCATAAGACTACCCTCTAAGCTCTCTGGAACAACTTGGTTAGCCCCCGCTTCCTGTAATGCTTGAAGTTGGTCGTCATTTCGAGTGCGTACGAGAATTGGCACATCAGGTGAGAGTGATCTAACTTTTTGAATAACCTCAAGCGACTGTTTATCTTCACCAAAAGCGATCACGACCAGTTTAGCTTGTGATAAATGAGCCGCTTGTAGCAATTCAGTTTGTCTTGATGAACCAAAGAGTACATTCTCGCCAGCGTCCCTCGCTTTAGATGTGCGTAAGGGATCTATATCTATAGCAACAAATTTGATAGATTCTTGTTTTAAAAAGCGACTCACAGTTTGACCAATACGGCCAAAACCACAAATAATCACATGATCACTTAATTCTGTTTGCTCGGGCAGTTCAGTTAAATGGTCGGTCTCTATCGGTTTTTCATTACTGAGCAGCAACGACCAACGACGGGCATTGTTAATCATATAAGGTGTTATCGCCATACTCAAAACCCCGGCACCTAATAAAATAGAAGCGGTTTCAACGGGTAGTAATTTAACCTGATTAGCTAAAGCAATAAGCACAAAACCAAACTCCCCCATCTGCGCCAGCATAAAACCTGCTGCCCACGCATCTTTAGACGCTTCTCCAGCTCGTTGTGCTAGAAAGGCAATAATGAGTATTTTCACGACCATAAAACTCACCATAACGCCGAGAATGGTAAAAGGTGAAGCGTAGACAATACCAATATCGAGCTTCATACCGACGGTAACAAAAAACAGCCCAAGTAAAATATCTCGATAGGGACGAATATCAGCTTCAAGCTGATGTTTATATTGGCTTTCCCCAAGCATCATCCCGGCAAGAAAAGCCCCTAAAGCCATTGATAAACCAAACCATTGTGTTAATGACGAAGCGACTAAGGTTACCAGCAAAGTCGTTAAAACAAACAACTCATCTGTCCTTACTTGTGCAACTAAATTAAATAAGCGTGGTAAAAGCCACTTACCCGCAAACATTAATAAAGTGACAACAAATACACCTTTTACTAAAGCAATCATAAGCTCTACAGCCATTGAGGTATCTGATTCTTGAGCAAACATAGGAATAATAATTAATAAGGGAACAACGGCAACATCCTGAAAAAGCAAAATAGCCACAGACAACTGCCCCGACTTTCGTTTCATTGCCCCCGTTTCGCTCAATTGTCGAATAACAATGGCTGTAGAAGAAAGCGCGATTATTCCGCCTATCACCAAGGAACTCGCAAATGTCTGGCCAAAAAATAAAGCAATGCCCATAAAAAAAACTAACGATATACCCACTTGTAAACTGCCGACCGCTAATACTAAGTGACGCATTGCAATTAATTTAGGTAATGAGAATTCTAAACCTAGGGTGAAAAGTAAAAAGACAATACCCAACTCAGCGAAGTGATCGTAGTCAACTTGGTCCTGCACCAACGATAAGCCATGATCTCCAACCAGCATACCTGCCACTAAGTAGGCTAAAATGGCTGGTAAATGTAAACGGCGGAATAGCCAAACGATAAGTACAGCACTTGATAGAATAGCTAAGAGTTCAAAATGACCTGTCACAAAAAATCCTTATTTTATAATGCACATCGGTAATAAGTTTATAAGAAATATATCGTTCATCTTTGAGTCTAAAACAATTATCGGTAGTTTGACAGCGGCAACTCATTGCCAGTAATCATTTGTCAAAAATTCGACAAAGTTTTTCTTAATATAAATTCATTTAATATCAATACACTAAAAAACAATAAATAAAATAAATTTTAGGTATGAAAATTGCTTAACCCTAATTGATAAAATAATCAGGTGACGATATGCAGACATTAAATTTAGTAGATAATCAGGGATTTCAATTTAACGCTTTTAAAGTGTTCGATAGTCCTGACCATGATAATTCTAATAGAAAGCTAGCGTTGATGGAACAACTCCAAACCTCATTAGAGCTTGACCGCTTACTCAATATTTTTGCGATGGAAGCAGCTAAGTATGTCGACTTTTCAGGATTATATTTTAAAAAAGGTGACATTAGCGCATCAATAAGAGGAAGTAGGCAAGGTAAAAATGAGCGTGTATTTGAATTGAAATTGAACAAAAAATTTATTGGCACGTTAACTTATGCGATTAATTCGCCGATCAGCATTACCAATTTTAAAATACTTAATGAACTACATCAGTATTTAATTCATCCGTTAAATAATGCCTTACGCTATCAAGAGGCACTGCAGTTAGCTATGCAAGATGGGTTAACTTCGTTAAATAACCGTCGGTGTTTTGATGAACAGTTAAAACGTGCCATGCACCATGCAAACCGCCAACGCAGTAAAGTGGGTTTAATTGTCTGTGATCTCGATAAATTTAAATTGATTAACGACACTTATGGACACAATATTGGTGACGAAGTCTTAATACAATTTTCTTTAGCGCTTAAAGAAAGTGTTCGTGACTCAGATAGTTTATTTCGTTTTGGTGGCGATGAATTTTCAATTATTGTTGAAGATGCCACGCTTGATTCGTTGATGGTTATTGAACAGCGGATATATAGAGCAATGACACGGGATTCTTTATTATCAAACTATCAGGTGAGCTGTAGTTTAGGGCACACATTTATGAACACAATGGATACACAAACAAGCTTCTTTAAACGTGCTGACAAAGCCCTTTACCAAAGAAAGATATTTAAAGACCGTAAACTCAGTTTAGTTTAGAAGCAATAAGTTAAAAGAAAAATTAGCCCAACTTCTCATCTTCTTTAAAATAGCGTAACGCCAGCTTCTGTTGTTCTGGCGTTCTACCAATAAGTAAGCGGCAAAACTTTACCGCCTTGCTAAATTTATGCATACCGACAACTGAGAGTGCGGCTTTAAAAATTTCTGCCGATAAATCATAGGTCTCAATAAAGTGTTCAATAGCAATATCAACACTTGGATAAGTGACACCGTCAAAGATAAACTCAGTGCCAATGTAATCGACATTTAATTCAACCCCTTCAAGTGACAATATCCACCCTTGGTAATTCAAGCGTTGTTTGGCAATTTCATACATCATCCAAGCACTTTTTTGAAAACCAACAAAGTTGCCCGTTTCAAACTCACTATCGGCTAGCTCTTCTTTAGTCCAGTTGCTGCCAATCGCTAAATCTTTTTGATAAGTTTGCGCTAAAAAGCGTTTCACATTATTACCAACAGCCCAAATAGAATGTTGCTTTGCCTTTCTTGCAAAAGAAGTGCATTCACGACAGCTAGGTACTGATAAAGGAGGATGAGAGCAGTCAAAGACGAGAAAATATTGATGTGGAAAGCCAAAAATTAATTCTGATGGCTCACCACAAAACCAGCACTCATGGCGTTGCTCGAAAGGTATGTCAACTAAAGTATGTGCCATAAGTACTACTTAAAAAGTGAATTATCTACGTTTGCCCGTAGGTGCTGGTTTGGCTTTTTTCGCCACTTTTGCACGTCGTATAGATGAAGGTTTACTTTCCTCTTTTTTACGCGCAATTAATTGGTTTTTCTCTTGAGTCGCTTTATAGCGGCTTTTCTTTAATGGCTTATCTTCTTTCTCAGCATATTGAGCAGGTAATGGGCGTTCTAGCTCATAACCTGGAACAATAGTACGCTCAAAAGTACGACCAATTAACGCTTCGATGTTTTCTAAAAATTGCTCATCTTTAGGACTAACTAATGAAATTGCTGTCCCTGACTTCCCTGCTCGGCCCGTACGACCAATACGATGTACGTAATCTTCTGCAAGGTAAGGTAGATGAAAGTTAACAACGTACGGTAAGTCTGGAATATCTAAACCACGTGCAGCAACATCTGTAGCAACTAAAACACGTACTTTTCCTTCCGTAAACTGTTCTAAGGCTTTGTTTCTTGCGCCTTGAGTTTTATCACCATGACACAATGCTGATTTGATACCATCAAGCTTTAGTTCTTTAGCGAGTATATTGGCACTTTCTTTAGTACCAGCAAAAACAAGCACTTGCTTCCAGTTATTCACACCAATCAATTCAGAGAGTAATTCGCATTTACGCGTTTCTGAAACCCAATAAACAGATTGTTTAACTTTACCTGACGTTGAGTTTTGGCGAGATACTTCCAACGTTTTTGGTGTATGTAAAACTTGTTTAGCCAGTGTTTTAACTTTATTTGAAAAAGTGGCTGAAAACATTAGCGTTTGATGTTTTTGCTTAATAACACTAATGAGTTGCTGAATATCATTTAAAAAGCCCATATCTAACATACGGTCAGCTTCATCTAAAACAAGAAATTTAACTTGTGATAAATCAACATTTCTCGCCACTAAGTGTTCAAGTAAACGACCGGGTGTAGCAACAAGTACATCAACACCTTGCTTTAACATTTTAGTTTGTGGAGGCATATTTACACCACCATAAACGGCACCGCAGCTTAGCGGTAAAAATTCGCTGTAGCTTTCGATATTACGAGCGACTTGCTGAGCAAGCTCTCGCGTTGGTGTTAAAATAAGTGCACGAATGGTTTTTGATGAATTATTATCACTCGGGATCTTAGCTAAAGCTTCTAGTATAGGTAAGCTAAAAGCCGCGGTTTTACCGGTACCTGTTTGCGCACTCGCTAACAGGTCAACACCCGAACGAATAAGCGGTATAGCTTGCTGCTGAACAGGCGTCAACGTTTTATAACCACAGGCTTTAACTGCCTTTAATAGTTCAGCCGACAACCCTATTGCATCAACACTCATATATCACCACTTATCAAAAAAAACGAAACCAAAAATTAAGGCGCGCATTCTAGCATAGATTAAAGATTATTCATCAGACTATTTTTGCCAAATACCTTTCGTTAAATTAAATCGACTATGCTCACTTTCACTTGGCTTATAACTTGGCAATTTTCCTTGGTTATGTTGCTGGTGATAGTCTTGAGTAATACTCACCACAACTTTAGACAAGAGTAATAAAGCCGTGACATTTACAACTGTCATAAGCCCTGTTGATAAATCTGCTAAAGCAATAACTTGCGGTAAACTCGCTACCGAACCAAAAATTAACATCGCCAAAAATCCACAGCGTAAAAACCAATGCCCAAGTGGATTATCCATATTTAAATACTTCAAATTATTTTCAGCATAAGCAAAGTTGGCAACAATTGAGGTGAAGCCAAACAGTAAAATGGCGATAGTAATAAAATCGCTACCCCATGCGCCCACTTGATAAGCTAACGCTTGCTGAGTTAATTGTATCCCTTGTGCATCGCTACCCGTTTCTTTAAATAATAAAATAAGGAAAGCGGTACAAGAACAAATAACAATGGTGTCAAAAAACACAGCAAGCATTTGTATATAACCTTGTGAAACAGGATGTGGCGGATAGGGAACGGCAGCTGCAGCAGCATTAGGAGAACTCCCCATCCCCGCTTCATTAGAATAGAGCCCGCGTTTTATCCCCTGCACAATTGCTGCGCCCACCAAGCCACTTCCTGCTTCTTTTAAGCCAAAAGCAGAAGCGATTATGTCACTAATAATGCCAGGAATTTTTTCAATATTTAAAAATATAACCGCTAGACACACCAATAAATAGGCAAGCCCCATAAAAGGTACGGTTATTTCCGCAAAACGTGCGATATTTTTCAAACCACCAAAAACAATAAAAGCAGTCGCTATCGTAATAGCAATACCGGTAAATAACGGATTAATACCAAATGAACCATCAAAAGCACTGGTAATTGAGTGTGCTTGCACTGAGCTAAAAACAAATCCATAACCAAAAAATAAACACAGAGAGAAAGTCACGGCAAGCTTTTTGCTTTTTAGCCCTTTACTCATGTAATAAGCAGGACCACCACGGAAATTTCCGTTGCTATCTTTTTCTTTATAAAGCTGCCCGAGGGCACTTTCTGCAAAAGCAGTTGCCATGCCAACTAAAGCAATAAGCCACATCCAAAAAACAGCACCAGCGCCACCTAAGGTTATAGCAACCGCAACCCCCATTAAGTTTCCTGTACCCACACGAGCAGCAAGCGATGTACATAGGGCTTGAAAAGAAGAGATACCATGGCTGTCAGTTTTTCGACTAAGCCTAAGTAACGTGAACATATGTGTAAAATGAGTTATTTGTAGGCATTTTAATCGCCAAGTAAACCAAATACCGCAACCAGTCAGTAAATAGATAAGGATACTTCCCCATAAATAACCGTTGATTGTTCCTAACCATTGTTCTATCAAAGTATCTTTCTCATCGTTTAATATTGTTGTTAATTATCATAACAAACAAAGTAATAGTAGCGTTAGACTCTATTAGTGCTAAGCAAAAAAATAGTGCTAAGCAAAAAAAACCAGTGAAAGATCACTGGTTTTTGTTACTCAATCTAAAGTTAATTACAGCGCTTTAAATATTTTTTCAACAGAGTCTTTTGCATCACCAAATAACATCTGAGTATTTTCTTTAAAGAATAATGGGTTTTGAACCCCAGCATAACCGGTACTCATTGAACGTTTAAAGACAATCACTTGTTTGGCATTCCATACTTCTAGCACCGGCATACCAGCAATAGGGCTGGTTGGATCTTCTGCAGCCGCTGGATTTACCGTGTCATTTGCGCCAATCACTAAAACCACATCAGTTGTAGGGAAGTCATCGTTAATTTCATCCATGCTAAAAACAATATCATAGGGGACTTTTGCTTCTGCTAATAAAACATTCATATGCCCAGGCAAGCGCCCTGCAACAGGATGAATAGCAAAACGCACATCTATCCCTTTCGCTTTTAACGCTTGAGTCATTTCATAAACAGGATATTGCGCTTGCGCTACAGCCATACCATAACCTGGCGTAATAATAACGGATTTAGCTCCGCATAACATATCAGCCACAGCCTCGGCATTTATTTCAATGTGATCGCCATAATCAGTATCGTTATCGATAACAACATCGGTACCAAAACCTCCCGCAATGACACTAATAAAAGAACGATTCATCGCCTTACACATAATGTATGACAGTATTGCCCCTGATGACCCCACCAAAGCGCCGGTTACAATTAACAAATCGTTGTTAAGCATAAAACCTGCGGCTGCGGCTGCCCAGCCAGAATAAGAATTGAGCATAGAGACAACAACAGGCATATCAGCACCGCCAATTGAAGCAACTAAATGCCAACCAAAGACAAGTGCAATAAAGGTCATCATGTACAATGGATTAATAGCGCCATCACTTTGAACAAAGCTAATAAGTAAAACTAAAGTAACAATACCTGCTATTAAGTTTAACTTATGACGATGTGGCAACATCAGTGCTGAAGAGCTAATAACACCGCGTAATTTAGCAAAAGCAACAATTGACCCCGTAAAGGTTACCGCGCCAATAAAAACACCTAAGAATACTTCAACTAAATGAATGTTGGTCGCCATTTGTTGGGTGTCGGTTAGGTTAAACGCTAATGAATGATCCATTTCAAAATAACTGTTATAGCCAACTAAAACAGCAGCTAAACCAACAAAGCTATGTAAAATAGCAACCAGCTCTGGCATTTGTGTCATTTCAACTTTTTTAGCTAAATGTAAACCGATAAATGCGCCCACTGACATGGCAATAAATATCACTAAAACATTATCGACACGTGGATCAGCTATAGTTGCAATTAACGCCACCGCCATACCGGTGATACCATACCAATTGCCTGTTTCAGCCGTTTCTTGCTTACTTAACCCCGACAAACTAAAAATAAATAATAATGCGGCAACAATATAAGCTGCGCTAATTAACCCTTGAGAAAATTCCATCAATGCGCCCCTTATCTTCTAAACATTTTTAACATACGTTTGGTCACCACGAAGCCACCAACAATATTTATTGTGGCAATGAGCACCGCAATCCCCGCCAGTATCTGTATCAATGTATTGTCTTGCCCTATTTGTAACAAAGCGCCAACAATAATAATGCCAGAAATAGCATTGGTTACACTCATTAAAGGCGTATGCAGCGAATGACTGACATTCCATACCACGTTGTAACCAATAACACAGGCAAGTACAAAAACAGTAAAATGAGAGAGGAAATCAGCAGGGGCAACACTGGCCACCCAGGCAAATAATATAGCGCCCAAGCCCATAAAAAGATGCTTCTTAGTTTGTGAGGCTGGTTGAACTTCCTCAACAACGGCTTCGATTTTTATTGGTGCAGGCTTAACAGGTGCAGCACTGACTTGTATTGGTGGAGGTGGAAAGGTAATTTCATCATTTTTGACTACGGTCATATTGCGAACAACTTGATCATCAAAATCAACCGTAATGGTGCCGTCTTTATTTGGACAAACTAATTTAGTTAAGTTAACCAAATTGTTTGAATAAAGCTGTGATGATTGATTCGGTAAACGTGACACTAAATCAGTATAACCAACAATCTTAACACCATTAACATTAGCGACTTTACCCGGCACCGTTAACGCACAATTACCACCGCCCGCTGCCGCTAGATCGACAATAATTGAGCCAGGTTTCATTGAATGCACCATAGCTTCTGTAATTAATTTGGGTGCAGGTTTTCCTGGGATCATCGCAGTAGTAATAATAATATCAACATCTTTGGCTTGTTCAGCAAAAAGTGCCATTTCAGCATCGATAAATGCTTTACTCATTTCTTTTGCGTAACCATCGCCAGAGCCAGTATCTTCGGGTTCCTCGTAATCTAATTCAAGAAACTCTGCCCCCATACTTTCAATTTGTTCTTTTACTTCTGGGCGAGTATCAAAAGCGCGAACCACAGCGCCTAAACTTCCAGCAGTGCCAATAGCCGCAAGACCAGCAACCCCCGCACCAATAATCATCACTTTGGCAGGAGGCATTTTACCCGCAGCCGTAATTTGCCCGGTAAGAAAACGACCAAAAAGATGAGTGGCTTCTATAACAGCACGGTAACCAGCAATATTAGCCATTGAGCTAAGGGCGTCCATTGACTGAGAACGCGTCATACGTGGCACCATTTCCATAGCAAAAGTGGTGATTGATTTTTCCCGCAAAGCTTCAAGTAATTCAGGACTTTGCGCAGGGGCAATAAAGCTGACTAAATGTGCGCCATCTTTCATTTGCGCAACTTCGTCAAGTGATGGAGCATTCACTTTAAAAATAATATCTGACTGCCAACATATTTTTTTCGTGACTAAAGAAGCTTCTGCATCGGCAAATTCTTCATCGGTAAAACTTGCTTTTGTCCCCGCTCCTTTTTGTACCTGGACAGTAAAACCAAGTTTGAGTAGAGCAACTACCGAGCTTGGCGATGCTGCTACTCGGTTTTCCCCCGTTAACGTTTCCTTAGGTATTCCAATATTCATAAGCCACCTTTTTTAAAAGATCACAACTTCAACGTAAATTACGGTAAAGCTGCAACATATTATTTTTCTTATGGATTTTATAATATATTTATTATGACTAATGTTTTACCATCAATTGAATGAATTTCATACACCTAAAAAGAATAATGGTTATTTTCATAATAAATATAGAGCCCCTCACTGCGCGATGACTTTCATCTGTGATGAGGCTCTATAGATTGAATGGAATAGACCTAAACCTAATAATAAACTAGTTTAGCATTGCCAATTTTTGCTTTGCTCCTTGTTCTTTTTCTACATACTTAAACCACTGTTTAGCAGTTTTAGCCGAGCTTTTAACTTTTGTTGCTTGCTCAAAGGCAGATAAAGATTGTTCAAATTGTTGTAAGTTAAATGCTGCCATCCCTTTGACTAAGTACATATTACCTAAGTTAGTCTCTGAATCTAATCCGCCACGGTTAAGTGCTTTATCCGCTGATTTTATAGCAAGTTGCCATTTTTCTAAATTCAAATAAGCCTGGGCTAAATGGGCATCGAATTTACCAGTGTCGGAAATTTTAGCAGCGTTTATTAACACTGGAATAGATTTCTCATCATCTTTTGCAGCAATATATGCCTTGGCAAGCATATCTAAATACTTTTCCTCAGCAATCACTTTACCACTGTCTATTGCTTCAGCGAGTAAGTTAGCCGCTTTAATGGGAACCTGATGATAACGATAAAGCTGTACGAGGGTAATAATGTCGGTTGGTTGAGTCACATAACCAGCTTGCCACGCACTTTCCATCACCGCAAGTTGCTTACCTTCCTCACCTATTTCACCGTACATGGCTGAAAGCTGTAACCAATATTTAGGCTTGTTGTAATAACGAACCAAGTTTTCAATAACACGTGTAACTTCAATCGGTTGCTTTAATTCAAAGTAATTCGCACGTTGCAAGACTAACCAGTTCTCTTTGGGTATTTCATTGGCCGCGATGCTTTGTGCAACCGCTTTTGAAACATAGTTGAGCGACTCCTGATATTGTTTGTTTTGGTAATAAACCTGCGCAAATAATACCTGTTGAGTATCGGTCATTTCTTTCGGGTTACTTGCTTGCCATAATCCTAAAAATATTAAAGACTGTGGAAAGTTTTGCATTTGCATTGATAATTGCGCTAACGAGTAAAGTGTTGATAGTCTTAATGATTCAGGGATCGCTTGTTCTTTGATAACTTTTTCAAAACTGTCTATAGCTGAAGCCACATCGTCATTACCGTAATACATAAAGCCATAGAAATTCCACAGCATTGCACGCTCATAACTGTTTAAACTTTCAATACGGTCTTGTACTTCGTCAAGTACATCAAATCCTTCGAGACCATTACCTTCATCAGCCAGTTTTTGCGCTCGAGCAAGTTGTGTGTAAACACGATTACGCATTGCGGGTACTTTCACTGAGGTGGATTTTTTAGCTGACTCGCCTTGTGCTTTAACTTGATCTTGGGCTTGAGCACTATTACCACCGATATTTTCGCTAAGTACTACCGGGGCACTAAAGAGTAATGCTATTGAAAGGCACGATAACGCTTTTCTTTTTAAAGTTGTCATTTTAGTCATTACAGACTCCTTAACCTTCTATTTGGAAAGAAATTTTGTTCTGTACGCCAGCAACTTCCATGGCGACACCATCAACTACACGTGGTTTATACTTAAATTTTAATGCGGCAGCCATTGCTGCTTGGTTAAAAATATTTTCTGGTTTAGCTTCTATCACCACAGCGTCGCGTACAGAGCCATTCTTGGTCACTATAAATTCGACAATAACATAACCTTCAATACCACGAGATTGCGCGCGACGTGGATATATAGGGGCGACTTTTACAATGGGTAAATAGTCGCCATCACCGCCACTTAAACTCAAACCGCCCGCTAAACTAAGATCCGTTTGAATGTCAGCACCAAACCCAGAGCTCGTACTTAAGGCATTAGGGTTGGCTTGTTGCATTTGTGGTTGTTGCATTTGCGGTGGTGGTTCTTTAGGCGCAGGTGGTTTTTGTGGTTTTCTTTCCTTTGTCGTTAATTGCTGCTCTTTTTTTAGACGAATAAAGTCAAGCACATTACCGCGAGGTGCTTCTGTTAAGGCGTTATTCCCCCCCGAAATCAGTGCTTGCATACCCCATAACAACAAAAAGGTCATTACAACAGCAAGCAATAAACCTATGCTATAACGGGCTGGCGTGTTCATCACGGTTGCCATGACCTATCCCTCTTGTGCAGCAATTGAAACGTCATAAACGCCCGCAGAACGAGCAGCGTCCATTACTTTGATTAACGTGTCAGTTGTCGACTTTTGATCCGCTTGAATAACCACAGTACCCTGTGGGTTTTCGGCCTTTAATCTTTCTATATTCGCCTGAACTGCTCGAATATCAATGCGGCGCTTGTTGATCCAAATCTCACCTTTTTCACTAATCGCCACTAAAATATTGGCACGCTCTTTTTTTACTGCCGTAGCCGCTTCAGGGCGATTAACTTCAATACCGGCTTCTTTAACAAACGAGGCGGTAACGATAAAGAATATCAATAAGATGAAAACAACATCTAACATCGGTGTCATGTTAATTTCTTCGGCTTCTTCTTGTTCTTGTAAAATATTTGATAATTGAGAACGCATAGCGCTTCTCCTTATTTAAGTGCTAATTATTGGTGAGCCATGGGAAGGCTATCTTGCATTTGCTCAGTTCTACGTTTTGTTTTACGCTGCAACCAAGTCACCATAAATACCCCAGATAATGAACCAACCATACCTGCCATTGTTGGGATAGTAGCGCGTGAAACACCTGAAGCCATTGAACGCGCATTACCACTACCTGAAATAGCCATAACGTCGAACACTTCAATCATGCCTGTTACTGTCCCCATTAAACCAAGCAGCGGGCACAGTACAACTAAACATTGAATTAACGTTACATTCGTTTTCAGCATTTCGGTGGCTCTTGAAACATGCGCAATTCTTATGTGCTCAGCATTCCATGAATGTCTTTCTGTACGTTTAAACCAACTTTCAATGATATTTTTTTTCACTGCTTTGTAACTGTGTAAATAGAAAAATAATCGTTCAAAAATAAGTAACCACATTAAACAGATAACAGCTGCAATAACACTTAGCACAAGCCCCCCCGTATCCAAGAACGCTTGGATACGATTCATCATTTCGATGAAGAGGATCATTATTTATGCTCCTTGCTCTGGTGTTGCTGTTTTAGCTGAGCCTTCTGAGCGTTCAGCTAAAATCCCAGCGCTTTGCTGTTGTAAAATATTAATAATGCCGCGGCTTCGCGTATTAAGTAATGTTGAAATAAAGACCATGGGTATCGCAACAACCAAACCAAGTACTGTGGTAACTAAAGCTTGAGAAATACCACCCGCCATTAATTTAGGGTCACCAGTACCAAAGAGCGTAATCGCTTGGAAGGTATTAATCATGCCGGTAACCGTACCTAATAAACCAATTAAAGGCGCCACAACTGAAATTATTTTGATAAAAGTAAGCCTTGTCGTTAATACCGGTACTTCTTTTAGAATGCTTTCAGAGAGCTTTAACTCTAACGTTTCAACATTGTCATTCGGGTTTTTATCTTGAACTAACATCACACGACCTAGCGGATTATCATTTGATGCGGTATTCGTTTTTAATTGACGGCTAACTTTACCGCCAATGAAAAAGAGTGTGATAAAACGTTCAATTGCGATCAGTAAACCAATAAGGCCAATCGCTAATATAACGTAGCCAACGGCTCCACCTTGCTCAACACGTTCTTGTATATCAGGTGCCTGGACTAATAATCCTAAAATTGAACCACCCGTTGGGTCTAAAGCAAAAGGAACAACGTCGCCAGTGCTTGACGTTAGTTCATCAGCACTTGATAAGTAACGGCTTGATGGTTGTCTCTTTAATTGAGCAACAGCACCTGTTTCATCAATGTACTCAAGGTACTGTCCTTGTGAAACCAAGTTAAAACCACCGACTCTAACGACATCAGCTTGGCTTTTTTGACCATTCGCTAAAACAATTTCGCGGCTAAATTTATGTACCTTGCCGCTTTGCGTCATCTCTCGTTGTAATTCAAACCACAAACGTTCAATTTCTTCGATAGAAGCTAACTTAGAAGAAGAGCCCATACTTTGTGCAAATTCATCTAAAAACTCACCACGTCCAGCAATTTGAGCTGAAACAACCGACGTTTGAAATTTACTGCGTGTGTCGCCGGCAACTTGTTGTAAAACACCAAACAACTCTTTTAATTCACCCATACGCTTATTGAGTGCATCAGTATTGTCACCAAGCTTTACATCATTGTCTTGAAAGCTTTTCTCGAGCTGAGTACTTAAATTAATGGCTTGATCACGCTGCTGATTGGCTTGATTCAACAATTGAATTTGTTGGCTCTTCTTTGCATTAAATTCAGCTTCACGACTTTGATTCTGCTTACTTTGCGCGATTTTACCTTGCGCTAATTGTGACAATAAATCATCTAAGTTTGTTGCTTGTTGAGCGATAACTTGGCTACTGAATACAGAGACCACTGACAACGTAATTGCCGAGAGTAATGTTGTTAATTTTTTCATAGCGATATTCCTTATTCAGCCGAGTTTTGTACAACAGGTACAATAATTAAGTCTGGGGCAAGTTGTTTACGAGCGATGCGTAAACCTTTATTAATATCTAAACGGTATTGAGCTGAAAGGGGTTTCCATGACTTTGATGCGTTATCCCATAAGCCTAGTTTTTTTCCATCACGTGTTTGATACACTAAACTCACCCGACCAATTCTGAGGAAATCAACATTTTGTTCACTACCCTCTATATCAATTAACCCCGTGTATGCTTCAATAGTTCGTCCGTAATCAACTTCAACTTGATAAGCTTCTAGTACCCGGCGAAACTTCTCTGAAATAGCAACGTCGGCACGTTCCATCATGCTTTTTAAATCGGTGATACGTTGATTACGCTCAGTCGTTAAAAACTGCACATCTAAAGCAACAAAGTTTTCTAGTGTTTCAATCATACGGGCCATTAACGGTGAAATTTGGCGCTCTATAATGCTAACTTGTTCCATCGATACCGCAATTTGGTCAAGCTCTTTTAATTGGTTTGCCACTTGCGTATTCATTTGTTGGTTATAAACAGTTAAGCCATCAATTTCCTTGTTAATGGTTTTAAATTGTTGCAACTTTGTTTGTATTTGCTCGCTAATGGTATTAACACGCTGTTGAGATTGACTTGCTGATTGGTTGATTTGTGTTCCCGCATCAACAACTTGATTCAGTTGTTTGTCGTTACTTTCTGCAGAGGGGGTTGCATGGCTAATTAAGCTGGTTGTGCTTAGACTGAGTATTAAACAAGCTTGTGCAATTTTCGAAAGTTTCATAGTAAAACCTTTTACCTTTGTTTGAGTTAATCAGTTCTTATTTGATTACCCCTAAAATTAATGTCGATTATGTTAATGGCTAAAT
Source organism: Colwellia sp. Bg11-12 (assembly GCF_014076955.1). Classification (NCBI taxonomy): domain Bacteria; kingdom Pseudomonadati; phylum Pseudomonadota; class Gammaproteobacteria; order Alteromonadales; family Colwelliaceae; genus Colwellia; species Colwellia sp. Bg11-12. The sequence continues at coordinate 36,275 of NZ_JACGUZ010000081.1, forward strand.
GTGACGATTAAGTTTCAGTAATATTGCCGATTTATTAAATGAAGAGTGTTATTGAAAATAAAAATGGATAAAAATGAAATTAAAGAATTAGCGACTACACTTATTAGAAGTAAAGAAAATTAGTGAATGACAAATTTTGAGGAGTAAATGAATGATGAGATATAACGTAGCAGGTATCACCTCAATAATAATATTACTCTTAGTAACACAATCATACTCACCTAAGGCAATGGCCTATAATGTTGCTCAAAACATTTGTGAATTTGTTGCCGCTGACGACAAGAGGCGATTCCGCTCTTTATTAAAAACACAACGTATTAAAATACGCTCTATTTTTGATGACATAACCTGCAACGGTAAAAATATATTATTTTTTGCTGCAGCAAGCAACGCTAATAATGTTGGTGAAATGATTATTAAAAAACTGCCAAAAAAAGTATTAGGTGAATTAGTTGATGAATTAATACTCGCCTCGCCAACCTTAGGCGCCTTAGCTAAAGAAAGATCAGGCTAAATAACACTCACTATAAGCCATAAAAAACCACTAAAACTCATGTACCTTAAAACCCTAAGTTAGCATTAGCGACTTAGGGTCAATTATTGTTAGCCCCTAATAGTCGCATGCAATCAGACAAAGTAGCCATAGACGACACATTCCCCCAAATTTGCCATAAACAAGGCAAAAACACCCAAAACTCTCACTGTAAAAGAGAGGTTTTGGGTGTAAATTAAAGCAAGAAAAATCCAAGTAATGTTGATGTAAAGGTAAACACGGCAAGGGCATTGTGCATCAATTGGCCCATGCCGCATGCTTATTTAAAAACGATAAGTTACGTTAACACTACCTTGAGTAGGAGCGCCGTAAAAGCCAATATTCTTTAAACTAGTGATATATTTTTCATCAGTAATATTATTAATATTTGCTTGTATTGCGAGATTATTTGATACGTCCCAACGAGCAAAAGCATTAACAAGTAAGTATGAGTCTTGTTTCACTGTTGCTGCAGCATTCTCAGTTTTGGATTGCCATTTACCACCTAAGCCCATCATTAACTCAGGTAATTGTGTGAAGCTATAATCTACAGAAAACTTAATCAGATTTTCTGGCTCCCACGCACTCGTACTTTTACCTAATTCATCTTCTATTTTTAAGTTTGTGTAAGCAAAAGTAGCATTAAGGTTATCCGTTAAGCGCCCAATAATTTCCAACTCAAAACCGTTTGAGTCTATTATCGTGCCTTTATAATAATAGTTTCCTAGGTCGTTGATCCCTGCGAAAACCGCTATATTGTCTTGTTCAGCACGAAATACAGCAAAGGTCGCGAGTAATTTATCATCAAACCATTGTGTTTTTACGCCTATCTCATAGTTAACCCCTTTACTTGGATCTAAGAAGTGGCCATCGTAATCATATTGTTCTTGTGGTTGGTATATATCTGAATAACTAACGTAAGCATTAATATCATCAGTAATCGAATAGGTTGCGGCTAGGTAAGGGCTAATTTCGTTTTCATCATTATCGACAGCCCCACCAGAGTTATAACCTTCTCGGCTGTAATCAATAGCATTAAAGCCAGCTATGATAAATAAATCATTGCTTATATTTAACTTTGTTGAGCCAAATAGGCGTGTTAGCGTTACATCAAGATCAGAATAGCGTATTTTATCAGCCCACACTGGCTCAGGAATAGCATTTTGCGCATACGGAAAAGCAGGAGTTAAGCCATAAGCTGGTGTGGTTGCTTGGTCATAACTGCTGGTAAAGGAAATATCAGTACTTTTAGAGGTACTTACACCAAACGTTAATTCATGGTCTTGACCAAATAAACCGTATTTACCTTTTGCGGTTAAATCAAATAAATCAGCGTCAAATTCCGAGTCATATCTTCCTGGCTGGCTTGCTAAACCTAGCTTGGTTTCACTGTCATAGAGACCAAAACCGTCAAATACATAGAGTAATTTACTTTGGTCTTCAGAATCTTGTTTATTATAAGTTGCTTTTATTTCCCAATCATTATCAAAGGTATAAGCATACTCAATAAAAGCATTGATATTGAGAGTGTCCCACATAGTCCAGTCTTGAGTTGGACTAGTACTAACATCAAAGTCTGCCTGCGTGCCATCGGAATAAGCTAGTGGTAAGCCACCCCACATAACACCATCACTATTTGCATCTTGGTATGAAGCGCCAAAGGCTAGTGTTGAGTGGTCTGTAAGCTGTCCATCAACTACGCCCGAGAAATAGATACGATCATCTTCTAAGCCATCAAGATATGAGCCTGACTCTTGTGCAACAGCAATAATACGTGCCGCCCAACTGCCACTTTCTGTTATAAAAAATGAAGCATCTGTTTGTAAACGTTGAAGATCATCTGAGCCAAATACTAAAGCTACTTCCGCTTCGTTTTCATTCGTTGGACGTTTTCGCACATAATTAATAGTACCCGCAGCATTACCCACTCCAGTTAATTGACCATTAGCCCCACGAATAACTTCTATTTCTTCATAGCCGTAACTTTCCATAGCACCAGTAACGAGACCCCAGCCGTTAGGTAGACCAATACCATCAATTTGCGTACTTTTAATATCAAAACCACGAGAGGTATACCTAGTGCGGTTAGTTTCACTGCGCTCTATGGAAATTCCGGTCGCCAGTTGCAGCACATCATCAATGTTATTAACCGCGAAGTTCTTAATTTGCTCAGAGTCGATAACACTAATTGATTGTGGCGTTTCATTAAGCTCCATGGTTAAACCCGTGGCACCTTTACTTACTCGATCGGTACGAACACCAAAAATTTGTATTTTTTCAATTTTTTTATTGGTATTTTCAACCGTTTCTTTAGCCTTCACCTCTTCGGCATAAGCAGGAAAGCCCATAGCTAAAACTAATGAAGATAGCGCAAAAGCGTGTTTAATTTTCATATTTACCCTTAATGTATCAATATTTTATGTGTATTGGATTTTTTACATTATTGTACATTTCCTTACACCAATGTAAATAGAAATTATTATCATTCGTATTTAGTGGCTTTTTTAGCTTGAACGTTATTGAACGAATGCACAGTAAAATGGACAACACACTACAATAGATAGTATTTATATTTCCCATGAATGCTATTGATAATCATTCTCATAAGCATTAACATACTTAATAATCCTTACACATATTAAATAAGATAAAACATGGCAAAACTTAGTAATCGTTTCTGGTTTCAACTTCACGGTTGGTTCTCATTACCCATATGGATAATTTTTTGTTTTGTTTGCCTTACAGGAACTATTGCCGTAGTAAGTCATGAACTAACGTGGCTTGCTAACCCTGATGCTCGTGCGAGTAATCCCAATAACCTTGAAAAAAAATCATCAGCTGAACTTATTTCAATTGTTCAAAATGCACACCCAACCGCTAAAATAACAACACTAATGACTTTTGAGCCGTACCTCGTTCATGCAGTTAGTTTTACTGATAAAGATAAGCCACAGGCAATTGCTTATATCAATCAATACACCGGTGATATACAGGCGATTAATCAAGGTATTACCTTTACTGGTTTTATGCGTGGCTTGCACAGTTGGTTGCTATTTCCATGGGAGAGTAATTACAGTATTGGTTATTATATTGTCTGTGCTATGGCAATAGTGATGTTAGGTGCATTAATTACAGGTTTAGTTATCTATAAAAATTTCTGGCGAGCTTTTACCCAACCTAAACTTCGTTTGAAACAAGGTAAAAAAACACTCTTAGCTGATTTACATCGTTTAGCGGGTGTTTGGTCAATTTGGTTTTTATTACTGATGAGCGTTACGGGTTTGTGGTATTTATGCCAAGCAATATTGTGGCATGCGAATGTTGATATTGAACCTCATTCTCACCTGATATCAGAACAGCACCTGCCATTAAGTGCGATGGATATTCCAACGCCAAACTTTAGCTTAGCGCATGCTTTTTCTGTTGCAGAACAAAAATTCCCTGACTTTAAAGGTAGCTATATTATGTTACCTGAACATAAGCGAGATACTTATAAACTATTTGGAAGCGGCGACTTTATTTTTTATGACCAATATTCTTATGGTGTTATTGTAAATCCGTGGACTGGCGTTTTAGAAAGTGTAAGACAACCAACTGATATGACCGTATTACAAACCTTATCTCATATTGCTGATCCATTGCATTACGGTACGATAGGGGGCGTTTGGACTAAAATAATTTGGTTTCTATTTGGTACTTTATTAACAGGCATGTCAATTACTGGATTTTTAATGTGGGGTGGTCGAACAGTAAGAGCAGCTAAGGCTGTTCAAGTAGAAACACCAATAAATAAAGTAAACGCTTCGGATACGCCACAACTAACTACACAGGAAGTTAACTAATGGTTAATTTTAAAAATAGCTTATGGCAACGTTACAAATATAAATTAAATGGTTTACTGTTAATTTTACCTTTTTATTTTCTCTATCAATCGTTATCACCTGAATTTCCTGATGCTTGGGAAACCCAAAAAATAGGTTCCTTTGAAGTGACTCCGATGCCTTATAACCTTGACCCTCCCTACCTTCATGATGGGAGCTACACCAAAGATTTTTTCTTTACGGTTAACCAGGGAGATATTCAGGAAATTCGTCAAGCTTACGTAAATATAGGTAAACAAGCATTGCCATTAAACATATTAGCGGGAGGTAATGAAGGTATATTGCACGGTAGTCAACATGGTCAAGAGGCTCATGCTATTAGCCCTAAGATATTAAAGGCAGAAGATAAGGTTTGGTTGACGATTGAAGATTGGACAGGAAAACAGAGTGTTACGAGTTGGAATATCCCTACAATACTCTTATAATAAGTGAAGTCGATAAGCCGTGTAATATGTAGATTGCGTTATTGGTTTGTAGTTTGACCTTTTGACCACTGTCATTGAGCGTAACTTTAATTTAAACAACGAAAATCCCAAGGCCAAGCTTCTTTTCTCAAAAAATAGGTATTAACATCAATGTTAATACCTATTTTTTTCGTTATAAACTTAGCCAGAACAATTCAATGAAGTGCTCATCTTTTATTATCAGGTCACTATGACCAAAGAGCCTTTATTTATAGACATTATCTTTACGATACGAAAAAGTATGCGTGTATTCGGGAACAAGGGTTCCGCTTTTATTACGTGGTGTTGTAAAGAAATCAACCTTGAGTTGGTCAGTGTTATTGTCGATGTTAACGTGCGCGAATCCCCAGACAAAACTTTTTGACCATATCAGTTCATATTCTGGATAGTATTTTTCCTGATGATCTGCAAAAGGCGAATGCTTACCACGCATTTTAGACGCAGCGCCACTGATAATTAATGGCAGAGGATCTTCACGTTTAGCCGCTGGATAAAGTGAACAATCATCGGTTAATAATTCTAAATCATGCTCATGACCTGCAATATAAGCATCCGCATATTGACAAAGTGTTGGCATAATGAGTTTACGCAAAACATGACCTTCACTATATTTTGAACCACCAATTGACCATAAAATATGATGCCCATAAACCATTTTCCATTTAGCCGTTGAGTTAGCTAAACCGTTTTTCAGCCATTGAATTTGCGCTTTATCTTCGCCATTTTTGGGGCCTTCATGTTCTTCATGTGCTTCAAGTTTTGCAGTGCCATTCGCCAATGCCACTTTAAGTTCGCCTTCGCTTCCATCTGGATTCAGTGGTATTTCATAAAAGGTTTGTCCAGCCAGTAGCATGTTAGTATCTAAAACGAAGAATTCAACTTCATTTCCCGGCTCTCCTTGGGTATAGCTGTAGTAACCTTGCTTATCCATATGAAAATTCTTTTTCTTACCCATCCATTGGGTTTGCAGTGCCACACCTTGTCGAGACGTTTTCCAGTCATGATTCCCTAGTGCCGAATAAACAATGAATGCGGACTCTTCTTCAAACAAGGGTAATAATGGACCTAGAATTAAATCGTCCATACGTTTTTGGTCATCTTTACCGTCATTAGCATCAGCGCCGTCTGGATAAATATTATCACCCAACTGAATACCAAACTCACAATTACGTTGCTTACATAATGTGGCCATTGCTTTGCCTACGGGAATAGCTCCACTTGCTTCAGTGGCAATTTCAGTATCGGCATAGACATGAATAGGTGCATGATCAAATTCGTCGATTGGACGATAATCTTCTAACCAATCTTCTTTTTCTTTTTCAATAAATTGAGTTTTGTTACGTGGGTTTTCTATGTGCTTTTTCTTGGGGTAGTCAACGCTATAGCCACCATCACCAAACGCTAAGAAGCTAATGGGTTGAGCTATATTAGTAGGTTTTTCTGAAGTTTTTACATCATAAGCTTGCTGGCAAGCTACGGTAAAAAGTAGCGTCGCGGTTAATAATGAAGAGTTAAGTATTTTCATATTGTCTGTCGATTAACACAAGGTGCGCCTAAGCTAACACCTTGTGTTATATGCGCCTGTATTAAAGTGAGTTAATAGTAAAACCAAGTTCAAATGAAGCACCGTACTCTTCATATTGATAGTTGTACGCGTCGCTACCGTGGTAGATATACATTGGCTCATCCGTTAAATTTACCGCGTTGAAGTAAACTTGCAGGGTATCACTGATGTAATACTTAGCCGTGAAGTCGACCTGTGTATGGTTGTCTTCATAAACTGAAGTCTGGTTATCTATAAATTGAAAGCTTTTGCTTTTATAAGAGGTACTAAGTCGAGCACTAAATTTATTATTTTCATAACCTAACATGATGTTCCCTAAGGTATCTGCTTGGTTTGGTAATGCTTCATCAGTATCAACAAATGTCCCGTTAGCACTGATAAAAAGACCTGAAGTAAAATTTTTCGTCCATGCTAGCTCTAAGCCAGTTAAAGATGCTGAACCTCCATTAATGGGTTGCAATACTTCTTTATAACCATCCCATTCACCGTTATCCTGCACTTCAGTCGATAAAATGTAGTTGTCGATATCTTTATAGAACAAGCCCGCAGACAATACACCGATGTCGCCTGGATAATATTCAATGGAGAAGTCTAGGTTAGTAGATTCGTAAGGGTTAAGTTCTGGGTTACCCACTTCTGCTTTGCGCTCTGTTTTAATTTCGCCCTCATCTTCAGTCACTTCACTCTCAACAAGTTGGAATGCTGCTGAGTCGCCAAATGTTGGGCGAGCGATGGTTTGTGTAAAGGCAAAACGAGCGACTATTTTATCTGAAGGGGTATATTTTATGTTTAGACTTGGCAGTAAGTGGTCATAATCTTTTGTTGCTTTCCACGGTGAAATATCGACTCTTTCGTCATCATTTACTTCGTCAGCGATCAGTTCAACGCGGTTACCTAAAGTGTCAAAGCTTGTATTTTCATAACGAAACCCTGTTACTATTTGCCAGTTATCAATATCGAGTGTCATCATTGCGTAGGCAGCAGTAATGTTCTCTTCACTTTCAAAAGATCCCCCTGCACTTTCTATAGAAGAGTCCAACGGGTTAATTTCAAAGCTATTACGATTTGATAATACATAACTTTTCAATGAACTTTCATCCAGACCTGGACCAAAGTCACCTAAGTTAAAGTCGGGTGATGATGTACCGAACTGGGTTGCAGTAATATCATCAAAACCACCATCAAAAATTACCGCATCAAGCCGCGTAAACTTCTCACGTGCTTGGTGCTTAACACCAAATTTGAACTGACCATTATTATTTTTCCAAACAAAATCGCGCGTTAAATCGACTTTAACGCTTAGCGCCTCATCTTCAGATAAGTTATTTTCGTAGGCAATTTCATTCATTTCGAAGTTATTTAAATCATGCGCTGCTTCAGATTGTGTTAACTGTGGCACATTACCTGTTGACAGATAACCTATAGCTAAATCTTTACCTTTAAAGGCAACATCTACTCGGTTTGGCTCTTTTTCAGAAGACTTTGAGTAACCCAGATTGTATTCAACTAACCAGCCGTTTAACTGATTTTCGCCGCCAAGTACTAATGAAAGGATTTCTTGCTCTTCAAAACGGTCTTTAGTATCCCGTTCCATATCAGCGTCAATAAATTGAGCAGAATTGTCGTTGTAACGGGTTAGGTCAATATTGCCTTTATCGAACTTATATTGATTACGTAAGCGAAACTCATCATCTGAGAATCGGCTGTATAAGGTTCTAAAGTAATATTTATCGGTCGTTGAGGTGTGCAAGTCTAAATTTAATGCTGCACCTAGACGTTCACGGGTAATCTCATAATGGCGTTGTTCAATTTCTTCTGCTGAAAATACTTCTACATTGTCACCGGTTGCATTGTCTTTATATTCAAATTCATCCCAACCGCCATCTGTTTCAACATTATGGGAACCAAATTTGCGTTCAAACCATGAAAAAGCAGTTGCGACACCTAATTGGCTATTTGAAGATAAGTCAAAAACATCAGTGAAACTACCTGATAATTTTGGGCTGGTATCTTCCATTAATGCATTATACGAACCTTGAGCGGTTGCATTATAGCTTCGGCCTTGTCTATCAAAGGCACTTAAGCTTTTTATTTCAATTGAACCACCGATAGCACTTGCATCCATATCAGGGGTAACAGACTTACTCACTTCCAAACTTTGAATAAGCTCTGAGGGAATAACATCCATAGCAACACTACGAACACCTGACTCTGGCGAAGGTACATTCAAGCCGTTAATAGTGACATTATTTAAGTTCGGATCGATACCACGAATAGTGACAAAGCGCCCTTCTCCTTGATCTCGTTGAATAGACATACCGGGTAAACGCTGTAATGCTTCTGCAGCGTTTTGATCGGGTGATTGACCTATAGTATCAGCACTGACAATTGACATTAATTTGTCAGCATTCTTTTGGCGATTAATAGCGCCAGCCTGCCCTGCACGTTGGCCATAGACAATAATGTTATCTAATGCTTCTGTACGCTCACCAATAACAAAGGTTTGTGCTGGGTCACTATCAGCGCTAATGGTAATTTTTCTTTCTACTGTCGGTGCGCCGATATAGGTGATTTCTAAACTATATTCGCCTTCAGGTAAGGCAGGAAAACGAAATGAACCATCTCGAGCAGAAATAACGCTGATACCAAGCTCTTTAATTGTGACTTTTGCGCCTTCAAAATATACCGTGTTTGACGAATCGGTAACACGACCATTAAATGACACGTCTTCAGCTAAAACAGTGCCACTAAATAATACCGCTCCGCAAGAAATAGCAATTGCAGTGCGCTTAAATTTCTGCAAAGAATTCATTTTTATCATTGTTTATACTCAATTTTTTAAGTGTTTAGCTACTGAACAACCTAATTATTTAACGCTATAATCTAGTGATTTAGTTCAGTGACACGGGTAGTTAAAATGCATTGACGAAGACAGTAGCGAAAAAATATGACAAAAATATTTCAATTGTTTTTCACAACGATAAACCCGTACTATTTATCTCGATTTTACCACTAGCATTTATCCCTTTGAGCTAATTAGACCTTGCAAAAAAACAAAGTAATAACGCCTCCCTCCGATGAAAAAAGCACTTTAAAATAAAGTTCGCTCAACAAGAGTAAAAAAACTGTCACTTACGTGAGCTAATATGACCCTTTCGCTAGTGTTAATTGATTCATATGCTGGTGCTCTTAGCTAAAAACTTAATGTTGAAACGATGAATTACACTTTTTTACGCCTGCATAAGGCCTTATTTTTTTATCTTATTGTCACTATCACATTCATTGTCAGTGGTGCATTTAGCATTGGCACACTAAAACGGGAGTTCGAATTCGACTGGTTTGATGCCATGGGTGAAGGAGGAATAACCTTGATGACCCTTATATGGATATTTTTTACATTAGTCAGTCGCCCAGCAGGCCGAGTAACGAACTTATTATTTATTGGCTTAACGCTGACTCACGTTTCAATGCTTTTAGATTTTCTGGATGAATTTGTACGATATCCTCAAGATTGGGCATGGTTGACCACAATAGAATCATTACCAGCCCCGGTAGGCATGGTGATCATGACATTTGCTTTATATCATTGGCATCAAGAGCAAAATTCAATTAATAACCAATTACGAAGAACTGAAAGGTTTTATCGAGAGCACAGCTTAACCGATTTTATTACCGGGCTTTATAGCGCTGATTATATGAAAAACCAGATAACGCTAGAGATTAACCATAATAAGGCACAGAATTCTTCGTTTGCTTTAGTGATGCTAGATATTCGCAAATTTTCTCAATTTAATGAACATTATGGCTATAAAAATGGTGATAATTTACTCAGAGAAGTCGCGCTACTTATTACGATGAATATCAGAGATAGTGATTTAGCCTGTCGTTATGCAAGCGACCGATTTATCGTATTGATGCCTAATACCCATCAAAGTACGGCTGACGAAATTGCACAGCAAATCAAACAATCAATAGAGCACCTTGCTTATAAATTAGACAGCACAAGCCAAGCAATATATTCACAGGTAAACACTTGCAGTCACCAATATCGTGGCTGGGATAATTTTGAAGAAATCCTTGCTGATATTAATCAACATTTATTATTAGCAAAATCAGTTAGCCGTCAAAGTGATAGTAAAAGACTTAGCGCGTGAAGCATTATTTTGAGCAACAAGATAAAGTAATTAAAGATTTAACTTTGGTTATTTTACTTGTCGATATTGCCAAACAGCGAGGTATTCACCCCGATAAACTCTTAAAGGGAACAAAGTTATTTCAGCATGATCTATCCAACCCTAATGTGGCGATATCTCAGCAACAGTTCTCGCAATTAATTTACAACACGATTAAATTTATCAATACACCTGAAATTCCTTTTTTGCTGGGCAGTCGATTATTTCCGACACAACTTGGTCAAATCGGTTTAGCGTTAAGTAACGCTCGTAACTTACAAGACATGTTACGGATAATAAAATGCCATCAAAGCAATATATTTCCGTTTATGTTCTTGGTAGAAAAGCGCCACCAAGGTAACCGCTATTTAATTTTCAACCACGCCATCACTATTGAAAGTGATGACTATCATATTTTTATGTGTGAATTACTGGCTAGCCTTGTTATTAGTGCCCTAAAGTGGCGAATGAAAGGCTTACCCGAGTTACATATTCGTTTCCCGTATCAGCGACCTGACTATATTGAACAATACCAAGCTTACTTTGCCCAAACGTTCCGATTTATTCCTAAGATCGAATCATTATTTAATCGCTCAAAAGTGACAGGTTATTTAGGCTTACAAATATCATTTACCGAAAGCCTAATGATGAAATTATTTGAGGAAAGTAGCCAGATTATAAAAAATTACCATCTTAATCAACTAGAGCGGAAGCGTTTTCCTGTTGGAATAATTCAATCTATTTTACAAGGTTTTGAAACCTGTTATGAGCAGCATAATGAGGTAACACTAGAGAAAGTTGCTGCAAGCCTTGCTGTTAGCCCTGCAACATTGAAAAGAAAATTAGCTTTACATCACACTAGTTATCAGCATTTATTGGACCTTTATCGCCAACAACAAGCCATTTTTCAGTTAACCGAACAAGGTCATAGTAATGAGAAGGTTGCCAATGCTTTACACTTCTCTGACATAACTAATTTTCGCCGTTCATTCAAACGCTGGACAGGCTTAACACCGAATGCACTTAAGCAAGCATTTGAAGGTTCTTCATAAACTTATGATTTTAAACAAATAGAATAAACCATAATTTACCTTTGTTAAAATAATTAACCCTTAATGTTTTTCTAATAACGATAAATAAAGGCCTGAATTTAAATTAGTATAAACGTCCTACTGTAAATTATTGTTAGCGCTTAATAGTCGCCAAGCGCTACTACAAAGTACGCTATAAACAACACATTCCCCAATACGTTGTAACAGGCCACGAATCTCTAGCATCGCTTCATCGAGCATCAAAACAAATAAAATTTGCCATAAACAAGACAAAACCACCCAAAAAACTCGCTGTAAAACAGAGATTTTTGGTGTGAATGAAAGCAAGAACAATCCAAGTGATGTTGATATGAAGGTAACCACGGCAAGGGCATTGTGCATCAATTGACTCATACCTCCATCAACAGGGCAGCCAAAATCGCATGGAGAAAATGCTGAGCCCATGTAAGCAATAGGCTCGGCAATAAGTAGCCAGTATCCTATGCGACTGATGCCGCGAACAGGTGCTTTATCAGCTGTAACAAAAAGTAAAAGGCTTGCTAGAACACCAAATAAAAAGAAGCCAAACCAACTGACTATTCCTGCGTAAGGAGTACCTGTTGCATTAAGTTCACTAATAAATTGGCTAATGTGAGAATAGTCAGGTTTGAGTGCAGCACCGCCAAATAACATCATTAAATAACTGATAATAACAGCGATAACAAGCCAACGTTTATTGATAGTTTTTCTCCATACTGCAGTAAAATAGCTATGTGCCATTAAGGACGCAAATAATAAACGCTCAATTTTTATTTAGATATAAAGTAAAAATGTAAACGGTTCTCTATAGCGTTATTTTTCAGACAAGAACTTTCTCAAATGATAAGCAAAATATATAAACCACAAATATATCATGAAATCCAAGCTACGCTGAACACTACCAACAAAAGCTAATTTAGGATCTAAATTCAAAAATGCGTAGATACATAAACAACCAATACCGTAGCTGAAAATTTTAAACGTTTTAGATTTAGCCCAAAATGATGAACCTGATGAAATAACAAACATGGATACTATTCCAGATAAATAACCCGGGAACGCAGATAGCATATGAATATTATGTGACAGTGATGGTGTTGTAGGGCGGCATTCAAAATCGCAAGGGAAAAAAGAAGCAACACTGAGCGTAACGCCATAAAGTCCAATAAAGCACAATCCGCTAAAATTGACCTTTGTCTTAGGAATAACAGAAAAGCATATCAATACAAAAGCAAGCATGAACAACTCTGTTGGCATGAACCCTATATAATTAACATAATTTCCGTGCGGCGAGCCTGTTGCGCCTAGTTCACTAATAAACTGCGAGGTATGGCTATAGCCAGGATAAAACAGACCACCTATAACGATCGTTGCTGTAAACCATAAAAGACTCAATATCGGTAAAGTTAACAGTAAATTTTTCTTATTAACGCCATACATTATTTATAACATCCTTATTTTAAAATAATTGTTTTATGAGAGCACAAAGCAAGCCATAAAAATACCAGTTTTAAATCAATAAATTAAAGAAGGTGGTAAATATTATAGTGATGAAAAAATCAAGTTTTGGCTAAAATCACGCTAACCATTTGAAATTTACTGGTGTTTTCTAAAAAAAGCGATAACGGCCTGATTAAATAATGCTGGTTGTTCCCACTGCACAGCATGCCCCGCTTCTGCAACCACCAGAGTCTGGCTGTTAGGTATTTCGCGTGCTGCAGCCCTCATCATTGAAGGGGGTTGATATAAGTCAGCTCCACCTGCAATAAAAAAAGTAGGAATATTACCCGCTCTCATTTTCTCCCACGTAATATTACTTTTAGCTTTTTGACCATGCCTTTCGCCATTCCCCCTCGACTTTTCTTCCATATCAATCCACTGACGAACACCTTCAGGGTTTGCCCAACGATATGAAGCACCCAGTTCTTTAAATTCAGGCGGTAAACCAGCAAAGCTCTTAGGGAGAATAAAATCCAAACGTTCGTCAATATTTTTGTCCCATAAGCCAAAAAGGCTACAAACGATAACCATGCTAAGCAGTTTTTCAGGATATGACACCGCATAATCCGAAACAGCAAAACCGCCTGCGGCGAGACCAAGAATATGAAATTTGTCGATATTTAGATGAGTAATTAACGCATTAAGGTCATCAGCATAGTTACCTGTATCAGCGGCTGAACCGGCTGGGGAACCATAATAACCACGTCGAGAGTATGCAATAACTCTAAAGCCCGCAGCAGAAAGAACAGGTTGCTGATAAGGCCACGTTAACGCACTTCCTCTACCGGGATGAGACAACACTACTGCAGGGCCTTCCCCGCCAGTGTCCCAATAGTAAAGTCCTGCGCCACCAGATAAGGGCAATACACCTTCAGTAGCTTGAGCTTGTTTAGGGCTTGGTAAGTAACTTAAATCTTTGGTATCTGAACGTTCACAACTCTCTTGTACGCTTGCTTGAACACGATTGCTAACCATAGTGCTTGATACCGCTAAAGTAGCAATCGCTGTCGCTTTTTTCAGAAGTCTTCTTCTACCCGTACTGATTCGCTCTACAACTTTTTTCAATTTATCTTCCTTAATTAAAAAGCCTGATTAATAACTGGCGAGTGATTCTCGATAAACCATTGATGAGCTAATCATATACGGTGGGGACTTACCTGTAATGACTATATTGTAAGCATATATTATTTCATGCTCACATTGTTAATATAAATAATATCAATATTTTACATTGTGATTTCAGTAATAATTAAGGAGACGATCAGATATTTACACAATCAAAAAAATTATTGTCTAACAATAAAAATGGCTATCAAATTACTTTGATAGCCATTTTTTATTCATTAGCAACGGATATTAACTAATCAAAATCCCATTTAAATGAAACATCAAAAGCAATGCCTTTCGTTTCACTACGAAATAAAGTGTCAGAAAACTCTATTTCTTTACTTTCATCCAGTAGGTTTTGTACTTTGAATTTTAACGTTGTTGAATAGGTAGGATAGTAGGTATATACCATGTCAAGTGAATGAAAAGGTTGTTCATACTTGTCGTCTTGCCCTTCTATACCTGGAATAATAATACGTTCACCAAAGACATTATAGGCCACTGTCACTGAATGATTACCGTTGGGTGCATCGTAACCTAAGTTTACGTTTACCACATATTCAGAATGACCTGTCATTCTACGTGTGGGGTTAGTAATGGCTGCAGAAACCCCAGTTTGTTCAACAACCCGTTGCGTGTTGATATTTATTTCAGAGTCACTTAAGGTCACGTTACCCGACAAGAAAAAATCGTTGCCGTTCATGCCAGCAAAATCACCCAAAAAGGCAAAATCTTTCATGAACTCTACTTCAACACCATAAACTTCACCATCATCAGCATTTGCAATAACAATAAGAGGTGGACCATCTTGGCCTGGTGATTGAACTGATTCTATAGGATTTATCATATCTTTGTAGAACAAACCAACGGATAAGTTTTCCCCCGTATTTAAGTACCACTCCCAACGTAGATCGTAGTTTTTAATATCGGTTGTTTCTATCCCCGCAGTCCCTCGAATAGGATACCCGGTTAACGGGTCAAGGTAGGTTGATGGAGCAACTTCGCGAATATCTGGGCGTATTGTGGTTTCACCATAAGAGAAGCGAAACTGAACCTCATCACTCATCATGTAAGTAAGCGCTAACGCCGAATATATATCATCTTCTTTAAAAGAGAGTTTCTTTAAATCAGCTTCTGTTGGCTCAGACGGTAAATCAAAGCGTCCCGTTGCAGGGTCTAAAGGAGCAACAACCTGACGGTAATCTTCCCAGCGAAAACCACCACTGATACGCCAAGTATTGTCAATAAACCAATCAGCCTCAAAGTAATAAGCATCAGTCATTTGTGCTGAATAATAGTCATCGCCCATTACAGAGGTGTCTCGAATAATCGTTTCACTGCCTTGTAATGGATGATTAAGAATAATATCGTCAGTTAAAATATCATTCATTTTATTACCACTAAGACTAAGTTCCTTAAAGGCTAAGGTATTTACATCGATACGTCTCGAAAAAGCGTCGCGGGTTTTCTCAATAAAGTCGCCACCGAATTTAAGCTCTAATTCTGATTGCGAAAATGTCACGGGCAAAGACAGGTTAAAACCGCTGTTTGCTACTTTATCTTCCAAGTCCTGAAAGGAATAACGAGTAGCAGTTGAAGCCTTACGTAAACTACTTTCGTTAGCAAGATCAAACACACCGTCTTCGTTTTCGTCACTCAATATGTAGCGCGTAGAAACATTACCAGGCGCGTAGCGACTTGAACGAGCGTCTGAGTATTTCCAATCAAAACCTATGTTCCACAGCCATGGCAGGTTGTGCGTGCCACGAAACTGGTTAGCGATCATCTCACGCTCTTCGTAGCTAACATCACTGTCTCGAATGCGAAGGCCGTCGCTAAGTAACACGTTATTGGTATTACCGAGTTTGTCTTTTATCTCGTCGGCAGTATCACGTAGCACAATTAAACTATAATCAAGGCGATGATCTCGGTCGTATTCTACGCCTAAGTTCAACAGACCTGACCATTTCACCGAATGTTCAGTTGAGGTAACTTGGTCAAACCCCCTAACTAAACTCCATGAATCGTCAGTGTTATTGCGAAAATCTTGACCTTCGTATAATTCACTTACTTGCCATTCATTGTCATATGATAAAGAAGTTAAGTAGCCCCAGCGATATTTACCCTGTTCAAATTTATCACCAAGCACGATATCAAGCCCAAAATCTGGGGCAATATTTTCTTTAACGGGATCGTAATCACGATTAAGCTGCGACGCTATTGCACGATTTTCATCTTGACTAAGATTTTTTAATGGGCTGTGGCTATTCCATAATTCTTGTAATTTTTTTGGTGCCGCGCGAGTGCCGTCATCTTGGCCACGCCAATCATCACTACCGCCATTGTAAGTGAAACCATCATCGAAATTTTCGGTATTGCCCCCGACATTACCCGACATATTAAAAAGAAAATCTGTTGGAATACTTTTTAATCGGATATCAACATTGCCGCCACCAAAATGTGCCGGCATTGAAGGTGAATAAGATTTTTGTACCGATAAAGATTCGATAATCGACGCTGGAAATAAATCAAGTGGTATAACACTTCTTGTAGGATCTGGGCTAGGTACAGCGGCACCATTTAATTGTGTGCTGGAATAGCGTTCACCTAAACCACGTACGTAGATAAATTTGCCATCGACTAATGTTACACCAGTAACACGTCGTAACGCGGCTGCAGCATCACTGTCACCGGTGCGTGAAATTTGCTCTGCGCCTAAAATATCAGCAATAAAGGCTTGATTGCGGCGCTCTGCAATAATAGCGCTAGCGGTGCCTTTTAACCGACTTACTTTAACAACAACTTCTTCAATAGCCTCATCTTCTGCTGATGTTTGCTCTGCTACTGCTGATGTCGCTGAAAAGCTTGTTAATATTGCTAGCGCTAAACAGTTTAAACTAAAACGATTATTATTTTTTTTTACTTTTAGTTTGTTGGCGCTATGCCTTAATTCTTTGTTCATCGTTAACCTCGATAGAGTCTCTGTGCTTGCTTTTGATGAGCTTTTTCTGCTTTGATAATCGCTTGCATCAGGTAGGTTGATTGAGTGTTGATTAGTTATGCTGGTATAAAAATGCGAACACTGATTATTGGAATAAACAGTGCTCGCCTTGCAACGTCTAATTATTCTTCAAGACCTACTGTCCATCCTGCTGTCCAGTTTTTCGCTTTCGTTACCGCACCTACATGGTCAGCATTTTCAAAAAAGCTGTTACCGGTAAAGTCTTTAGGTGTTGTGGTATCGATAGTGAAAATGCCCTCTAGTACCACACTTGTATTTGCAGCCGTACTGTTTTCAGTATTATCGTTAATGAACCAGCTCATTAAGTCAAAAGCAGTATCGCTAGAGTCTTTTGTGCCTTTAAACGCTTCATCACAAGCTATAACAGAATTGCTCATTACCGTACCACCAGATTTTGCTTGGTCTACAGTTAAACCTGCTTCAAGTTCTAGACATTCGCCCATGCCCGCAGGACCTGTAACAACAAAGTTATGCAGTTGCGCTTTCGTGCCTTCTCGAAGATAAACACCTTCAGAGTCTTTATCGGCTGTGTCAAATGTATTGCCTATAATGGTCATGTTGGCAATGCTTGGGTTTGATTGTGGTAGCTTGTTCGGTGTTGAACCGTCGTTATCACCTTCGATACCACGGTTTGCTTCACCATTTTGTGGGTCGTGCTTAACTAATACGTATTGTAAATTGCCACGAAAACCATTATCCCAATCAACGCTGTCATCTTTGTTAGACGTTAATACCACGTACTTAAGGTTAACGGTGCCACCAAAAAACTCGATACCATCATCAGCATTTTCATGTACTTGAATATATTCTACTTTCGTACCAGAACCAACACCACCAAACGTGATACCGTTCAATTCGTTGTCTGGTGCTATTTCATAACCTGCATGCTTAACAACGACATAACGTAATGTACCTGAGCTGTCGGCATCGTCTGTGCCGCCAAAGACTGCACCATCTTGAGCACCTTCAATTTGAAGTGCACAATCACTGCCATCCGTTGGACATTTATTTGATGTCGCATTACCCAAAAGTACAATACCACCCCATTGTCCCGCACCTGTTTCAGCGCCCGTCAAATCTTGACTTGACGTAAAAGTGATTGGTTTTGATGCGGTACCATTCGCCTGGATTTCTGAGTCACGACTCACCACTAAGTAATCGCTACCTGAACGGCCATAAATGGTTGTACCCGCTTCAATGGTTAACGTTGCTGAGTTGATTTTATCGCCACCAACAAAAACAGCGCCGTTTAGGGCATAAACATTATTAGCGGTTAACGTTAAATTGTTAGCAATAACACCGCTTAATTGACAAGTAATGTTTGAGCCATTTACTGAAGAAATTGCCGATGTGCCAGTAGGACAACCTTGTGTTTCTGCCTGAGCCGTTACTACACCACCACCGTAACCAAAAGCCCAACCTTCACGCCAATCGTTACCCGCGTTATTAGCACTGTCAAACGCGCCAATGTAGTCAACGGAGTCAAAAAAGGCATTTTGTGTATTAGCGACATCTTGTCCGGCATTCTCAGCAACGAGTGGCGAGTTAGCATCAGGAATACCGTTTTCATTAATTAAAATAGAACTACTGATACTATTAGATGTTTCTGCACTGAACCATGCTTCGAGGTCAAGCAAGACACTACCGTCTTCCGCTTTAGCATTTTTGAAGTTTTCACTGTTATTACAGGCCATAACACTGTTTTGCATAACAATTTTTCCACTATTAGCATTATCAACCGTTACAGAGCTTGTTGAACCACCTTCAATTTCTAAACATTCACCCATTTCACTGGTGCCTGTTACAACCGTGTTAAATATTTTTGCTGCGGTTCCTTCGCGTAAATAAATACCTTCTGAGTCTTTATCTGCACTGTCAAAGTTATTACCGACAATGGTTAAATTAGCAATAATTGGCGCTGACTGTGGCTCTTTATCAGGAGTAGAACCATCGTTATCACCTTCAATACCACGGTTTGCTTCGCCGGCATTTTTAGCATGTTCTACATAAATATGTTGCAGCATACCTTTATAACCATTGTCCCAATCGATACTGTCATCTTTGTTTGCTGTTAACACTAAATGCTTAACATTGACCGCACCGCCAAAAAATTCTACGCCGTCATCGGCATTTGAATGTACTTGAATATAATCAACCGTTGTTCCTGAGCCAACACCACCAAAGGTAATTCCATTTAGTTCGTTGTCGGGCGCAATTTCAAACCCGGCATATTTAACAACAAGGTATTTTAAAATACCTGAATTGTCTTCCCAGTTTGTGCCACCAAAGACAGCCCCTTCTTCTGCGCCTTCAATTTGAAGAGAACATGCACTGCCATCAGTAGGACATTTGTTTGAAGGTGCATTACCTAGAATAACGACACCACCCCATTGACCTGCTGTTGTTTCTTCGCCTTTAACATCTTGCAATGAAGTTAAAATAATAGGTTTAGTTTTTATGCCTTCTGCCATTATCTTCGCATCGCGATGTACAACAACATAATCACCGCCTGATTGCCCAAACATAACAACGCCAGGCTCTACAGTGAGTGTTGCCCCTGCCATTACTTCTAATGCACCACTAATGGCATAAAATACCGGCTTGCTGTCGGCACTGGCAACTAACGTCATATCACTGCTAATTTGTCCATCAAGTACTTGTACAGCAACATCAAAACCTAAAGCACTTGAAACATCTTGTCCCAAAACAGAACTAGACTTACCCGGTAATTCAGTCACTACGGGATCGGTAGGCGTTGGGTTAGTAATAGTCGTATCACCCACTGAATTATTCACTTCAGATGAGAGTTTAATATCGCCACCACCACAACCGGCTAAAGTAATAGCACAAGCTAGCGTACTTATTTTAAAGAGTGAATTCATTTGCATGTTAGTCTGCTCCGCAGAAATTATTAGAATAAAGTTGCGGCTATCCTACTGGGGTTAAATGACAGAAATGTTGAAGTAATATGTAGTTTTTATTTAAGAAAGATGACACAAGTGTTACAAGGTAAAAATGAGTAATGCGCGGGTAACCCGCAAAGATAAAATAGTAAATAGGAAGCCGTACTGTTTTTTCTAACGAATCATCCATTTCATACAACTGAAACATTTTCCCCATACGTTTACACGTTATAAGCGTATTTAATCGTAAAAAACTAAGGTTTAAAAAACTAACAGAATGAGATACGTTATTAAGTCATCTAGCACTAAGAAAAAATGCGGTTTTTACAGAATGTACTATGATGTAATTTAAAAAGATTAGGTGTATTTCAAAGTGATCATTTAGCGTCATCATATCGTATTATTCTCACTATTATCTAAGACCGTTCCGTACCGATTAACGAAAGGAAATTGAATATGAATGAAAAAAAAACAACAACAAGTGGAAAATGCCCAGTAATGCACGGCGGTGCCACACAAAGCAGTACGTCTAATATGGGCTGGTGGCCAAAGTCGCTTAATCTAGACATTCTTCATCAACATGATAATAAAACGAATCCGATGGGAGCCAATTTTGATTATAGAAAAACCGTAAAAGATCTTGATATCACGGCCCTTAAGAAAGATATGCACGCATTCATGACCGATAGCCAAGACTGGTGGCCTGCTGATTGGGGACATTATGGTGGACTAATGATCCGTATGTCTTGGCATGCAGCAGGGACATACCGTATATCAGATGGCAGAGGCGGCGCAGCTACAGGTAATCAGCGCTTTACCCCCATTAATTCTTGGCCAGACAACGCTAACTTAGATAAAGCGCGCCGTTTACTATGGCCGATTAAAAAGAAATACGGTAACAAACTGAGCTGGGCTGATTTAATTGCTTATGCAGGGACTGTTGCCTATGAATCTATGGGCTTAAAAACCTTTGGATTTGCTTTTGGTCGTGAAGATATTTGGCATCCAGAAAAAGATACCTACTGGGGTTCAGAAAAAGAATGGCTTGCTCCTAGTGGCAGTGAAGGAAGCCGTTATTCGGGTGAACGTGATTTAGAAAACCCGTTGGCAGCGGTAATGATGGGCCTTATTTATGTTAACCCGGAAGGTGTTGATGGTAAGCCAGATCCGCTTAAAACAGCTCATGATATTCGTGTAACGTTTGAACGTATGGCGATGAACGATGAAGAAACTGTTGCGCTAACTGCCGGTGGTCACACCGTAGGAAAATGTCATGGCAATGGCGATGCTTCACAAATAGGTGAAGAGCCCGAAGCGGCCAATATCACTGAACAAGGTTTAGGTTGGAACAACAAAACCAAACGCGGCGTTGGTCGCGATACAATAACAAGTGGTATTGAAGGTGCATGGACGACGCATCCTACCCAGTGGGACAACGGCTATTTTTCGATGTTACTCAACCACGAATGGGAGCTCAAAAAGAGCCCTGCTGGTGCTTGGCAGTGGCAACCGATAAATATTAAGGAAGAACATAAACCTGTTGATGTTGAAGATCCATCTATCCGTCAAAATCCAATTATGACTGATGCCGACATGGCGATGAAAATGGACCCGGCATATAGAGAGATTTCAGAGCGTTTCTCTAAAGACCCAGCATACTTTTCTGACGTGTTTGCGCGTGCATGGTTTAAACTTACGCACCGCGATATGGGGCCAAAAGCGAATTATATCGGCAGCGATGTGCCACAAGAAGATCTTATCTGGCAAGACCCTGTTCCAGCAGGTGATACTGGTTATGATGTTGAATCAGTGAAGAAAAAAATAACAGCAAGTGGTTTGAGTATCAGCGAAATGGTCTCTACCGCATGGGACAGCGCGCGAACATTTCGTGGTTCTGACAAACGCGGTGGCGCGAACGGTGCTCGTATTCGTCTTGCCCCGCAAAAAGATTGGCAAGGTAACGAACCCTCGCGTCTTGCTAAGGTGTTAGCCTCGCTTGAAACTATTGCAGATGATAGCGGTGCAAGTATTGCTGATGTCATTGTTTTAGCAGGTAATGTTGGTATTGAGCAATCTGCAAAGGCGGCTGGCTTTGACGTAACCGTTCCGTTCTCACCAGGGCGTGGCGATGCGACAGATGAAATGACCGATATAGATTCCTTTGAGGTATTAGAGCCAACCCATGATGCTTATCGTAACTGGCTCAAAGGGGACTATATTGTTAGTGCAGAAGAACTCATGCTTGACCGTACACAACTGATGGGACTTACCGCTCACCAGATGACAGTGTTAATTGGTGGTATGCGTATGCTTGGCACTAACTACGGTGGCACAAAGCATGGGGTATTCACTGAACGCGAAGGTGTATTGTCAAACGACTATTTCGTTAACCTCACCGATATGAATTACACGTGGAAACCAATGGATGATAACCTCTATGAGGTCCGCGACCGTCATTCAGATAAGGTCAAATGGACAGCAACACGCGTTGACCTTATCTTTGGTTCTAACTCAATTCTTCGTTCATATGCTGAAGTTTACGCGCAGGATGATAACCAAGAGAAGTTTGTTGCTGATTTTGTTACAGCATGGGCGAGTGTGATGAACGCTGATCGCTTCGATTTAGTCTGATGATTAGCTAAAATTTCACGCCGCTATTTACCGCGGCGTGAATTATTAATCTAGCTAACTTAGTAAGTAGCGACTTAAAAGTATTGCACCCGCAATACTTTTAAGTCGCTATAAACCCTTCAACCCAATAGCTGGAATGACCCAGTATCCTTCAAAACTATCACTTGAGCTATAAGCCATTCCATTAGCAATAATTTTTAAGTTTACCAGCGCTCTACACTCCATTGCACGGCCATAATCGCAATTATTAGAGATCCAACATGTAGAACACCTCTCGTATAAAACGTGGTATTACGTAATAAAATTAATATCGGCAGTAAGATAACAAGTATCGCTAACTGGCCTATTTCAACACCAAGATTAAAGGCGAGTATACTCAGTAACTGTTGAACCGCAGGTAAACCTAATTCTCCTAAGACACCAGCAAACCCCATACCGTGTAACAAACCAAAAGCAAAAGTTAGCCAAGCTAAACGTAAAACCACTGGCCAAATATTATTTAAAGCGGTAAATAAAACCGATAGAGCAATGCCTAATTCTACCCAACGACTGCTTGGGCTTAACCAGCCTAAGGCGGTCGCTGTTAACGTTAGCGAATGGGCCAAGGTAAATGCACTAACGATCCATACGGTGTTAGTCAAAATAGTTTTAACGCTTGATATAGCTTGCCACTTTTTATCTTTTCGCTGAAGTACTGCTGGCAAGAGCAAAGCAAGCAAGAACAGGATGTGATCTATGCCAATCCAAATATGAACAACGCCTTGATAAACGAACTGTTTGAATGTTGTCCACGCACTGCCTTTGCTCAAATCTATATTAATTTTTCGCGTACTGTCGTCTAACACTATACTGTGTAAATGATTATCATCACCAATATTGAGGACCACTTCATGGCTACTATCTAAGGAGAATATCGCACTGTAGGCAACTTCTAGTTCACCACTTATTGGGCACTGCCCTGAAAAATCAGTAACAGCAAAAGCTTCATTAGCATGGTCCTGTAAGCGTTCCATGATCTCAAAGCGCAGGTTACACGACAGGCCGCCACGACTTAATAATAAGTGTTCCGCCAAATAGCTAGCAATCTCGGCTTGTCGACTCTTAACTTCTCCCCAAGTCAGCTCACCGTTTTCATTTATATCTAAACCGACAGCTAATTCCAAGTCGGTTAAGCTCAATTGCCACTCGCCACTGATTCGACCTGTGTCATCTATTTCGGCAATAATATAACTGGTGCTCAACTGATGAGCCGCGACAGAATTAGCTAGCATTAATGACAGACCGATTAGCCATAGTTTTAACCACTGTTTCATATTTTTATCTCACTACTTTTCTGTTTATTAAGGCTGTTGTATAAATATGTAACTTAGCCATGAGGCGAACTTTCAAATAACTTTTGTGCGGCTAACGCGCGTTTGAGTAGTCGCTCATCCGCCCCTAACTTGGCTTGATGCCAATTGATTTCAGCCCAGCGAAGCGCCTTAATAGGGTGAGGAACAATATCGAGATAATATTGAGCTATATCTGCAGCATGAGCAGTATCATTTCGTTGCAAACGTATTTCAATACGTTGGGTGAGTCGCAACTTCCATAGGTTACCTACTGAGTTAGTCGATTGTTCTGCAAGGGTTAAACGCAGCAGTAAAGCATCATCAAAACTGTCACTGGCTTCAACAATAGGACCGAGTGTATCAAGTACCATTTGACCTTGTCGTTGCGCTAAATAAATATCAGCCCATAACGCTAAATAACTAACGGGAGCCTGCGCTAAGGGATAACCCGATAAATGATCAATAGCTTGCTCTGTTAGCCCCTGTCGGTAAGCAAGAACAGCTAAAATTTGTTTAAGCCACACTTGTTGTTCAAGCGGTATATTACCGGCATCCTTAACGATATTTTGTAGCTGTTGGTAGCTCTGAACAACTTGCCCCTGCTCAGCACTCACTTCTAGCAAGCAGGCACTACTGACAAAAAGGCTGCCATGACCCAAAACCTGTAAACAAGCACTTTTTGCTGCAGCGAGATCACCTTGCACCATGTGAATATTGGCTTTCATTAGCCAAGCAGCAACGTTACCTGGCTGATATTGAAGTATCTGAGTAAGTAGTTGTTGCGCCTGATTAAATTGATGATAATGCTGCAATACAGTCGCCGAATAAAATTGTAATTGTAGATCATTAGGATCGGCTGCCAATAAGGGTTTAAGTAACGCACCCGCCCGGCCATAATAGCGACTTGCTAAGCCTGGTTTACTCGCATCGTTGAGCAGTTGCGCGATAAACACTTTTGGTTGTTGTGCAGATTTTGGTACCGTCCAACGAGCAACGACACTTTGATTAGATTTGGGTACATAACTTTCTGAATATACCGGACTTGTGATGCCTGTAAAAGCCAATAATAACAAGTAGGTGAGGTAACGTAGTATAGGCATATTATTATCCATAAAAGGGCGCCGTCCTTGGCGCAGTCAAGCTGGGTTTTACTGTGAAAATAAATCGTCGTATGCGGCTGGATCTTCAACATCTTTAATGAACGCACGACCATTTAAGACCAAAGGTTCATCTGTCGGTTGCTGATTAAAGGCAGCACGACTATTACTGGCAAACGATACTTCTAGTGTTTCAATAGTAATGTTAACCCTGCCCAAAACGGCCGGATTAATTCCATCAGTCACGTTAAAGGTAAAACTGTCCCTACCGGTTAACTCGTCATTAGGTTGGTAGGTAAATTCACCGTTGCCATCAATAGTGACCATACCTAACATCGCTTGTTGTTCTAAGCTAAAGGTTAGGCTGTTACCATTAGCATCAGTTGCACTTAACATATCGGTGATCGGTGTTTCTGTTTGCGTGATCAAATCGATTGTTATTGTCGTTGGTGATACATTTTTTATAGCCTCTGGCTCTTTTTTATCGTCACTATTAGAGAAGTTACACCCTGATATTATCAGTGTGGTAACTAAACTCAGCGCAATCCCTTTTAGCTTAAAAGCGTTATTAATATGTGAAACTGTATGTCGTTTATTATGTTGCATAATAGTGTTCCTTATTTAGAACCTGGTAACGGCATTGCTAAGTATGGAAAGCTCGTATCCATCATCGAGGCATGACTTGGCGCGCCATCAGTAAAGGGTACATTACCAACACTTGCATCTTCTGGTGCACATAAGCCCAAATCTGTATCTGTGCCATTAACAGGAATTGGGTAACATAAACGACCCATAACAACACGAAGCGCAATATCTACCACATCATCTCCTGGTCGGCGACCATTTGGAAAGCCAGCTAAATCGTCACCAGCAACACCAAAAGATGACTGCATATCGGCCGCCACTGCGGCAATACCAGTATTTAAGCGTAGCATTTCAGCTGCGGTCACTGTTGATAACTGATTAACACCTGGGAAACCTGTTAAAAATGCGGTAACTAAATCAACCCTAGGAAAATTAGTGGGTGCCAACGTTTCGATATTGGCATTCAATGTAGTATTAACAGCATCTCTAAACAAAATATTGAGCAACTCAGGTAACGTTGGATGCGTCACATAATCAGCAAACTGACCATCACCACTTGGGTGTGAGCTTGAGAACTTATCTTTGTCTGCCAAGCCAATAACCAATTCATTTACCAAAGGAGAGCCAAGACGGGAAACTTGCGTCAATGCACCACCATTGACTTCAGTGTTATCGAAGCTAGCATTTGGATTCAAAATTCTAGCCTGAGGTAAACTTGCTGTTGTCCAACTGCCAATCACGCCATTACCTGTGCCAGTTAAACAAGCAGTTGGTACCTCGATAGCAATACTGGTAACATTTTTGTCCGCTAAGTCATCATTCGTTGCTGATTGCGTAATTCCTCCAGGAAATCCCGCTGCATCGCCAGCACTGGGGGCGCTGTCACCTTCAACAGGCACGAAATTAACTAAATCAAATACCTTACCCAAATTTACTGTAAATGCGTCTTTACGCTGACCAACAAATACTTTTGCTGGTGCTTCACACCCCGGAATAGCGGCTGAATAGATGTGGCTATTAGCATAAGCGGAATACTGCTCAGCATTAGAAAATGTTTTGTTACCGATGTAATCGAGCGGCTTATCAAAACTTGCCCCGCCCGAAGTACTGTTAGTAACAGCAGCACTGGTACCCGTTCGCATTGGGCCAGAAATCATATTAACCATGTAACTTTCAGAGAAATTGGCCGCACTTTTATCTGCCATACTGATGACACCAACATTTTTAAGTGGCACACCAACAGATTTTTGTTCACCCGCAGTGCCAACCATTAAAGCAACACCGTTATTATTATTGGGTAACATCTGGTTGAAATTAAAAGTAAAGGTTATGTCTTCAACTGCGTCACCATCGTTATCAATATGTATGGCATAAGTTGCAGCAGGATCCATTGCAAAATAGTTTGGTCCACCGTAGGCATCTTGTAGAGGAATATAATTTGCGATGAGTGTAACGTAATCACCACGACCTGCTTCATAACTATTGAAGGCATAAAAATCGGTTGAATCGACTGTTGGCATACGTGTGACATTAGGTGCTTCACGGTGGCTTGATGCAGATACCGCTTGAGACAACGTTGCACTCATTATTGCTGATACAAGTAGTGTTAGTTTAAATTTTTTCATGACGTTTCCTTTATAATTTATAGTTCTTAATGGTTACTTTCTTGAAAGCTCATTAAGTGAAACGACTGAGATTACAAATTGGATGCAAAAAAGATAAAAAAAAGCGAAACTTTCGTTTCGCTTTTTTAAATCATACTTATGAACCTATAAAATTAACTAAAGAACAACCAATTTAGACGTATATAACACGGTGGTTGGTAAGCCATTAGGTGAGCCCCCAAGCGGTTCTAAACTAACCGCTAAAGCAGCAATCTCAATTTGATCAAACAACTTAGGTTTGTTTAAGATTAACTTTCCTGTTTTGGGTAACAAGCCTAAAGATATAGGAGCTCGACCATCAGCTGCTACTATCCATAATTGGTAATCAGCATTAGCCTTCGCCACAAATTGCTTTGTTGCTTGTACGCTAATTGTATCTGCACCAATTTCTAGTGCCCATAGCAAGTCAGCTTGTTCATTGCTCATCAAAGCGAGTTGCTGAACCTCGGGTTGAAGTGGTGGCTGAACGCTAAATAACATCACTGCAAGGACGATTGCAGCCGCCGACGCTAAACCAGCAATGCTTTGCCAAATTCGAGGTTTTGTCTTAGTTATTGCCACAACATTGGTTTGTATTGGCTCAGTAACAAAACCCAACTGACTTTCTATACGCTGCCACACACAAACATCAGGTGTCACGGGTGGAATTTTTTGGCCCAAACCATTGAGATTTTGCTCCCAGGTTTGGGTTGCGTCACTGATCAGCGGGAATTGCATCATCAGTTTTTGAAAGCGCTGTCGAGCAGGCCCACGCAAAGTACCGAGTACATATTCTGCAGCAAGCGCGTTTTTGAGGTCTTCAGATTGATAATTCATGGCGTTAAACAACTCTGTAAGCTCATAAGACCACGCCTTATCCAGCTTTTAATGGTACCCAGTGGGTTATTTAGGTGTTTGACCACCTCTTGATGAGAGCAACCATTAAAGTAAGCTAAGTAAATAGCTTGTCGTTGCTGAAGATCTAACTGCTGTAAACATTTATCGAGTAAGAGTTGTTCTGAGTCACTTATTTTGTCATCGGTGTTGAGATCGAAGCTTTCATTCTCTACGAGTTCATCTTCTTTTCTAATTTTGTGATAACGTAAAATGTCCAGCGCGCGGTAACGTACAATACTGACCATCCAGGTCAATACTGTGCCCTTACCTGTACGATATTCCGATGCGTTATGCCAAATACGGACGTAAGCTTCCTGCAAGGCGTCTTCAGCCAACTCTCTTCGTATTAACATTTTCAAACTTACCGCATAGAGCTGTTTACTGGTCGCTTGATACAGTTGAGAAAATGCCTTTTTGTCACCTTGGGCTGACGCACTAAGTAATGCTAAGTGCTGTTCATGTTCCATTATTTATTGCTCTTTTTAAGGAAAAGTTACGTACACGCACAAGATACTAACCTAAAGAGTCATTATTTAGCTATCACCATACTTGCAGTAAAATAAATGGTAATAGTCTACTAATAGAAAATTTATAGCGTAAGAGGAAAAAAGTAGTAGGAACAAATGTGGATCGTCATAAATAATGAAATGGCATCACCTTATGAGAAAATTTGACATATTATTTACGTTTTGTGATTATCTCTACTCTTTGAAATCAACCTCCCTTATGCTCACTAATGCCAACAAACCTGACCTAATTCACTGGTCAAAACACCCATGTTTTATGTTCACTTTGATACGATACCGGACGTTAACATCAATCGATTTTTGAGCTATACTTAGTGTTCGTGAGACGTTGAGCTACCTTCATCGTGATAGACAACTAAGCCACCAAAGCCGACATTAAATAGTTTAACTAATAATATAAAGGTCATATAAAATCTCGGATTAGAATAAAGAAAAATCCAAAAGTTACCTCATAGGGATTATACTTTTATATAAATTATTATTAGGATGTGGTGTTAATGAAGCTAAAATATCAATTATTATTACCTCAACTAAAAAACTATTCTTTTTTTTTAGTAGTCAGCTTTACTTTTTTTTCTAATCTTATATCTGCTGAAGATAAGTTTATAGTCGCTGTAGGTTTAGCAAAACCTCCTTATGTAATTCAAGCTGATGACTCTGGCTTTGAATTAGATTTAATACGCAATGTTTTAAAAAAAATGGGGAAAACAGCTACTTTTGTTTATACCCAGTTTGGCCATTCATTTAAAATGCTTGATGTTAAAGAAATTGATGCAGTTATAACGACAAATAGCAAGGTTTTCACTGATACCACTAAACTTAGCGATATATATATTACCTATCAAAATATCGCTATCTCATTAAAGAAAAAAAATATAAAAATAAATAACATCAAAGAACTAGAGTGCTTTTCTATCGCTTCATTTCAAAAGGCTGATAAAGTATTAGGAAAAGATTTTGCTGATGCTAGTAGCAAATCACCTTTATTTTTAAAAATAGCAGATCAAAGCCAACAGCCGCAATTATTACTAAAAGGTCGTATCGATTTATTGATTATGGATATCAATATTTTCAAATATTTTACTCATGAATTGAATATGAACAATAATGACATAACGAGGCTATTTACTTTCCACCCAATATTTCCTGAAACCCATTATAGAATGGCATTTAAGAATAAAACCTATATTCCTCTTTTCAACGAAACATTAGTCAAATACAAGCAAACCGATGAATATTTAGTTTTGAGAGAACACTATAATTTATAATACTTATTGGATAATTCTGTCTTCACAATAAATACCTAACGGTAGCAATAGGCTCTGAGCTGTCGTTAGTAACTCAAAAGCAAAGCGTACCAAACAAACTATATATATTAATCTCAAACCTAATGTTATTCAGTGGTCGCAGTAAATATAATTAGGTGACTGTATTAGATGATAATGAGTGGCAATTCTGATGCAATTATATGGCACAACTAATATAATTGTGCACATCACCTGCAACCTTAAATAAAATTATGGGGTTTTAATAAAAGATCAGGTTCGATTAATTTCATATGAGGTATATTTTTATCGTAATGAGAGTGTTTTACGGTATTCTTGACGGCTCAGAAAGTAGCAGATATAAAAAAGCCCCTGAAAAACAGAGGCTTATCTATGAAATGTGGCGGTGAGCGAGAGATTCGAACTCTCGAAAGGGATAAACCTTTACACGCTTTCCAGGCGTGCGCCTTCAGCCACTCGGCCAGCTCACCAATTTTGTTAATCAACACGCTAACATATTCTTATTAAGTCTTTAAACTTACACAAAATGCCACGAGCTGAAGTTGCGCTATGTTAGGTAAATTTAATTGCCAGCACAACTTAATTTTAATATAAAACGATCAACTGGTTACTTTATCGGCAAAAAATCTACTTGCGCGTTATTTTTCAGCTAAAGCTGCGTTAAACGTTAACATCCGATCTAGTGATTTTAAGGCACCCTCACGAAGTTTCATATCAACAAACACTTCTTTACCTAAAGGATTAATTAATGCATCTTCAATCTCTTTAAGACCATTCATCGCCATCCAAGGACAATGAGCACAACTTTTACACGTTGCTCCCTCACCTGCGGTTGGCGCTTCGAAAAATTCTTTACCAGGACAAAGCTGTTGCATTTTATAAAATATGCCACGGTCTGTTGCTACAATAAATTTCATATTTGGCATGTCTTGTGCGGCTTTAATTAACTGGCTGGTTGAACCAACAGCATCAGCAAGATCAATAATCTCTGCAGGAGACTCTGGATGCACCAATATAGCCGCATCTGGATGCAAAGCCTTCATATCCTTTAACGCTTTACTTTTAAACTCGTCATGAACGATACAAGCGCCCTGCCACATTAACATATCAGCACTCGTTTGCTTTTGAATGTATGCGCCTAAATGTCGGTCAGGTCCCCAAAGAATTTTTTCACCTTGTTCATCAAGATGTTCAATAATTTCTAAAGCACAAGAAGAAGTGACGATCCAGTCTGCTCTTGCTTTTACGGCTGTAGAAGTATTTGCATAAACAACAACAGTACGGTCGGGGTTTTCATCACAAAAAGCAGAGAACTCTTCGATAGGACAGCCTAAATCTAAAGAACAGGTTGCTTCGAGCGTTGGCATAACCACTGTTTTTTCTGGCGTTAGTACTTTTGCGGTTTCACCCATAAAACGAACACCAGCAATAATTAGCGTCGTTGCAGGGTGATTGTTGCCAAAGCGCGCCATTTCTAAAGAGTCGGCAACACAGCCACCTGTTTCTTCAGCTAACGCCTGAATTTCAGGGTCGGTATAGTAATGAGCAATAAGTACCGCATTTTTTTCTTTTAGTAAAAGTTTAATGCGATCTTTATATTGGCTTCGTTCATCGACTGAAAGTGGTGCTGGTTTGGCAGGAAATTGAAAATCAAATTCTACGGCTAAATTGCTTTGCGACATTATTTATCTCTGTTGATCTCTTTTAAAAACACAGCAATTATACGGTATAGATGAAAAGATGTGTATAAGACTTTTTGATATTAGATAGTAAAAACAGCGATAAAAAAGAAATAAAATTAAAGATGCTAGCTACGACAGCGTTTATTAAGATGAGTGCTTACTCAGATGTTGTCTATGGATAAGCATTTAAACTTTAGATGATGAGAATACAATTATTTAAGTAATACGCAGTGGTAAAGAGTATGAACCTTCGAGATAAACGGCTTAACGGTTAAAAGCCTACGCTTTAATATGAACTGACTATTGAAATATTTAAGAAGTGGTCGGCCGTGAAGAATATGAACCTTCGAGATAAACGGCATAACGGTTAAAAGCCTACGCTTTAATATGAACTGACTATTGAAATATTTAAGAAGTGGTCGGTCTGAAGGATTTGAACCTTCGAGATAAACGGCTTAACGGTTAAAAGCCTACGCTTTAATATGAACTGACTATTGAAATATTTAAGAAGTGGTCGGCCGTGAAGAATATGAACCTTCGAGATAAACGGCTTAACGGTTAAAAGCTTTGGCTTTAATATGAACTGACTATTGAAATATTTAAGAAGTGGTCGGCCGTGAAGGATTTGAACCTTCGACAAATTGGTTAAAAGCCAACTGCTCTACCAACTGAGCTAACGGCCGACATATAGATTTTAATGTTGATGTTGGTCATCAACGAATGCACAGTTAAATTGCATTATACTTGTAATAAAAAAATGGTTGATCACAAAAGATATAAAGCTTCAAGATAAGAGGTTGAAAGCCTTTGCTTTATTATGATTGTACTATTTGAATATTATAAGAAGTGGTCGGCCGTGAAGGATTTGAACCTTCGACAAATTGGTTAAAAGCCAACTGCTCTACCAACTGAGCTAACGGCCGACATATAGATTTTATGTTGATGTTCGTCATCAACGAATGCACAATTAAATTGCATTATACTTGTAATGAGAAAGAAAGTGGTCGGCCGTGAAGGATTTGAACCTTCGACAAATTGGTTAAAAGCCAACTGCTCTACCAACTGAGCTAACGGCCGCCATAATTTCTTTTTTCGAAATAAATTTCGATTCTTACAAGGTACTTCTTTTTCTTTATAAAGCATACATTATAAAGAAGTGGTCGGCCGTGAAGGATTTGAACCTTCGACAAATTGGTTAAAAGCCAACTGCTCTACCAACTGAGCTAACGGCCGACATAAGTGCTAATTCACACTGCGTTGCAGTAGTGCCTCAACGCGACGCATATAATACTCATTAATTTTTTTAGTGCAACCATAAATTCAACTTATTTCTTAATAACTGACTGTTTGCATAAAAAGAAAGCAGTTCGTGTAACTTGTCGTCGCTTTTATAGGTTATAAATTTTCTAACCTAGGTTTTGCGAGTTGTGCAGCACTTGAATCAGGGTATTGAGTGATTATTTTTTGATACCAAATTTTCGCTGCTGCGCTGTTATTTAGCTTTTGTTCAACCATTGCTAACTTTAACATTGCGTCACTTCGCTTATTTGAATCGATATATTGTTCAACCACTAAATTAAATTCATTCTTTGCTTGTAGATATTCAGTTTTATTAAATAATAACTGCCCCAACCAATAATGTGCATTAGGTGCGTAGCTAGAATTTGGATAATTTTGGTTAAACGCTTGAAATTCAGGTATGGCTTTGTCGTATTGCTTATCTTTTAAGACTAAATTTACAGCACGATCATAAGCTTGATTTTCAGTTAAATTAGTTGAGTAATTTATAGAAGCGTCTGAAGTTGATGTTGCAGGGGCTGTAATCGCCGCAGGAACGTTATTTTCAGGTTTTAATGCTTCGGTTACCCTGCGGTCAAGTTCTTGGTACAGCTCTCGCTGTCGATTCAAAACTTGGCTTAATTGATGGGTATGTAGCTCGGTAACACCACGTAGTTCATTCACTTCATTTTGAAGTTCATCAAGTTGGCGCTGTACATTAACTTGGGCGCGATTACGGGCATCAAGTTTACGTTCAAGGTTAGTTAACTGTTCGGCAATAGTTTGTGGTAGCGCTGAGGCATATTGCGAAGGGTTATTTTTATTTGAACCAGACTTGGTTATATCGATAACGGGAGCAGATTCTGCCGCTACTACCGCAAAGGTAGTAACAGCAAAGGACATCCCGAATAAAACTTTATTCAGTTTCATTTATATCCCTGATTAGTAAACTAATACCGCACGGCGGTTTTTAGCGAATGCATTTTCACTACGGTCTTTAATCATTGGCTTTTCTTCACCATAGCTAACAACACTTAACTGCATAGATGAAACACCCATATTTTCTAAGTAAGTCACTACTGCTTTAGCACGACGCTCACCTAAGGCAATGTTGTATTCAGGTGTGCCACGTTCATCGGCATGACCTTCAACAAGCACCTTAGTGTTTGCGCTATTGTTTAAAAATTTAGCATGTGCGTCTAGAATAGCCGAGAAATCGCGACTGACTGTAGAGGTATCAAAATCAAAATAAACAATGTGCTCTGCACGAAGTTTTTCTAATTCTTGACGTTGCTGTTCTTCAATTTCAGCAGCACGTTGTACGGCACTTACTTGAACATCAGCAGCAGTAGTATTATCAGTTACTGAAGATTCTTGAGCATTAGTAGCGACGTTGCTTTGTTCATCAGTTTCTGAATTTGAACTACAAGCAGATAAAGCCAATATTGGCAAAACAATCGCAAGAGCTTTCACAGTTTTATTCAAACGCATTATATTTGTCCTTATTATTCTAAAGTTATGTTTTAAATTAATGTTTAATTTTTTTATAAAAATGGTGACCAAGCAGGTGCTTTTACTTCACCATCAACCGCGGGTAAACGCGCTTTAAATCGTCCATCTACAGAAACTAAACTAAGCACTTGCCTATTATTGTGTAATGTACTGTAGATTATCATGCCACCATTAGGAGCAATGCTCGGTGACTCATCTAAACGTGTTTTGGTCAGCACTTGAAAAATCCCTGACGTTAACTCCTGTTTAGCTAAATGATAATTCCCTCGCGTTCTATTCACCATAATTAACTGGCGACCGTCTGGTGTAATTGAACCGCCAAGGTTCATTTCACCATCAAATGTTAGTCGTTTTACCCGACCATCGACTAAATTTACGCGATAAAGCTGAGGTTTACCACCCCGTTCTGAACTAAATACCAAGGATTTTCCATCAGGGCTCCAACTTGGCTCTGCATCAATGGCACGGTGACGTGTGATCCGACGCAATTTTCTAGTTGCAATTTCCATTATATAGAGTTCTGAGTTGCCATCTTTTGATAACATCATCGCGATTTTTTTGCCGTCGGGTGACCAACGTGGCGCACTATTTATACCTTTAGAGTCACTGATCATCGTGCGCTTACCAGTGTAGATATCTATAATATATATTTTTTGTTGGTTATTCTCAAATGTTGAATACGCTAATTGATTACCACTTGGGTGCCATGATGGCGACATTAAAGGTTCTTTAGAGCTTAATAAAACATGTTCATTAACACCATCATAATCAGCCATAACCAGTTGAAAAGGAAACTCCCCTTTATCTCGAACAATAACGTAAGCAATTTTTGTTAGGAATGCGCCTTTACTTCCTGTTAATTTTTCATAAATAACATTACTGATATGATGCCCGTAACGACGAAATTGGTTTGTACTAATTTCGAATGCACCTTCGGCATAGACATGGTCAGAGGTTTTCACCAATTCTCCATTACTTAGCATTTGCGATTGCCCACCCGTGATCTGTCCACGAATAACATCAACAAGTTGGTAACTAATCTTGTAACGACCAATACCTATTTGACTTATCTTCCCAACAACTACTGCTTCTACACCCTCATTTGCCCATGCGGAATAGTCAACCTCTTGATCTGAAAAAGGGGTTTGAGGGAAACGCTCACTTTTTATAGGGTTAAATTTACCACTACGTAATAAGTCTTCACTAATGATGCTCGAAATATTTTCAGGAAGTGGCTCTGCACCTGTCCACTTAAAGGGCAGGACAGCAATGGGTCTGGCACTATCAATACCCTCGGTGATCACAATTTCAAGCGTTGCAAATGCACTATTTGAAATCAGTACGATAAAGAAAATGAATGCTACTTTAAATTTATTCATATATTTACTATTTTCTCAGTCATGGATTATTTTTATTAAATATAAGCCGTTACGATTAAAATTCAGGTACTACAGTTAGACTAATCGTACGCATCTTGTTAAATACTTCTGGGTCTTTCGAAACAGGTAATGTCCCTGCTTTATAAATAGCTGTTTTTGAAGCACTACAAACTACCTTATCCCCCTTGCCTATCACAACATTTGTCACAAAACCTGATGGTGCAAGACTTATAGTTAATTTACAAGACTTACCTTCCATAGTACTGCGATCCGTCATTAAATTTCCTTGAATAGTTTGACGTATTAAGGCAGTAAATCGACCAACTTCTGTCATCGTTTGTTGATGACGTGCTTGTTGTCTAACGGCCATTTCTTCCGCCATTTGTTGCTCTATCATCTTTTGTTGTTGTGCTCGCTCTTTAGCTTCTTGTTCTTTACGCTTGCGATCTGCCGCTTTTTTCTTACGTAAGTCTTCAGCTTTTTTTGCCGCTATCTCTTCTTTCAAGCGTTTAGCTTTTGCGTCGGCCGCTGCTTTCTCAGCAACTTTTTGTTCTTCTTCTTTTTTCTTGCGTATTTTTTCTGCTGCATTGGCTTTAGTAAGTGCTTGTTTTGCAGCCGAGTCAGCAGCCTTTTTCTCTAGCTCTTTTTTCTTTCTTTGGCGTTCTAGGGCTTTAATGCGTTTCTCTTCTTTAGCACGTTTGTTCTTCGCTGCAGCAACTTGCTGTTCCATTTCTTTTAAACGTTTTGCATCATCAATTTTTTTCTTTTTAATTTTATTAACTTGCGCTTCAACTTTACTTCTATCGACAAGAGTCGCCTGAATAGTCTGTATCTGAACAGCTTTTGGGGGTGTTTTAGGATGACTGTCAAAATCGCCCATCAATAATACTGCGGCTAAAACAACATGCAGTAAAAAGCTAAGCGATAAGGCTATTGCAAATTTTCGACTCATTGATTATTTATCTCCAGGGTCTGTCATTAAACCAACAGAAGGTACACCGGCTTTTTGTTGTAACAACACCATCAATTGAATTACTGCGTCATAAGAAACAGCTCCGTCGCCATTTACAACCACAGGAGTATTTGGTTCAACTTTTAAATGCGCAGCAACCAGTGTTGCGACTTGTTCGGCTGACATTGGCTCATTTTTGCTGGTACCTACCGCTAAATAGTAATTACCGTCTGCATCAACGGAGGCGACTAATGGTGGTTTTGAATCTTTGTCTAGCGCTTCTGCATCTGCTTTAGGTAAATCAACTTTCACCCCCTGGGTGACAAGCGGTGCGGTAACCATGAAAATAATCAACAATACCAACATCACATCAATATAAGGAACCACATTAATTTCAGAAACTTTACGGCGTCTTACTCTTTTATACATAAGATATTACTCCGTTTATGCTTGATGTTCACTTGCACTTTGACGTTGCAAAATACTGGAAAATTCTTCCATAAAGTTACCATAACCATTTTCTAGTTTTTCTACATGATGACTAAATCGGTTAAAAGCAATGACCGCAGGTATGGCAGCAAATAGGCCCATGGCGGTTGCAATTAGTGCTTCTGCAATACCAGGAGCAACCATGGCTAATGTTGCCTGCTCTACAGCACCTAATGCAATGAACGAATTCATAATGCCCCAAACTGTGCCAAACAGGCCGATGTACGGGCTAATAGACCCAACCGTTGCCATAAAGGGTAAATGAGTTTCAAGGTGATCCACTTCACGTGAAAGCGCAACTCGCATTGCTCGGTGTGTGCCATCAACAATTGCTTGTGGTGAATCAAGATTACTCTTTCTCAAGCGTGCAAACTCTTTAAAACCTGAAACAAATAAACTTTCAATACCTGTTACGGCCCCCTTTGAAGAGACTTCATTATAGAGTTTGCTTAAATCAGCACCACTCCAAAACTTATCCTCAAAGATTTTCATTTGTGCTTGTGCCTCATTAAGAACTTTTCGGCGTTGAAAGATCATCGCCCAACAAGAAATTGAAAAGCCTAATAAAATAAGCATGACGGTTTTAACTAATAGACTGGCTTGAAGGAATAAATCAAAAATTGAAATTTCAGCTGACACGTTTTAACGCTCCTAATATTTTTTCAGGGATGGCACAGGGTTTAGAAAGTTGTAAGTTAACACAAGCAATTCGCACAACAACAGAACAAATAAGCTTGTTATTTTCATCGCTAATTTGTTGAGTAAAAACAAGACTCGCACGTTTAAATTCGCTGATCCATGATGTTACAATAAGTAAATCATCGAGTTTAGCTGATGCAGTATTGTCCATTTCAACTCTTCTGACCACTAAACCAATGTTTTGTTCTAAAAAAAACGATTGGTTAGCATTTAATTCTCTTAACCACTCAGTTCGAGCACGTTCACAGAATTTCAAATAGTTAGTATGGTAAACAATACCGCCAGCATCAGTATCTTCATAATATATTCTTACAGGATAGTCGTATTTAATATTTGGCATGACTTTAATAATATCAATAGCTCGTCGCTTCGAAATTTTAATTTTATCGTTAGAAATTAAATTCAAGGCATTTAATCATTATTTTCTCTATATTAATGATAATCGCTTCCTACGACAAGCGTTGAGTAGTAAACGGATGTAACATTTTTTATGAAATATAGTTTTAAAGGGCAAACGGCTTATTTGCGTTCATTAATGAAAGGAGTATTTGATAATAATAGCATTAGTTTTTCTAATGTAACTTATCAATTTTTTTAGCTTGTTAAAATAGAACAGTTACTCTAAAATTCATTTGTTCTTTGAGCTAACGCAATAATTATTCAAGTTTATCTTAACTGATGTAACGGGGTAGTTGATAGCCAAACAACTTGAACAGATTTTTATCTTTTCTCTCTGACATGTTTATTGGAACCCTATTTCCTCCTATCAACTTAATTTATAAGTTGGCCCACATATTTGTTGTGGGCTTTTTTTTGCCTAAAATTTAGTGCCTAACGAATAAACTAACTTTTGTCATTGACGGGTTTTTCTAAACCAAAATGCTGGTAAGCTCGTTCGGTGGCAATTCGCCCTCGTGGTGTTCTCTGTAAAAAACCTTGCTGAATAAGATAAGGTTCAATAACATCTTCAATCGTTTCGCGCTCTTCACCAATTGCGGCTGCAACGTTGTCAAGTCCAACGGGGCCACCCATAAATTTATCAATAATAGCTTGCAGTAGTTTACGGTCCATTAAGTCAAAACCTTGATCGTCTACTTCTAACATATTGAGTGCTTTAGCTGCGGTTGACTGGCTAACAATTCCTTGAGTTTTTACATCAGCGTAGTCACGAACTCGCCGTAATAATCGATTAGCTATTCTGGGTGTACCCCGTGAACGTTTAGCAACTTCAAAGGCCCCTTCTGCATCGATAGATAAATTGAGAAAGTGCGCTGAACGTTTAACAATTTCAGTTAAATCTTTGGTGTTATAAAATTCAAGTCGTTGCACGATGCCAAAACGGTCTCTCAATGGCGACGTTAATGCCCCAGCACGTGTTGTTGCACCTATTAATGTAAACGCCGGCAAGTCTAATTTGATGGAACGAGCAGCAGGCCCTTCACCAATCATAATATCAAGTTGATAATCTTCCATTGCGGGATACAATATTTCTTCAACAACAGGACTTAACCGATGAATTTCGTCAATAAAAAGTACATCATTTTCTTCTAGGTTAGTGAGTAATGCGGCTAAATCACCCGCTTTTTCTAATACTGGGCCTGACGTTGTGCGGATATTCACACCCATTTCATTGGCAACAATATTAGCAAGTGTCGTTTTACCTAAACCAGGAGGGCCAAAAATAAGTAAGTGATCAAGCGGTTCGTCTCGTCTCTTTGCTGCTTCAATGAAAATTTCCATTTGAATTTTTACATGATCTTGACCGGTATAATCAGCTAATAACTTAGGACGAATAGCGCGATCTATGACTTCTTCTTCTGGCTGTGCTGCAGGTTCTATAAGGCGATCAGCTTCTATCATTATTTTCTCTTGTATCTTCTATTATTTAGGTACAGCCAAATAAAAATGGGGAGTACAGCGTCAGTACTTCAGCTGTATTATTTAGGTTTTAGCTATAGCTACATTTTATACATTTAGTTTATATTAAAGCATTGATTTGAGTGCGTCACGAATAAGATTTTCACTCGTTGATTCAGCTTTAAATATTGCCTTTATCGCCTTATCCGCTTGTTGCTGACTGTAACCTAAAGAAACTAAAGCGTTAATCGCATCACCTTTAGCATTGGTCACAAAGGTATTTTCATGATGAAGTTCAATCGGCAAAGTACCGGATGCTAATGGTGATGACGTTTGAGTAACCTGCCAATCTTTTAAACGGTCACGCATTTCAATGAGTAAACGCTCTGCTGTTTTTTTACCGACACCTGGAATTTTCACAATACTGGTCAAGTCATCATGGGCAACACAACTCACGAATTGGTCAGCAGACATACTAGAAAGTATCGCTAATCCCAATTTAGGACCCACGCCATTAACTTTAATAACTAGCCTAAATAATCTACGCTCAATTTTATTAGCAAAACCATATAATAATTGCGCATCTTCGCGCACCACAAAATGTGTGTAAATAATGGCTTGTTCATTTAATTCAGGTAATGCGTAGATACTCGTCATTGGCATAGTAACTTCATAACCAATGCCACCACATTCAATTAAGACTTCTGGGGCTAATTTTTCTAATAACGTTCCGCGTAAACGACCAATCACAGCTAAAACCTTCAATTTAATAAGCGTTTCGCAACCATACCACTATATATTTATACAGTAAAGTGGCTTGCGTGGTTTATCGTAAACGCCCTCTTACAATTTTACTGACCTGCCCTGCCATTTTCGAGAGGGTGTCGTGACTATGGGCATGACAAAGTGCAATAGCGAGTGCATCAGCAGCATCGGCTTGTGGCATAGCGGGCAGTTTTAAAATAGATTTTACCATATGTTGCACTTGGCTTTTATCCGCAGCGCCCGTTCCAACAACAGACTGCTTTATTTGTCTTGCTGAATACTCAGCGACGGGTAGACCTTTATTCGTTGCTGCAACAATTGCGGCTCCTCGCGCTTGGCCAAGCTTAAGTGCTCCACCCGGGTTGACTCCCATAAAAACTTGCTCTATGGCAAAGAGTTCAGGTGAAAATTGCACGATTAACTCAGAAACGCCTGCAAAAATAGTTTGTAAGCGCAAACTAAAGTCGTCTTCTTCTTTGTTGCCCGCATACGCTTTGATGCAGCCACTGCCCAAATATGAAATTTTACGACCTTCTTTTTTAATAACACCGTAACCGGTAATGCGTGAGCCGGGATCGATACCTAGAATTATGGTCAAATTGGGTTCTCTTGTTTAATTATATTTTAACGAAAGCTGAAGTAACTTCACAATAATATCGAGATTATGCGTTGTAGCTGGTTAAATGGCAATATCGTCGTTACTTGTGACAATGTTCATCATCAAACAGTCACCGAGTTAGTGAAATCAATTCAGCATGACAACAAGATACCCTGCATAAATCCTGACCATAAAAAAAGCAGCTAATTAGCTGCTTTTTATCAAACGCTATTTATAGACTATTCAGCTGAAGGTTCTTCTTTCTTTTCTGCTTTTGGCAGACAAGCAATACCGAGTTCAACTAACTGTGCAGGATTTGCCTTACCTGGCGCATTGGTTAATGGACAAGCCGCCGTCGTTGTTTTTGGAAAGGCCATAACATCACGAATTGATGAAGCACCGGTCATTAGCATGACTAAACGGTCTAAACCAAACGCTAAACCTGCATGTGGTGGAGCACCATACTGGAGTGCTTCAAGTAAGAAACCAAATTTCTCTTGCGCCTCTTCATCACTGATACCTAAAATTCTAAATACAGCAGCTTGCATATCTTGGTTATGAATACGTACCGAGCCACCGCCTAATTCACAGCCATTTAAAACCATATCATAAGCATCAGAAAGTGCGCCTACAGGATTCGCTTCTAATGCATCAGCAGTTAAGTTGATTGGCGCTGTAAACGGATGATGAATCGCATGCATGCCTCCATCAGCTTCTTCAAACATTGGGAAGTCAACAACCCACAGTGGTTTCCAATCACCTTCTAACAAGGCTAAATCTTCACCAAGTTTAAGGCGTAACGCGCCAAGTGACTCAGTAACTACATTGTAGTTATCTGCGCCAAAGAAGATAATATCGCCTGTTTTCGCATTAGTACGTGTTAATAAAGCTTTGACTGCGTCTTCATTTAAGAACTTTAAGACCGGCGATTGTATGCCTTCTATTCCAGTACTTAACGCGGCATCTACATCGTTAATTTTCATCCATGGCATACCTTTAGCGCCATAAATACCAACATACTTGGTCAATTCGTCAAG
This sequence comes from Colwellia sp. Bg11-12, assembly GCF_014076955.1. Taxonomy (NCBI): domain Bacteria; kingdom Pseudomonadati; phylum Pseudomonadota; class Gammaproteobacteria; order Alteromonadales; family Colwelliaceae; genus Colwellia; species Colwellia sp. Bg11-12. The sequence goes on from NZ_JACGUZ010000081.1 coordinate 78,735, forward strand.
ACCTTTGCGTGAAAACTTTGCAGCGCCACCCGGTACACAAATTACCGATACACGGCCTTTTTCGTCATTCGCCGGACCAGAGAAGACTTTAAATTCTACGTCTTTTACAATATCAGCAATATCCACTAACTCTAATGGATTACGCAAATCTGGCTTATCCGAGCCAAAACGTGTCATCGCCTCTAAATAAGTCATGCGCGGGAAAGTGCCTAAATCAACATTCATTAAGTCTTTAAACAACTTAACAATCATTGTTTCTGCTACGGTCATCACTTGCTCGCTGCTCATGAATGACGTTTCAATATCTATTTGAGTAAATTCAGGTTGGCGGTCAGCACGTAAATCTTCATCACGGAAACATTTAACGATTTGATAATAGCGTTCCATACCAGACATCATTAACAATTGTTTAAATAACTGAGGAGACTGAGGTAAAGCAAAGAATTGACCTTTGTGCGTACGACTTGGCACTAAGTAGTCACGTGCGCCTTCGGGTGTTGCCGCTGTTAAAATAGGTGTTTCAATATCTAAGAAACCTTGACCTTCTAATGACGTGCGAACCGCTGAAGTTACTTTTGCGCGAAAACGCATGCGCTCTGTCATTTCAGGACGGCGTAAATCTAAATAGCGGTATTTTAAACGCTGTTCTTCTGAATTATTTTGGTTTGAGTCAAGCGGTAATGGCGCAGATTTATTTAAAATAGTAAGTTCTAAACCTAAAATTTCAATGCCGCCTGTTTTCATATCTTTATTGATTTGACCTTCAGGACGAGCACGCACTTTACCTTTAATTTGAACACAAAACTCATTACGTAAAGTATTCGCTTTAGCAATAACTTCAGGTAAATCTGGATCATAAACGACTTGAACCATACCTTCACGATCACGTAGATCTAAAAAGATCACCGCACCTAAGTCTCGACGACGGTTAACCCAACCGCATAAAGTAATTTCTTTGCCAATGTGAGATTCGTTCACATCGCCACAATAAAGATCGCGCATGTCTGTTGTCCTGATAATACTAACTCGTCCATGCAAGTATTAGCATGGCAATTCATTAGGATGGAAAATTGCCGACATTATAAAGGAATATGCCGACAAGAAAAGGTTTTAGAGAAATAGTGTGGGTAAAATATGCTAAAAATAACATTACTTGCCAAGAACAGCTTAATTCACGGGTGTGTCAATTTATTTAATGTCCTTGGCCTCTGTGTTAAAAACATAATGATTTTTACCATTTGCTTTCACTCGATACATTAATGTATCGGCAATTTTAAGGAGGTCATTATCGGTAACACCGTCATCTGGATACATGGCAATACCAATACTACAGCCGATATTTACCCGCTCAGCTGACAATTGAAAAGGTTGTTGCATAAGTTTTAATACTTTATCTCCAACATAAGCGGCTTCATTTTTATTATGCAAGCCGGTAAGTAATAAAACGAATTCATCCCCGCCAAAGCGAACAACCGTATCAGATTGTCTAACACAGCTTTTAAATTTATCTGCCACTTGCACTAACAATTCGTCGCCAACATCATGACCATGGGTATCATTGATCGTTTTAAAACCGTCAAGATCGATAAACAAAACGGCTATTTGTAATTGCTGACGTTGATGAAAGCTAATCGCGGTATTAATTCTATCTTTTAACAGTACTCGGTTAGCTAAGCCGGTTAATTCGTCATGAGTTGCCATATGCTTCATTTTTTCTTCAAGCTGCTTACGCGTATTTATTTCGCGGTATAAGCGTCTATTCCAAATAATAATAGCCACAATGATGATGAGGATCAGTACGCCTATTTGAGCGGATACTCGCATAACAATATCTTTATCAAACCCCGTTTCAATATTGACACCAAACCAACGGTCATAAATTTTTTGTTTTTCATTTTCAGAAATAGTCAGTAATGTTTTATTGATGATCTGTTGTAATTCTTCCCAATCAGGCCTGATTGCAAAGTGACTGCTGTCTCTTTCGAGTTCTTCTAATACTGATATATCTAAAACACTTAAGCTTTCTCGTTTCATTAACTCTGACGCAGAAGCTATATTCGAAATAAAGCCATCAACTTTACCTTGTTGTACCGCAAATAACCCTTCCTTGTGGGTATCAACGAGTTTTAGCGATATTTGAGGATGATATTTTAGAATGCTAGACGAGAGATAATAGCCTTTAATTACCGCTAATCGTTTTCCATAAAAGCTTTTGAGATCTAAATTAGAGCCTAGTTGACGTTGATGAAGAATAACCCACGGCATACTCCAGTACGGTTGCGTAAATATAACCTGCTTCTTACGTTCTTGTGTAACAGAAACGCTCGCCAGCATATCAATTTGTTGGTCAATGAGCCCTTGGTATAACTCATTCCAGCTATTAAAAAAGGTGAATTCGAACGATAACCCAGAACGATCAGATATCAGCTTCATTACATCAGGGTTTATACCACTGACTTCACCATTTGCATTAATAAATTCCATTGGCATCCAGCTTTTAACTAAACCAACATTTATTTTTTTATGGTTATCGAGCCATAATTTTTCAGAGGTCGACAAACTCACTTTTTCCGCAGAACGAACAAAATAGCCATTGTTCTTATGAATGAGCCAATTCCGTTCTAGTGAAATAAGTTGTTCGATGGGGATATTGTCAAAACCTTCTTTAATAAGCTCAACAAGTTTATCGTTACCTTTTTTTACTAAAGAAAAAACGGGGGTTGGAAAGTTAACATTTTTTAATTGATAGAATGATGACTGTAAATTACTTTGTATTAAACGTGCATTCAGGTACTCCTGTGCGCTAACCATCACATCAATATTCCCTAACTCAGCCTCATTAAGTAATTCGTTAGCCGTCTGATAAACTTGTACATTTATGTTAGGAAACAGATTAACGAGCGTGCTTTTATAGGTAGTACCCGCTAGCACACCTACTTTTTTTCCCTCTAAGTCTTTCATTGAATAAACGTTATCAATTCGGGTAGAAACGAAAACACCTGCATCAACACCGTATATTTGTGAGGCAACTTGTAATTTATTATCAAAATTATCAGCAGAATAACCAATATGAATGTCGACATCGCCGTCTTTTAACATCGCTAATTCTTGAGAAGGTGATTGAGCAATAAACTCAATTTCAATACCACTTTCTTTTGCCCATAAACGCCATAAATCAATAAATAACCCCTGAGGTTGACCTGTGGGAGAAACGGCCATATAAGGTGGCGCTTGTGTTAAAAAGCTTAATAATAGGGTGTTATTTTTCTTATCTCGTCCTAACCATTTTTTTTCTATCGTCGACTTTTCTGCTGCGGTAATTTTGTCAAATCCTTGCACAATAAAGTCTTTCAGCAACTTGTTTTTTAATGATGTGGCGGCTACATACTCACCTTGATAAAAACGAATTCTTTTGTAAGGTGGGTATTGTTTATTTAATTCAAAATATCTGGTAAAAAATTTAGAGGGTTTCTCGAGCCCCGTATAAACCATTATTTCGTTATCTAATGCAGCTTTATATAAGGCATGTCGATTAGCATATAAACGCAACTTAAGGTTTGGGTAGTTTTCTAAAATAAATGACGCATGACTTGATCCCCGAACAGACCCGATGATATACGGCGATAGTTGGCTAATTTTAGTTAAGTTTGTAAAGTCTCTGTGGGTATAAAAATAAAAATCCTGAGAGAAAAAGGAGGGTGTGAGCGAAAATACTTTACTGCGGGCTGCAGTCTTAGTCATACCACCGTGTATATCAATTTCACCTGATTTAACGCGTGATAGAGTCGATAGCCAATCGGTAGCAACAAATTCAATTTCTCTGCCTTGACGCTCGGCCCATAGTCTCCAAAGATCAGGCATTATGCCATCGGCTACCCCTTGTTCATTAAGAAACATATAAGGATATGTTGTTTTATTTATCGCTATTGTTAGTGATTTCTTAGACGTTTCAATAGGTTCATTCTCTGCTTCTACTTTTAACGTAAAAAAAATAACTAATAAAATTAAACAACGGAAGAAGTAATCGAGCTGCAACAGCAATTCCTTAAAGAATAAATTAACGAAAAATAACAACAATTATAGACCTTATTCACCTAAAATTGCAGCGTAACTTTTAGCTTTAACGACTAAACGTATGCAATACTACCCCATGACAATAAATTTAAGTTAAAATAACGCAAAATTGATATTTAACACCAATACAAGTTCAACGTAATGAAACCATCAGAGCCCGATTTAATTTTTTCAAAAAAACAAAGCCAGATTAAAGACTTTACTTTTGACGCACATGTTGTTGAAGTTTTTCCTGATATGATTTCCCGCTCTGTGCCGGGTTACAATACCATTATTGATACCATTGGTCGTTTGAGTCAGCGTTTTGTTACAGACGATAGTAATATTTATGATTTGGGTTGCTCGCTCGGCGCTGCAACCATAGCCATGCGAAAAGCTATCACCGCAAAAAACTGTAAAATTATAGGTGTTGATAATTCTTCGGCGATGGTGGAGCGCTGTAAAATGCACGTTAATGCATTCAAAGGTGATACCCCCGTAGAAATAATTGAAAGTAACATTTTAGATGTTGTGATTGAAAACGCTTCTATGGTGGTGCTTAATTTCACCTTACAGTTTATTGAACCTGAAATACGCGCTTCATTAATAAATAAAATAGCCCTTGGCTTAAAACCGGGTGGTTTATTACTATTATCAGAAAAAATCTCAGCAGATGATGAGATATGTAATGAACTGCTTGTCGATTTGCACCTCGATTTTAAACGCGCCAACGGCTACAGTGAGTTAGAAATAGCCCAAAAGCGTACTGCCATTGAGAAAGTTATGCTTATTGATAGCTTGCCTGAACACATTGAACGCTTGAAAAATGCAGGTTTGAGCCATCAAACGCCTTGGTTTCAATGTTTTAACTTCTTTTCACTCATCGCTATTAAGTAACTTTATTCATGTCATTCAATAAATTCTATCAAGAAATCGCCCAAAACCGCCTAAACCATTGGTTAAATACGCTACCCGCGCAACTAACTCAATGGAAAAAAGAACATTTACACGGCGAATTTGCCCAATGGCAAAAAACATTAGCAGCGTTACCGAAAACAACACCGTCAGTTATTAATATCAGTGATGGGGTTAGTGTGGGTAAAAAAGAGGATATTAGTGAGGGAGAATATAAACGTTTAGAAAACTTATTGAAAAAATTCAAACCTTGGCGAAAAGGCCCTTATCATATTCATGGTTTGCACATAGACACCGAATGGCGCTCAGACTTCAAATGGGATCGTCTAAAAGAGCATATTAGTCCGTTAAAAAATAAATACGTGTTAGATATTGGCTGCGGTAGTGGCTATCACTTGTGGCGTATGCGCGGCGAAGGCGCTAAATTTGTGGTGGGCATCGATCCCACACAGTTATTTTTCACTCAGTTCAATGCGATTCAGCACTTTGTTAATGACTCTAAAGTAAATTTACTGCCATTAGGTGTAGAGCAGCTGCCTGAACTTCACGCTTTTGACACAGTGTTTGCAATGGGTGTTTTATATCATCGCCGCTCTCCTATCGACTTTATCTATCAATTAAAAGCACAGCTAGTAAAAGGCGGAGAATTAGTATTAGAAACGTTAGTGGTTGATGGCGACGAGAATACCGTTTTAGTGCCTGGTGAGCGATACGCTAAAATGCGTAATGTCTGGTTTTTACCCAGTTGTGATGCAATGTGCGCGTGGCTTTCACGTTGCGGATTTAAAAATATACGTGTCGTTAATACGGATATTACCGCTCTTGATGAACAGCGAAAAACTGACTGGATAGACACTGAATCACTGGCCGATTTTCTTGACCCAAACGATAGCAGTAAAACAATAGAAGGTTACCCAGCACCCAAACGGGCTATTTTTATTGCCAATAGTTAATTTACTATAGTAATAATTATTACCCTAAAGATCATTGCTGAGTAAGGTATTTGTCAAGAATAAATTGGTAAGTACCCTGTTCTTTAATTGTTTTAATACCTTTATCGAACAAATCTCTATTTTGCTCTAACTTAAAAGCAGCGGAATACTGACGTTCATTAAAAATATAATGAACGTTATAAGGTTGAGAATAACGTCCTGAACGATGCGTTTTCATAAAATATTTAAAAATATTAATATCAAGAATAATAACTTCTGTACGCCGTAAAAATAGCATATCTATTTGTTTCAATTGTTCAGCAATTTCCCTGTAATTTATCGAGTAGCTGATCACTTTATTAAAATCGTCACCTAGGTATTTTTTTGCATTTTGAAAAGCAATAATACTTTTACCCGCTAATGATTTTACATTATCAATTTCAAAATTATTATCAAGTAAACTAACCGCAACATTTTGATAAGTAATATAAGGCTTAGAAACAAATAAACTAGGATGTTTATAACTAGGTAGCACTGTTACAATACCATCCGAATTCAGTCGATGAAAACTCATTGTTGTTCGCCCAAAAGGCACATGAATAAAATGAACGTTTTTATTCACTGTAGCGAAAGTATCACGAAAAATATCTAATTCAATACCTTCACCATTCTCTTCAATGATAAAAGGCGGCTTAGGTAAACCAGCCATGATTTCTAATGTGTATTTATCAATAGCTCTATTATCAACTTCAGCAAAAATAGGGTGACTAAACAAGACTATTGACATCATCAAAATAACTTTAAAAAAACAAACCATCAAAACAAATAAATCCTTTAAAGATAAACGCTTGCATTCGCAAATAGGAAATGTGTACAGTGTATAATCATAATTGATAAACTGTATTACCTGATCCTATATATTAATTATTAGCATAATAACTTGGTATGTATAGTTAATCTAAAGGTTAAATTGAAAAAGGGTGTTTATGAACGAGATTTGGGCAGAGCGAAAACAAGCCAGTGTTGCAAAACGTCAACATGATCACCGCAGTTCTTATCAACGAGATCGTGCACGAATACTTCATTCAGCGGCTTTTAGGCGTTTACAGTCAAAAACCCAAGTGATGGGCAGTGGACAAAGTGACTTCTACCGTACTCGATTGACACATTCTTTAGAAGCGGCACAAATTGGCTCTGGAATTAGTGCTCAATTAAGGAATAAGCATACAAAATTATCTGCTGAACTTTTCCCTGCTGACGAAACATTAATTGAATCTATATGCTTGGCTCACGATATTGGCCATCCACCTTTCGGTCATGGTGGAGAGATTGCTCTTAATTATATGATGCGAGATCATGGTGGTTTTGAAGGCAACGGGCAAACATTTCGTATCGTTTCACACTTAGAGCCCTTTAGTGAATTTTATGGAATGAATTTGTCTCGTCGCACACTATTAGGGTTAATAAAATATCCACAAACATTAACAAACTTAACAACATTACCTTTACCACTTGCGCCTCAAACGTTTAGACAATTAAAAGCTTCTGACTGGCATCCAGCGAAGGGATTATATAGCGATGATGCTGAAATGTTTGCGTGGGTTCTATCACCTTTATCTGCTAATGACCGTGCGCTTTTTCAATCAATCAAAAGCATCGATAGTAGCCATGATAAAACAATATTTAAATCACTCGATTGCTCTATTATGGAGCTCGCTGACGATATAGCTTATGGCATTCATGATTTAGAAGACGCGATTGTAACAGGTGTTGTGGGCCAACAAGATTTTGAGCGAGAAGTCATCGCTAAACTCGAAAAAATTGATGAACCTTGGATACAAGATTATTGTAAAAACTTAACCGTTATGCTTTTTAATGAACAACATTATATTCAAAAAGAAGCGATTGGCGGCTTAGTTAATTATTTAATAACTGAAATTTATTTAAGTGATTTAAATGAAAGCTGCGACCTAAACTTTGCTGAACCACTGCTACGATACAATGCAAAGCTACCAGAAAATGCCGCAAAAGCCCTGCAAATATTCAAAGATTTTGTCTTTGCATTTGTTATTAAACAAACGAGTATTCAGCAACTCGAATATCGGGGGCAACAAATAGTGATGGAATTATTTGAAGCGCTGGCGAGCGATCCGACACGTTTATTACCTAAACATGCAACACAGCGTTGGCTTTATGCAAAGGAGCATAACTTAAACGAATATCGGGTTATCGCTGATTATGTTTCAGGGATGACTGATGACTATGCAACTCACCTTTACCAACGTTTATTCTTACCCAGCGGTGCATTTCCACTAAGTGAGCGCTAACACTAAAAATTTAATGAAGCGAAGCGACCACTTAACGTTGTTATATTAAACGTATCAAATAACCAAAAAAATTAACAATCTGTAGCGGCAGATATCAACCTTTTTGATAAAGTGAACAAACAGCGCCAGCGGGATCTTTAACAACCACATACTTGTCGTTACCCGCTTGTTTTATTTCAGTCACCAGCTCACCTCCAAGCTTAGTAACATGGGCAATAGATTCATGCAGGTCTTTAACTAAAAAATAAGGTAACCACGCAGCAGGCATATCAGCATTTTCCCCTTTAGCATGACAAATACCACTAACAGCTTCACGAGTTTCTGGGCTTTTCATGACATAATCATTATGATCCCCCATTGCAACGTCTTCGGCTTGCCAACCGACAACTTTCTGATAAAAGTCTTTCACTTCAGTGGCATTATCTACCGTTAAATCTAGCCACGCCATTTCACCAATTTTGTTATTCATCTTATTTCTCCGCTGATTCAATCGTTTTAGGATTTCTAGGATAGTACTTTTCAGGTAAAGCGCTAATATGTTCGAAATATCGTGTGTCTTTGTAGGGTAGTTTCATAAACCCTGAAATTCCTTGCCCTTTAATTGTCGGTAATAGGTTAATAATTTCGGCTAAACACTCGGTAAATTCTTCCTTTTTTTGATGATTAAGCAACATTAAATAACTATGAATTTTTAAGTGCGTTGGTAAAACTTCAAAAATAATACAACCGGTATGATGAATTAAATTCAAACGCCCTAATACAGCCATTATCTCATCAGGTAAATATAAGTATTCATCGGGATCTTTGCCGTCTTCGAAATATGAATGTAGACGAGTAATATCGTCAACTTCTGCAATATCACTCACCTCGAAAGCAAACGTTTGTCCCAATTGGGCAATAAAATCATGTTCACTGCTCTGCCTTTCCACATGAAGCGTATTTCTGGCGTTAAATAAACAACTCTTAAACATACCGACACGATGAATACCTTGTGCGAGGTGCACCATATTATTCACTGCACTTTGAAAAGAAGCGTTCAAGCTTGGATCAAATAAAGTTAAATTAGAATCGATATACACACCATCAGCTTGCCAACGTATCGCTAAACCTCCCACCACAGGAAAGCTGCCCAAACGGCCTACTGCTGCAATAAATCCTTTTTCGGTATCGCCCATGCCCATAAGAAAATTTTTATAATATTTTTCAAGTTGCGCATCATCAATCTCATTTAATTCATCACTTTCTGTTGATTCTCTTAAAAATGATTTTCTTGAACCATAAACAACGGTATCAATAATTTTGTCTGTCTTTGACTTTAGCCAAACAGGGATCAGTAGTTCCGTATCTAAAGAGCTATGCTGTTTAGCCATAACCATACGTTTTAAGTAAGGTAACTGCTTGAAAAAGTAATCGCCGGCACTATTACGTGTTTGTTGATTTTCACTGAGCATCCCTTCAATGATTTTTGCCAACAGCTTTGGTAAGCCTAGTGAAAGCGGTGAAATAACCTGATGACCGTACCGGCATGATTGACCTGATGCTATTGCATAGAGTGTTGCGGCTAATCCCTGCTCATCAAAACGTGGTGACGACATAGCGCCACTTATTTGGTCTTGACCAATAAAGTAAACATCGCCCAAGCGCGCATTGGTGTTTTGTAAATCACTGCTCATTAAATCCATAATGCTATTGGCAGTATTTTGTCCTGAAGCATCTAACTGAGCAATAACAGCCGAGCCCCAATCCACTAAGTACACTTTGCCTGTTTTTTCGTTATACACAACATTTGAAGGTTTTATGTCACCGTGCACATAGGGCTTACCTTTTTCATGTTTACTTGGATCACGTAAATATAAAAGGATTTCGGCCAACTGAATGGCAATACTGACAACAAGCTCAGGTGCTAACGGGCCATGCTGATGAGAATACTTCTCTAAGTCAACACCAGGGGCACGTTGCATATGAACAATAGATTGGCGCTTTATTTTGTAATACTTAACAACCTTTGGAATTCGTCTATGCGATAACTCCCCTTGAATTTCAGCTTCTTCTGCTAAGCGGTCTTGGACATGCTGGGGTAAGTTCATTCGTGAAAATTTGAAAACAAACGCATTACCCAAATCATCGTCGCCATTAAAAACAAAACCATAGGCCCCCTTTCCTAATAAAGCGATATTTTGATAGCCAAGTAAACCTAATTGTTGCTGACATAACTCGACCCAGACTTTTAATTTAGTAGAGTCTTTGGTGTTCAATAAGTAAACAGATTGCTCTTCGGCAATATAAAAATGTTGAAGTTTATTTTCGTGCACGTAATTTCCTAGCCAGCCCACTCTACTAAAAAGTATATCGTTAAAGTCACTTGATGTTAACTTAAAGCACTTTTAAAATTTAACCGCTTGAAAGATAATTTTATTGAGGTAATATCTTTAAAAACAATAATAAAGCACGATAAAAGGATTTATATGAATTCACTAAAAGCGCTGGTACTTTTGGCTGTTGGCGCAATACTCGGCTATGGTTTTTCATCGTTGAGCACAGAAAGTTATCAAGATAATTTGACTCATCCTACGGTAATGGCAGTTAAGACATCACCAACCGCAAAGATATCAAAATTAAAAGTCGCTCCGGATGTACTCGATCAAACCGTTGTCGCTACTCAAGTCCAACCACAAGTCACCAATAACCAGACATTAACAACTGTTGAAGATGACGAAATGTTAAATCAGCAGCACCTAGATTTAATCGCTGAGCATCAATTATTAAAAGACAAATATAAAAAATCAAAAAATAAAATTTCATTATTGAAAAATCAATTAAATGAATTTGATGGTAGTGAAGCAACTGACGAAGAAATGCAAGCACTCGCTCCAGAGCCCTTCAAATTTTTCTTGAGTTCATTTCGAGGAAAAACAAGAAATGACATCTATGATTTTCATCAAAAAGAAGACGATGTAGATTGGGGCTATAATATGAAAAATAATATTTCTGACTTTGTATTAACCCACTATAACGGCATGAATGTTGATTTAATATCAGTCACTTGTAAGCAACCTCAATGCGAAATTCTAGTAACTGAAAACCAACAAGCTGCTTGGGACAATATTATCAAAGACTTATCGGTACAAACATGGTGGAAATTCTCATCATTTTCAACGTCAACAAAGTCTAATGAAGATAATGAACTCTCTATCTATGCTTTCTTCACTCAATAAAACGCCTCCTTGATAACCGATACCACCATAAACAAAAAAACCTGCATGAGCAGGTTTTTTTAATATCAAAAAGCGTCAAACTAAGACATATGCATCAACATATTACTTGGTTCTTCTAAAAATGATTTCCACAAGTTACAAAAACGAGCAATTGAACCACCATCAATAACACGATGATCTCCAGACCAACTTACCTGCATAATATAACGTGCTTCTACTTCACCTTTATCATTAAAGCGTGGTAATTTTTGTAATTTACCTAACGCTACAATCGCAGATTCTGGTTTATTGATGATTGGTGTCGCAACTGTGCCGCCAATAGCGCCAATGTTTGAAATGGTAATAGTACCACCCTTCAAATCTTCTGCCCCAACACGACCTGCACGGGCAGAATCAGTTAAACGCATGATATCTTTAGCAACGTCAACAATAGATTTATTCTGTACTTGCTTAACATTAGGCACGAGTAAGCCAACTTTAGAATCAACTGCCATACCAATATTATGATCGTCAAAATAAGTAATTTCAGTACAATCATCATTAACTTGTGTATTAACAATCGGGAATTCTTTTAGTGCTAAAGAAATCGATTTCATGAAAAACGGCATCATAGTTAATTTGATATCTTGTTTCGCATAAGCGTCTTTCATACCGCTGCGTAACGCCATTAGATTCGTCATGTCAATTTCTTCACAATAAGTAAAGTGAGGGATCGTTGACACTGAACGTACCATAGCCTTTGCCATCGCCGCTTTAATACCGCGAATAGGCTCAACACGTTTACCGCCACTTTGTGCAACAGCAACAACTGGCGCTACATTTTCAGTACTTATAACTGGCGCTTTAGTGAAAGAAACGACGTCTTCTTTATAAACACGCCCTTTCTTACCACTGCCTGGTATTTCATGAATATTAACATTTAATTCGCGAGCTACACGGCGTACCGCAGGGCTAGCAACAGCTTTACTGTTAATAACCTTCTTCTCAACAGCTGCTGCAGTGGTTGTTAAAGCCACTTTTTCAACGGCAGAAACCGTTGGTGTTTCAACAGTTTTTGCAGCGACAACTGCAGTCTGATGGCCATTAGCCGCCAATTTTTCTATTTCAAATAAAGGCGCATGTACTTTCGCAATTTCACCTTTAGCATAATAAAGCTTAGTCACAGTACCGTTATGCATCGCTGGAATTTGTACGAGCGCTTTGTCTGTCATTACATCAGCAATGGGTTGATCTTCAACAATCACATCACCTTCTTTAACTAACCATTCAACGAGTTCACACTCAACAATACCTTCACCAATATCAGGTAAGATAAAGTCTTCACGTTCAAGTGTTGGCTCACCATGAGTCGAAGCCGCAACTGAATGCTCAGCAACTGGCGAACTTGGCGCAGCAACCACTGGGCTTGCTTGCACAGGCGAAGATGCCTGCTCTTGATCGGTTGTCATTGAAAAAAGTGGCTGATGTACTTTCGCAATATCGCCCTGCGCGTAATAAAGCTTAGTAACTGTACCATTATGCATCGCCGGAATTTGTACCAGCGCTTTATCGGTCATCACATCAGCAATGGGCTGATCTTCAACAATAACGTCACCTTCTTTAACTAGCCATTCAACTAGCTCACATTCAACGATACCTTCACCAATATCGGGTAGAATAAAATCAATACTCATGACAAAAACCTTAGTAATTTATGCTGTGTTTAATGGCTTCGTACACTTTTAAGTGGTCGGCAACATATTCTTTTTCTAGTGATAATGGGTAAGGAGTATCCATACCACAGATGCGTGCAATCGGTGATTCAAGATGTAAAAAACACTCTTTTTGAATCGTTGCAGCAATTTCACTAGCAAACCCCGCCGTTAATGGCGCTTCTTGGCTAACAACTAAGCGTCCTGTTTTGGTAACAGAATTAACAACCGTTTCAATATCCCATGGCAAAATAGTACGTAAATCAATGATTTCACATGAAATACCGTCAGTTGCAGCCATTTCAGCCGCCTTCTCTATTATTTCCATTTGTGCACCCCACGCTAATAACGTGATATCACTACCTGGCGTAACAACTTCAGCTTTGCCTAAAGGTAGTTGATAATCCTCGGTGGGCACTTCGCCAACAGAAGCACGATATAAACGCTTTGGCTCGAAAAATATGACCGGATTTTTATCGCGAATAGACGCTAACAACAAACCTTTTGCTTGGTAAGGGTTACGCGGTACAACAACTTTTAAGCCTGGTGTATGAGCAAAGTAAGCTTCTGGTGATTGACTATGATACAAACCACCCGCAATACCGCCACCGTATGGTGTGCGTATTGTTAAGTTACCCACATCAAATTCATTACCACTACGGTAGCGAAATTTTGCTGATTCGTTAACAATTTGATCGAACGCAGGGAAAATATAATCAGCGAATTGAATTTCAGCGATAGGCACACTACCTTGTGCCGCTAAACCATTAGCAAAACCAATAACGCCTTGCTCAACTAAAGGTGTGTTAAAACAACGCAATTTACCAAACTTTTCTTGCAAGCCACTAGTTGCACGGAAAACGCCACCAAAATGGCCAACATCTTCACCAAAACATACGGCGCGTTCATTTTCTGTCATTGCAATTTCAAGTGCGTTATTAATTGCATGTAATAAATTCATTTGTGCCATTATTTAATTCTCCCCGCGGTGAATGGGTAGGCTTCTGGATACTTTTTGATATGCACTTTTAACTCTTCAAGTTGAGCTTTTAATAACGTTGGCGGTTCATCGTAAACATCAGTGATCAAATCTTCAACGGGTGGTTTATCAATGATTTCTGCAACTTTAACAGCGGCTAATATCTCTTCACGCAATTTATCAAATAAAGTGGTTTCTTGTTCTTCATCCCACCATTTGTTTGCTAACATCCAATTTTTCATACGAAGAATTGGGTCATGAGCCTGCCATTTAGCTTCTTCTTCTCGGGTACGATACCCTGAAGGATCGTCTGAAGTTGAATGCGCCCCCAAACGATAAGACATTGCTTCAATAAGTACTGGCTTGTTTTCTGCTAATGCATAAGTACGTGCATCTTGCGTCGCTTTTAATACCGCTAATATATCGTTTCCATCAATTCGAATCGTTTTAATACCGTAACCAACACCACGAGAAGCAATACCGTTACCTGCATATTGTTCATCAGCAGGAGTTGAAATTGCGTAACCATTATTACGACAGAAAAAGATAACAGGAGCACGATGCACTGCTGCCATATTTAAACCGGCATGAAAATCACCTTCGGATGCAGCGCCTTCACCGAAATAACAAATAGTTACCGCGTCAAGACCTTGTAACTTCTGGCCATATGCATAACCGGTAGCTTGTGGTATTTGAGTAGCAAGTGGCGACGAAATAGTCATGTAGTTTAATTCGCGACTACCATAATGAATAGGCATTTGACGACCTTTGCCTAGATCTTTTTCATTACTGAACATTTGATTCATGAAATTTTCAAGTGAGAAGCCACGGTACATTAATGCACCTTGCTCTCGGTATTGCGCCATGATCATGTCTTGAGGTTTTAAACCTGCTGCACCGCCAACACTTGCTGCTTCTTCGCCAAGTGCTGTCATATAAAAGCTTAAACGACCTTGACGTTGTGATGCGACCATTCTCTCGTCGAGTACACGGTGAAACGCTAATGTTTTATAAATTTTAGTCGCTAATTCCTGATCAATTTCAGGAAGTTCGGCACCGTCATATACGTTGCCGTCTTGTTGTAATACTTTGAGGATGGGAATTTCAACTGAATGACCATCGATAAAAGCGGGTTGATGTACCACCGGACTTTCTTTATATACGTCAGTGTTCATAGCCTTCTCTTCTCTTTTTGTCTTATGGAATATGTTCATTGCAGAATATGCTAAACCATTATTCTTTATGTAAGTGTACTTAGTATGTACTTATTGGGTTTTGCGCAATGAGCTGTTGTAAAATAATCGAACGTACTTTACCTTTACGTAAACTGAAACACAAGTTGTGTAAGCGAACTAAAACTCTGAGCATACGTGTTCAGGATAAATATGCCCATAAAAGTTTACATCGCTACATTCATTATTCGATAAATGCAGGGATCACGGTTAAGAGTGCTCGCTGGCCAATGGCGACATTAGCATTTGGGAAAATAATAGCTTCTCCCGCTTTTTCTGTTTTAATTTCTTTACCATCATCTAAAGCAATAACGGTGCCTTCGGGGAAATCAGTAAAGTTTTCAACATCATCAGAAAAATTCAACGAAAATTCTTCACCGTAACGATTAATTGTTTGATAAATTTCATAGATACTAAAGTCTTTTTCATCATAGTCTTTTAGACATAAATCTTCACCTGAGACCAAACGCGTTAATGTTTGCTTAACTTGAGAAAACTTAGTCATATCATTTTCACCAAAAGGTTTCACTTTGCCTAATTCAACCGTGAAAGCGTCAGCGTTAAATTCATTTGATGAAAAATAACTAAACGTTGTGGTTGGTGAGTGCGAAAGTAAAATGGTGCTAACGCCACAGGCATGCATAAATTGTAATTGTGATTTTTTCCAAGCTTTACCATGCCTAAAAGGATAAACCGCAAACTTATCATTTTTTGAACCACGAATAGCAGTGTGTAAATCGTAGTGACAACGTTCGCGCTCGGTATTATTGACTAACGATTGACCTTGTTCAAAAAAATCTCGCACCGTATTTTCAAGTAATAAAGCACGATGGCGTTCTTTATTAATTAAACCCGCGCCATGACCTTGATCTGCCGAGTGACCACCAGAGAATAAACGATTCATATTTTCTTCAATAAAACGTTCAGAAATATTAATCGAAGCAGGGTTACCAAAGATAAAGAGTACTCGCTCCATGCAAGCAACTTCTCCTAAGATAAGCTTTTTAATAAGCTCGGCACAAATTTCAATTGGCGCTGTTTCATTACCGTGCACGGCACTAGAAAGCACAATATCTTTATTTGATTGCGATAAGTTACAAGGTTCAAACGTAATTAAGCCGGTATCAAGTACCGTGACCTTTGTTTGGCTATTACTTGCTTGATGTTGAACTTGAAAGGAAAAAGCCCCTGCTAACGACCATTCATTAGCGCGAGTTAAGGCGAGAAAATCACCTGTTGTTTGTAGCGTTTGCTGTTGTTCTTGTAATACTAATTGTAATTTATCCAAACCACTTTCACTAAGCCAATAAAAATTACTGTGTATTGTACAAAAAAATTGAGATTATTGCTTGGATTGATAACAATAAAAGTAAATAGCACAGTAATTAACACATCATTTTTTGACTAAATAGCTCTATAAATATTCCCCTATACAACGACAATAAGAGTAATATTAGACTGCTTTGATATTATTCTTCCCTGAGTGCTTAGCTTGCATTAATGCGTTTTCAACTTCATGTAATATATCCTCTGAATTTTGACCTTTTTGTGACATTGAAAAACCAATACTACACGTTAGCGATAATGTAGACGGCATTATTTTACCGCGAATATTTTGCTGTATTTTATTCGCGATCTCAAAAGGTAATGTATTAGTAGAAATAGGTAATATCACAATAAAATTATCATCAAGCCAACGATATAGAAAGGCTTGTTCAGGTAAACTGCTTGCGATAATCTGCGCGGCTAAAATAAGTACTTCATCACCAACAGTTTCTCCATAAAGCTCATTCACCGCTTTAAAATCGTCTAAATCTATTTGGAAAACACTGAACGCTTTATGTGCTTTGTCTTTATTTTTGCACCACGAAAGTAATTTTATTTGTCCGGCTCTTCGATTAGGTAGGTGGGTTAGCGGGTCGACAAGCGAAAGCTGCTCTAACGTTTGAGCCATGAGACCCAGCTCACTAATGCGTCGATAAGAAAAGACTAACAGGCTCAAGGCGACAGTTACCCCCAGCGGTATCATTTCATCTAATTCAAAATATTCATGTTTTCTAGAGAAGTCGTAAATAGTTTCTAATACATCATAATTTAGAAAAATTATATACATCAATAAATTAACAACAGTGATAAACAAAAGATCTTTAATCACTGTTGGTTTGTGTAGATACTGATTATGGGGCATCACTAAAACTTATATTATTATTATATTTAAATTTTTGACAACGATTAAATGAAAGAATTCATTATTTTTAGATCATCAACTACAAACCTGCTTTGGTAAACGCTGCGCTGACCAGTACTTGTGCCTCAGTGATAATAAGTTGCAAATGCTTTTGGTCGATAAAGCTTTCTGCATAAATTTTATAGATATCTTCGGTACCTGATGGGCGGGCAGCAAACCAGCCATTAGTGGTGGTAACTTTAACCCCGCCTATAGCTGCATTATTACCGGGTGCATGTGAGAGTACTTGGTTAATTTTTTCTCCTGCAAGAGTCTCTGTAGTAATGTCATCGGCACTTAATGACGTTAGCACTTTCTTTTGCTCAAAACTTGCAACAGCTTCAATGCGTCCATAACAAGGTTCGCCAAGTTTTTCTGCCAGTTCTTGGTACAATTGAAATGGGTCTTTACCGGTAACGGCAAGAATTTCAGCCGCAAGTAGTGCCATAATAAAACCATCTTTATCTGTTGTCCAACAGCTACCATCGCGAGCAAGAAAAGACGCGCCAGCGCTTTCTTCTCCGCCAAAGGCGTATGATGAGTCACTCAAGCCATCAACAAACCATTTAAAGCCAACTGGCACTTCTGACAAAGGGCGATCAATGTATTGTGCAACACGGTCTATAAGAGAACTTGATACCAAGGTTTTGCCAATTTTACTGTTTTTAGGCCAATCACGATGTGTCATTAAGTAATAAATAGCTACCGCTAGGTAATGATTTGGGTTCATCAACCCCCCTGTTCTTGTCACAATACCGTGACGATCAAAGTCAGGATCATTACCTACTGCAACATCAAACTTATCTTTTAAAGCAATTAACCCTGCCATTGCATAGGGTGATGAACAATCCATACGGATCTTGCCATCTTTATCTAATGGCATAAAAGCAAAACTAGCATCGACAACAGGATTGACAATTTCCAAGTTCAAGCCATATTTTTTCGCAATGACTGGCCAGTAATGAATACCAGAACCGCCTAATGGGTCAACACCAATTTTAACACCAGCTTTTGCTATAGCTGCCATGTCGACAACTTGTTCAAGTTCGTTAACATAGAAAGTAATAAAATCTTGCTTTAACAATAATGGCGAAGAGCAGGCTTTTGCGTAGCTAATTTGCTTAACATTTACAAGGTTCTCTGCCATTAAATCATTAGCACGTTGTTCAATTTTTTGAGTGACGCCACCCTCAGCAGGCCCGCCGTGCGGAGGGTTATACTTAATACCGCCGTCGGTTGGAGGATTGTGTGAAGGCGTAATAATTAAACCGTCTGCTTGATTATCTTTATTTATGGCTAATTTATTATGAGCAATAATCAATCGAGAAATAACAGGTGTAGGCGTAAAGCCATCATCATTTTGAACAACTACCGGAATATTATTAGCAATTAACACCGATAGCGCATTAGCAAAGGCGGGTTCTGAAAGCGCATGGGTATCTTTACCTAAAAATAATGGCCCTTTCAAACCTTGCTCAGTTCGATGCTCAGCAACCGCTTGGCAAATAGCAACAATGTGTTGTTCATTAAAACTGCTCTTACTTGCATTACCTCGATGGCCTGATGTGCCAAACGTTACACGTTGTTCAATGATAGAAACATCGGGTATTAATAAGAAATAATCACTGACTAGTTTACCAATATTGATACGGTCTTGTGGTCTAACTGGTTTTCCTGCATGTGCATGTATAGTCATGATATTCCCTATTTTTTATTTCAATGTTTATCTGCTGTAATTTTTTACACGTTATAATAGATCGCGAATTTTCTCAGCATCTTCTTCAGTATAACCTAAGGTTAACGACGCTTTGGTTAACATCATTTTTTTACGTGTAGTATTTGAATTTGTCATTACCCAAAATGGGCTATCAGGTATTTGTAATGGTTTGGTACTACTGCCACTTGCAGAGAGTTCCTCTTTACTTTTGGCAAAGTATAAACGGTCGCGACCTCTAATTTCAGAGACAACAGCAAACTTTTCACTGTGTACGCGATATAAAGCAGCAAGAATAAGTAAAAATCGTCCGACAGCACCACGCTGCGTTGCTAATTCTTCTTTATTAATATAGTTAAGCACATTATCAATGCTAGGGGGCTCAACACTTTCTTCTATAATAACAACCACTTCTTCTTTTTCAATAGTTTCTTCAATTTGAAGTGGTGAGCTTTCAACAGCTTCTTCTTTATTCTCAGACAATATGACTTCAATATCGCCAGCGGTATCTTCAGCTAAGGTTAAGCTAAGTAAACGGCGTAAGATTGACGAAGCACTTTCGCCAATAAATTGGGTATTCGACACTATGTATTGATAAAGTACTTCATCTATTTCAATGTTTTTCATTAATTACCCTAAAATTTCATTAATCGCGCAGGATTATACTTAGCTTAAGGAAAACTTTCCAGCGACAATATCTTGATAAAGCCTCAAAAATAATTGCATAGGGCTATAAAAGCTAAGACAATAAAGCTCTAGACAGAAATATTCATTGAATGAGCTATCCATGACACAAACTTTACATTATCAACAACAAGGCTCTGGCGCCGATATTATTTTGATACACGGCTTACTGGGCAGTTTAGAAAATCTAAATATGGTAGCAAAAGGCCTCAAAGATAATTACCGAGTGACGAGTATTGATGTAAGAAATCATGGTCTTTCATTTCATAAAAACTCAATGAGTTACGAAGAATTAGCTCAAGACACCGTAGACTTAATGAAAACACTTAGAATTGAACGTGCTCATTTTCTTGGACATTCAATGGGAGGTAAGATTGCTATGGAAATTGCGCTAGAACACAGCGAAAAAGTTGAGAAACTAATTATTGCTGATATAGCCCCTGTTGCCTACCCTCCTCACCATAATCATATTATTGAAGGTTTACAAAGTATTACACTTGAACATGTTAAGAGTAGAAAAGATGCCGACGAGCAATTAGCACATTTCGTTGATGAAATTGGTGTTCGGCAGTTTTTATTACGAAATTTGGCAGTTAAAGATGGAAAATTTACTTTTAAGTGTAACCTTAATAATATTCAACATTGCTATCCTCAAATAATGACAGGTTATAAAGGCAAGCAACATTTTAAAGGTGAAACTCTATTTATTAAAGGTGGTGATTCTGATTATATTACCGCAGAGCACCGCGACATTATTAAGGTCTTGTTTCCAAAGAGTAGAGCAAAAATAATTCAAGGTACTGGGCATTGGTTACATGCCGAGAAAACGACGATATTTAACAAAATTACAAATGACTTTTTACAGCTTTAAACACCTATAGAAAGCCTTTTGAACGATTTGATGTAATGTCACCTTTCATCTTGCTACAATGAATTCATTACAACAAATGATGTTAATGTGCACTGTCATTTATGGTAAAAATTATGTATTTAAGAACAGAGTTATGCTACAGTGCGCCTGAAATTTTTAGGGTGAATTATGTTAGCTGAAAACTTAGAACTTATTGAAACCATCGGTTTGAATTTATTTTTCGCTTTTATCTTTATTTTCATTGGCTTATCGGTCCATGATGTTATGACAAAAAATGATGTTCCCAAAATGGGCCGTATGGTCGTTTATTTGGTCTTATTTTTAGGTTGTGCAGGCTTTATTGCCAAAGGCATTATTCAACTGGTTTGGGAAAGCCAAGGGGTTGGGTAAAAGTTAACGATGGCAAAAGAAGCAAGTGATTTAACCACTATTGATTTGTTTAGTGATGAAAAGCGTCCTGGACGCCCAAAAACAAATCCTCATTCGCGTAGCGTCCAAGTAAAAATAAATAAGCGCAACCAAGTTAAACGCGATAAAAACAATGGCTTGAAGCGAGTTGAATTTAAGATACATCAAGAATTGTTTGAACAGTTAGACGACTTAGCAATAATTCAAGGCATTAGTCGTAGCGAACTTATTGAGTCGATATTGAAAAATTCAATGACGGCAAAAGCATTAAATATTAGTAAATAAGGGTTTTATACCATGGCAATTGTAGGTTTATTTTTCGGTAGTGATACAGGCAATACTGAAGCTGTCAGCAAAACTATCCAGAAGAAGTTAGGCAAAAAATTTGTTGATGTAAAAGACATCGCAAAAAGTACTAAAGAAGAAATCGCTGAATTTGACTTAATCATTTTAGGTATCCCAACTTGGTATTACGGTGAAAACCAATGTGATTGGGACGACTTTTTGCCAGAGCTTGAAGAAATTGATTTTACCGACAAGTTAGTCGCTATTTTTGGTTTAGGTGATCAAGAAGATTACTCTGAATATTTCTGTGATGCTATGGAACCTTTGAAAGATATTGCCGAATCAAGAGGCGCAGTTATTGTAGGTAACTGGTCAACTGAAGGTTATGAGTTTGAAGCGTCTAAAGCCTTAGTGGATGAAAACACTTTTATTGGCTTATGTATTGACGAAGACCGTCAACCAGAGCTAACTGAAGAGCGAATTGATAAGTGGGTTACACAAGTATATGAAGAAATGTGCTTAGCAGAACTTGCTGACTAATTCTCGCTATCAAAAGAGCTGATATTAAGCCTGCATTCGCAGGCTTTTTTGTACCCTAAAATTATTTAGGTAAAATATTATTTATTTTTTTGACGAATATATAGACGCCGGTTCAATTGAGCAACCAACTCGCCATCACTATTTTTCACATACACAACCACCGTGGGTTGATACTTTTCACCGTGACAAGTATTCTCAATAATTTCATTAATAAAATCATCACTTACATAAAACTCTGCATTTACCACTCCTACCCCTGGTTTTATAAAGTCAATATCAGCAGATTTATCCCAAACATAATATTTATTACCTAAGCGCGCTAAAATCATCAATACGTAAAAAGGGTCAGTCATCGAGAATAATGAACCCCCAAAGTGTGTACCTAAGGCGTTTTTATTCCATGATCGCATTTTTAAACGAACTTTAGCTTGTCGAAAATCACTAGAGAGTTCTGTGACCTTAATACCCGTAAATAAAAATGGTGGCCAAATATTTAACAGTAACTTTAGTAACCATGCTTTTTTTAGCATTAGAATTTCCTTTATTTTTAAATGACTAACTCACCCAAATAACTCATCGTACCAGTAAAGCAGTTACAGTTTACTATAATTTTATAAATCAAAACCTATGTATTTAATAATCATTTCAACTAAGTCTTCCATCAAGCACTAGAACCCCCTATAATTTTGTTTAACTTATCGAATTAGAGAATTAAAGTTAATGGCAGACCAAAATGAAGAGCTAAAAAGAGCCGGATTAAAGATTACCCTGCCGCGAATCAAAATCCTCACTATTTTACAAAACCCTAATAATCAGCATATTAGCGCAGAAGATGTTTACAAAATATTGTTAGTGCAGAATGAAGAAATTGGTTTAGCGACTGTTTATCGTGTACTAAACCAGTTTGACGATGCTGGGATTGTTAGTCGTCATCACTTTGAAGGCGGAAAATCAGTCTTCGAGTTAAGTCATAAAAAACATCATGACCATCTTGTTTGTTTAAAATGTGGCAAAGTAGTTGAATTTGAAGATAACGTTATTGAGCAGCGTCAAGAAGATATCGCTAAATCACATAAAATAACGCTAACAAACCATAGTCTCTATTTATATGGCGAATGTGAAGATGAAGAAGCTTGTGATGCATACCGAACTTCTAATAGTTAGTTATTGCGTGACTTTAAATGAATAAAAACCTGCTTTAGCAGGTTTTTTTTTATCACCATTGAAATACAACTATGAGTGTTACTGCTAACGTAAAATTATGAATGACGACCAAGCAAAACACTATGTCGATTATCTATTTTTAGGCAAAGAAAAAGCGACTCATAAGCCGCTTTTATTTCTTTATCAATATAATGCTGCAAATCCATTTGCCAATTTTAAACGTCCTTAAATAATATGGAAATTATTTTTGTTTAAAAAGCCTATTTTACTCAAACTTTAAACTATCCTTAGTTAGACATCCATTCCAGTACTAACCGCTCATTAAATCCGTTTAAATAGCCCTATATAAAAGAGCGTTAACTCTCTATTTGCTTCCTTTCTCGATTAGTTTCATCCATAAATTTTCATTCATTATATGCGTGGTAAAATAAGTTAACTTTAGCGCTAGCTATTGCATCCATTCAAGTAAATTCCATTTATGTTCCATTCCATTGGAAATAATAGTTTCCTTACGGCTAAATCCTTTATCAACCAAATGTTAACTTAAACCACTTCCTTTTTGCACTTCCTGCACAATATCCAATAAACAATGTTTATCCTTTAACTTATTTATCGTGTTATCCATAACGGTTGTCTTCCTGACACAATTAATAATAACACCCATAAGTTTTCTCGCTATAAACGTAAACCAAAAAAATTTAGTTAGAATCACTTACATTAACAATTAGTAAAATTTATAACTAATTAACAATAAGTTATAAATTAAGTTTTTTTACGCTTACAATTTATTGAATGATCACTGACGTAATTGTGCGAAATGGCTTACACCCTACGTATGATTTTGTCGGGGGAGTATCAGAATTATAAATGTAACAATATGCAAATATCGCTGAAAATTTAAAAAAAATTCGTTACTCTTGCCAACGTTTTTAGTTCAAATATTATTTTTAGGAGTTTATGTGCTTTTTTTGAAGTCACTATTTTGTTTAACCGGTTCAGATAATCGTAGTCGATTCATTGCTATTCATTTTAGTTGTTATTTATTATTTGCTATTTTTAGTGCAGTTTTTTCATTTAGTGGCTTATTATCCTTCCTGGTATTATCTTTGTTTGCCAGCATTTGTACACTTTCAACAAAGCGCCGCTTAAACGATGCTAACCTCAGCATAGCTTGGTTACTCGCTCCAACAGGGAGTTTTTTAATTGCCGGGTTAATTATCATTATCAGTGATTACACGCCAAGCTATTGGTTACTTTTATTGCCTTTAATCATTTCCATATTATTAATGACATATAAAAGTCAAAAAAATAGTCATATATTAGGTTACTGCGGCAGTGTTGATTTAAGTGGCTATGTAAAGAAGCAAGGAAGTTTCCTAAACAAACAGAGAATAGAGCCTACATTTAATCAAAATGGAGTAGACCATTCACAAGTAAATAGTTATCAAGATACTCGCCAGAATTTTGTTGATAACGCCAAGGTATCTGCAGAGACGCATAAGCAATCGAGTGATGATTTCGGTGAAGCGATCAGACTAAAGCTGTTCAACATTAAAAATAAAACCTTAATATTAAGCATACTCACTTTATTCGTCTTGGTGTCAATAATATTGGTAGCTATTTCTTCGTTCTTAAATGATGAACAACGTATAACGCCAGATAAGAGTGACAAAACTCCCAGCATAGAATCAAAGCAGGCTTTATTACATAAAATCACTCTACCTGATAACTTTTCTTTATTCGTATCTGCTTTCGATGGTATTACGATAAAGTGGCAAGGCGCGGCGGTTCAGGATGAGTTTTTATGGCAACAAGACACGGCTCAAGGCGATAATACGTGCCAGGCGATTACCTATGATAATGGAGAGATGATTAGAACATTAGACGTAATTCAAGCAGATAAAAGTGATAATTTAGCTAGGTTTTCTCCTTTAGATACAAAAGTAATTGTGAGAAACATTGCGATGAGAAGCAGTTTTACTTTATGTGGGTATACGTTTTCACTGAAAGGTAGCCAATCAATTTTAGGTAAGCACCGTTATTATTCAACCTATCTTGAGTATTAATTTAAGCAAAAAAATACGGCTCTTAGAGCCGCATTTCTTGAACTAGCTTATATGCATCCTGCATAATATTGTGTCCCGCTTCATCCATAAAGAACTGTCCGTAGTATATCCTAATAGTCCTTTTCTTTCCTTTCATCTTCCATGATTGCCACTCATCCTAAGTAACATCTATAGTGATTTTCCGTCCTTGTGAGCTCTTCCGTTAGCTGTTAATCCTTTAACCTAATTCCTTTTATTTCCTTTGATGATTCCTATCATCCTGCCTAATCCTTCAAGCGTCCTTTAAAGAGTTATCTACTCTATTGATCTTCCTGATCTGCATCTTCTTGATTGAGTAAATAATACGTTGATTTTGATATTTTCCAAGTCATCATAATTTTTTAATTTAACAATATTAATTTGTAACAAGTATGTAAAAATATAAAAACACAGTGTAATCATGAAGTAATGTAAATTAACAGTCTATTTACTAGAAGTGATTTACTCAATATCTTACGTACTTGTAAGATATGTCTCACAAGAATTCAATCCAAAAGTGAAACACCCAAAGGCTAAATTGATCAGGATAATTCTAAAGAAATAGTCATTAACTTTTTATAGGTCAATAAAGCTACACCTCGCTGTTATTAAGAAGATGAGTTATAAATATAGTCCAGAGTAAGGTCTCTATGCTTTTTGTAGATACTTTTATACCGATATATTTTAAGCGCTCTAGAGCATAATCTAAGTAAAAACTCAGCTAACCTTAAGTTAACTCTGCTATGTTCTATAAATAAAACATATTTATAGTAGGCTAACATTGAAAATATTGATTATTGAGGACTCAACTTCGTTGCGAAGGAGTCTAAAAATAGGATTGTCAAACCTTGGCTTTACTGTCGATGATACCGGTGATGGCTCAGAAGGTTTAAGCATGGCTTTAGCGGGGGATTACTCCTTACTCATACTTGATTTAATGCTACCATCTGTTGACGGTACGGCTATATTAAAAGCCATCAGAAAAGCGAACAAAGACCTCAGAGTACTGATACTTTCAGCACGCGATCTTACAGAAGATAAAATTTCAGGCTTATTAAATGGGGCTGACGACTACTTAACAAAACCTTTTTCCTTTGACGAACTTCATGTTCGCCTGCTCTGCTTAATGCGCAGGGGTAGCTTAAATATCAATGACAGTAAGATTAATATTGGTTTGTTTTCATTAGACATTCATTTAAAACAATTACTGTGTAATGGGGCAGATGCTCATTTAACACCTAATGAATATAAGCTCGTTGAATGCCTTTTTACTAATCAAGGTAAAGTGGTTTCACCAGAAAAATTGAGTGAGTACTTAGCAGGACAATATAATGCAGTGGCTAAAAACTCAATTGAAGCTCACCTTTCCACTACCCGAAAAAAAGTGAGAGATATTGGGCATGATTTACCGATAAAAACTAAACGTGGTTTTGGTTACTTTGTTGAGAACTGTTAATGAACTCTATTAAGAAAAAGTTAAGTCGATATATATCAATTTCTATATCTGTATTATTGGTATCGCTTTTTTTTATAACAGATATAAGTGTTGATAGCTGGATCAGTAATGAATTTGATCGCGCGATGGTAAACAAAGCAGGCTTGTTAGAGACATTAGTCAGCGAAGCCCCTGAGAAAATAGATTTTGATTTTGCTGATGAATTTATGCCTGAGTTTTCAGGGGTAAACGATCCCGAGTACTTTCAATTATGGCGTGACAATAAAATATTTGAACGTTCAGAAACACTTAAGCTCTTTGAAGACAACGAATTACCAAGGTTAGCCGTTGCACTACATAAATCATCAATAATAAATATAACCCTACCAGACGGACGTTCTGGCAGAATGTATTTCACAAGATTTAAACCTCAAATTGATAGTGATATTGATGTTAAAGAGGCGTTTGGTTTAGCGAGAGAGGAATTTGTAAAAAATCAAAAACCAATGGAGTTGGCTTACGCAACAAGTAATGAGGCTTTAAATCAAATTCTTTGGTTTGTAGACATTATTTTTATATTTACCTCAATTTCAGCTGTTATCGCGGTAAGACTTATTGTTTTTAATGTTGTTGAGCGTGGTTTAAAACCACTTGATGAATTAAATGCTGCGCTAAAACAGATAAATTTAAACTCTGAAGTTAGTGAAATTTCGACAAATACATTACCAGAAGAACTTGTTGCTATCGCAGAAGGTATTAATCATTTTATCAGTGAAAATAAAATTCTCTATTCAAGAGAAAAAAGAATCACCTCAGATATTGCTCATGAGTTAAAGACGCCTATTGCTGAGTTACTTAATTTAAGTGAAGTTGCGATAAAATTTCCTAATGAAAAACAATTAGCAGCAAGCTTTAAGACTGATGTACTGACGATTACTCAGCGCTTAAAAAATATAGTCAATGGTATACTTTTACTGCAGAAAAGCGCTTCTTTGTCTGAATTAGAAAAACAACAAGTTAATGTTACATTGTTGATCAATACCATTATTATCACAGAAAATAAGAATGCTCGAGATGTTAAGTTAAGCGTTCATCACCAATGTGAAAATATTAAAACAAATGAATTTGCTTTCACTACTGTGCTGACCAACCTCATTAATAATGCCCTTTACTATAGCTCTGACTCAACGCCTATAATGATTGATATTGCCCCTGATCAAAAGACAAATAAAATGAAGGTTACAATTTCAAATTTCAGTACATTTGATTATTCAGAGCAAGACTTAGTTTTGTTTTTTGAACCTTTATGGCAAAAAGATTCATCAAGAACCTCTGAAGAAAGGTATGGGCTAGGTTTAGCCATAGTTAAATCATACTGTGAAAAAATTGGTGCAACTATAAACGTTTCAATAGAACACGACCAAAAGATTGTTTTCACTATTATAATATAATCCGCTTAGCACCTTTAACAACTAATTAGTTAACTAACGTGTACACCGTTATTTATCGATTACTGGACGCAGTTGGTAATGTCAGTTTTTCTATTTCAAGTGTCGCAACTTCTTTACCATCCTTTTCTTGCTCTACTCTAAAAGGGATAAAATGATGCTCTGTGCTCAACCAAAAGTGAGTTTTTCTTGAGCTGTTCTTTTTTACTCGTGAAACTTTTATCGTATCAACTGTTCCCATCGTTGTTTTAATCTTTTCTCTGCCTAAAAATACGAATGAATATGTTTTAACGGCTCCTTCATCATAAACTAAATACTCCAAGTTCTGTCTTTGGTTGCCGATTTCGTTCCTCATTTTTTCTATAACTAACAAAGGGTCAAGTATATTAGGCGTTAAAGGAAGTGACCATTTTTGCGCTATATCTTCACCTAAAACGACTTCTGCCGCATAATCAAATTCAATCATTTGATGTTTGGTTTCTTTAAAGGTTCGCTCATCACTACTGATATATTTTAATGGTTTTACTTGCTGTGCATCATATGTAAACTCACTGGACTCTTGGGTATTTATGACATAAAAATATTTTGAAGCTTCAGTTTTAAACGTCAACTTATAAAGAGCATCATCAGTTCTCGATAACGTTCTTACTGCTTTCCCATATTTATCACCTTTTCGGTAAACGGTATAATGTGCAGCATATTCTATCAAAGTAGCATTGTTTGCTACGGTAGGGGTTTCTGTACTTTGTGCATAACAACTGACCATAGCCAAGCAGGACAATAAGTAAGTTCGAGTAAGAATTGAGCGTAGCAATTGTGAATAGAGAAACATCTAAATCGTGCCTTATTGTGATTATGCGGGAAGCGTTATTTGTAAAACCCTCTCTTTTTAGCGTAAATCAACCCTAAGGTAAATTGATTATTCAAATAAAGGCTTTTTTCAGTTTAAGCTAAGCCAACCTTAAGCTTATATTATTAGTATGAAGACACTTACCTATAGGTGTTTTTATGAATTTAATCACTCACTACATTTCTTATTTTAAACGTTTAAAATTAACAACAAATCAATTGTTGTTTTTTACCTGTTGTTATATTGCACTGATCTTAAACTTGCCATTTTTGGTGAAAACAGTAGATATAATTACCGCATTAGATAATTATAGTTTTTTATTCTTATTGTCTTTGCCAATATTTCTTTTATCGCTAACCGTTATTATACAAGGCGTTTTTTCATTTAGATGGTTAACTAAACCCTTGCTTATCGCGACTGTGATTTGTTCGTCATTACTCTTTTATGGCACTATTTCATACGGGATCGTCTTTGATTATGGCATGGTTCAAAATACCCTTGAAACCGATACAGCAGAAGCCTTATCTTACATAAACCTTCACGCTATTTTATTCTTTATATTTTTTGGATTACTTCCCTCATTCATCATCTACTCCGTTCAATTAACTTATCAACCCTTTTTAAAAGAGCTTTTAAGCCGACTAAGACTGCTTAGTTTAAGTCTTGTTACTGTATTTTTAATCTGTGCTTTTTTCTATTCAAATTATGCAGCGGTCGGCAGAAATAATAAAGACCTCATTACCTACATAACGCCTTATAAAATGGTGGTAGCTTCATTCAAATTTGTCCGCAATCACTATTTTTACCCACCACTTGAATTTAAAGTTTTAGATACCGCGCCATCAATTGTTCGTGACAATCATAAAAAACAGGTCACCGTTATGGTGTTGGGAGAAACAGCTCGCGCCCAAAGCTTTTCACTTAATGGCTATAGTAAACCGACTAACCAATATACTGAAAAACAAGGCGTGATCTCATTCTCAAAGATGAGTTCATGTGGAACAGCAACAGCTGTATCTGTGCCCTGTATGTTTTCAAGGTTAAATAAAGACGGCTATGAAAAGCGTATTGCAACAGCCCAACAAAACGTCATTGATATTATCCATTTAGCTGGCGCTGATGTTTTATGGATAAGTAATAATAACGGCAGCTGTAAAGGTGTTTGTACCCGGGTAAAAATGCAACAAATAGACACTGATAAATCAAACCCTTTATGTGATGGTGAGTACTGCTATGACGAAGCACTTTTAGCGCCTCTAAGAAGTAAACTCGGTAAGTTAACACATCAAAACACACTCATTGTACTGCATATGATCGGCTCTCACGGGCCTACTTACTTTAAACGCTATCCTAAAAAAAGACGTGTTTTTATCCCTGATTGTCAACGTAGCGATATTCAAAATTGTACACAAGAGCAACTGATTAATAGTTATGACAATACTATTGCTTATACCGACTTCGTACTCTCGCAGGTTATTAATGAATTAGATCAAGTTGCTGATAAAAATGATATCGAGACTTCTTTACTTTATATTTCAGATCATGGCGAATCGCTTGGCGAGAAAGGACTTTATTTGCATGGGTTACCTTATGCCTTTGCACCAGAGGAACAAACCCATGTACCGATGCTGTATTGGACTGATCCAATACAAAATGACTTTAACCTTAATTGCTTAAATACGTCAGCAAAATCACCTATAACCCATGACAATTTTTTTGACGTTTTGCTGAGTATTATGTCAGTTCGAACAAAAGCATATGATATTGATAATGATCCTTTTATAAAATGTAAATCACAAGGTGCTATAGCACGTACCACGATAACTAAAGACATAACCATGGAGATACAAGACTAATGTTTGACAATACCACTAAACCTAAAGGCGTGCGAAGAATCTATTTGGCCGCATTAAACTCATTACGCGCTTTTAAGTGGTTATACGACAATGAATCTGCTTTTAAACAAGAACTCTTACTGCTACTTGTTGTTATACCCACATCTTTTGTTTTTGATATCAGTATTAAAGAACAAGTGATATTAATACTCGCAATTGTCTTTGTTATATTTACAGAAATAATAAACACAGCTATTGAAGCGGTTGTCGACAGAGTTGGCTTAGAAATTCATCCATTGTCAGGGCTTGCAAAAGATTTAGGATCAGCAGCAGTCATGGTAAGCCTACTTGTAGCAAGTTGTATTTGGCTAATAGTATTACTTTAAAGACTATACTGGCTTAACTTCAGTTTAAGTTAAGCTTTCCTTAAGTTTCATACGATAGTGTAGCAGAGTGTTTTATAAGAGATATTAATTACGATGTTTACCTCTGCTATCGCTTTATTGCGCCCATTTATACTATTTTCATTTTTGCTAATTTTCACGCTTTTTATTACGAGAGTTGGATTAGGTATTTGGCAAGTTGACCGTTTTAACGATTTAGGCACTATCTTTACACTCGTCTTTAATGGACTAAAAATTGACTTGAGTACCGTGGGCTATTTACTTATTTTACCTGCGATATTTCACCCTTGGCTCATGCTGTCTAAATTTCGCAAAGCATGGCTTAGCGTATTAAACGTTATATTTTTCTTCATTTTTATGAGTGTGCTTTTTTTTGAACTAGCAACCCCTGCCTTTATTATTGAATATGGTTTTCGGCCCAATAGATTATTTATCGAATATCTTGCTTACCCTGATGAAGTAATGAAAATGTTATTCAATGGACATTTACCCACCATAGTCGTTATATCATCACTCTTGATTATTCCCAGTAAATACATTTGGCAAAGTATCAACAAACTTGTTTATACAAAAAAAACACTCATCAATTTGTCACCGTTATCCTCAGCACTTTCATTTATTGTGCTCTTTTGTGTACTCTTTCTCTGCGCTAGAGGAACAATGGGCCATCGCCCTATCAATCCGTCCTATGTTTATTTCTCTAACGACCCATTAATTAATTCATTAACACTCAATTCTATTTATAGTGTTGCTCATGCCTATAAACAGTTCGGTAATGAAGAAAATGCTTCAAAGCTTTATGGAAAAATGGCTACTGATGATGTTATTCAGCTTATTCGCCAAGAAACAGGCTTAACCGCACAGGCATTTAACAGTAAAGCCCAGCCGTCTTTTACCTCTCGAGCACCTTTTTACCAAGGTAAGCCTAAAAATCTAGTGATTATTTTAGAAGAAAGTTTAGGAGCACAATTTGTATCGTCCTTAGGAGGACTACCACTAACACCTGAAATTGATAAGTTAAACGCCGAAGGATGGGCGTTTAAAGACTTGTACGCAACAGGTACACGCTCAGTCAGGGGGATTGAAGCAGTAATAACAGGCTTTACACCTACACCTGCAAGAGCCGTTGTTAAACTTGATAAATCTCAACATGGATTTTTCACTATTGCAAGTTTACTGGAAAAGAACGGTTACACCACGCAATTTATTTATGGCGGTGAAAGTCATTTCGACAATATGAAAAGCTTCTTCCTAGGGAATGGGTTTACTGACATCGTTGATTTTAATGATATAAAAAAACCTAAGTTTGTTGCTTCTTGGGGGGCCAGTGATGAAGACTTATTTAATCAAGCTAATGTCGAATTAAACGCGTTACACAAAAATGAAAAGCCTTTCTTAAGTTTTATTTTTTCATCGAGTAATCATGATCCCTTTGAAATACCTGCAGGTGTGGTGACACCTATTGAATACTCAAATGAACAATTAGCGAAGTATGATTCCAAAGAGTTATTGCGTCATAAAGCCATTCAATATGCTGACTATGCGCTTGGAAGATTTATCGACAAGGCAAAAAAACAACCCTATTGGCAGGATACCGTCTTTATGGTTGTTGCCGATCATGATGCCAGAGCATTAGGTAATGAGCTTGTTCCCATTAAGAACTTTCATATTCCAGGCGTAATTCTTAATTCAGGTAAGCCTCCTTTCTTTGACAAAAGGATAGTCAGCCAAATCGACCTAGCTCC
Source organism: Colwellia sp. Bg11-12 (assembly GCF_014076955.1). NCBI lineage: Bacteria > Pseudomonadati > Pseudomonadota > Gammaproteobacteria > Alteromonadales > Colwelliaceae > Colwellia > Colwellia sp. Bg11-12. The sequence continues at coordinate 111,773 of NZ_JACGUZ010000081.1, forward strand.
GACATTACTATCATTAATAGGGGTCACCAACCATTCGCCTATGCTTGGGCATGATTTAAACCAGCCAGATGCTTCTGGGCGAGCAATGATGCAATATGCCGAGAACTTTGCGTATATGGAAGATGGTGATGTCACTATACTTCAACCACAAAAGCCGCCTGTAAATTTTGAATATAATTTCAAAGAAAAGAAACTTATACCTAAACTCATTAACGATAAACTCGCTAAAATAGCTTTAGCACATGTGTTATGGGGAAGCCTAGCTTATGAGAATGAATGGTACTCTAGTGAACATTGATTAAGTCATTTATACATGTTCAACAAGGTTGATAAAACACTGCATGAATATTACTTAATGACCTAAATAGTCACTGGATTAACTTGCTAAATAATCGGTCATTGACATATTTCAGCAAGTTTACCTTTTGTCAGTTTTATGAGGTCCCTAGGGCTCAACTCAATTTCTAAACCTCTGCGGCCACCACTAACATAGATGGTAGTAAACTGATTTGCCGATGAATCAATAATCGTCTTAAGGGGCTTCTTTTGCCCAAGCGGACTAACCCCTCCAAGTACATATCCAGTAGAGCGTTCAACATCAGATTTATCAGCCATGGTGGCTTTTTTAGCGCCCACCGCCTTGGCGATAAGCTTCATACTGAGCATAGATGAAACTGGTATTACGCCAACAACTAACGCCTTATTGTCGAGTGTCACTACCAAGGTTTTGAAAACTTGACCGGCATCAACACCTAATTTATCGGCGGCTTCAAGTCCATAAGATTCACTTAATTCATCATGAGAGTACTCATGTATTGTATGTGTAACTTGATGCTTTTTGGCGATGTTAATACCTGGTGTCATTTCAATCTCTAACGCTCAAATCTGTGTTGTTCAAGGGAGAAAAATATAAAGCAAACAAGAGCGCTTTTAATTTTAGCGAGCTTCTACTGCTTGGTTATAAATGGTCATGCTGACAATTCCAACATATTTCAAAAGAAGGATCATTTTTCTCCTTACAGTTTTTACAGAGCCAATCTTCACCTTTAACATCACGTTGAGATGATGCCAATATCGCTAACGCGCGTTCATAGTCCTCGTCATTTGCCACCCAAACTTCTGGCCAAGAATCGAAGGCTGAGATTTCACCTACAGCACCTTGTGCAAATTCATTCTTAATAAATGAACTGATGCTTTCGGCTTCAATAATGTTTTTCACATTATTTACAAGAAATTGATTTTCGTTAGAATATAGCAGCTTCATCGTTAAGTCCTTATAAGGTCGTAAATTTAGGTCGCTAACGTATTAATAGGCAACAGCCTATAACTTTTCTCTTCATCGTAATCTATTTACTAAGCAAGTACATATTGGCTAATACATTGATTAAACTTTATGAGATCGAACGAACCTTTTATTTCAAATTTAGCCATACCCAATTCACTTAAATAAACCTCTATTTCACAATCTAGGTCTAATGTGCCGGATGACTCAACTGAAAAAGCTTGAATTTTACTGTAAGGCAAAGATGTATAATCTACTTTAGAGCCAGTAATGCCTTGAACGTTAGCGGCAATAATACGTTTATTTGTGAAAATAACTTGGTCTCTAATACTTTTAAAAGCAGCAAAAATTGACTCTCCCTCAATCATAAATTTATGAAAGTCCTCTCTCGCATCCTCAATGTGAATAGGTTTTAACTTAAAAACCGATGAGTTCTTAAAATCTATCATACTTACTCCTTATTAAAATAATATTCCACCACGTTAAATAAACATCAGTAGTCGTTGCAGTTAAAGAGAAAATAAATCAACAATATTTAAGCTTGTATCGTTGCTATTACCCATCTTGCAACCAACCTTTTGCTACGGCAATATCAATTTGCTGACAAACATATAACCATAATTGAGGAGCAAGTCCTTCAAGAAAGTTATTACGTTTCATCACTTGTGATTTTTTAACTTTATGATTTACCCAACTTCCACCTTCATTCCTCATATTTTGTAATAAAGGTAATACACTGTCCATGGCTTTGGCAAATCGAGCGTCTATTGTTTCAGCATGTTCAAACTCTAACCATAAGTCATTAAAAGCTTGAAACTGTTTTTCAGGCAATAAACCAAATAGTCGTGTTGCGGCCTTTATTTCTTTATCTTTTTGCTCGGCAAGCGCTTTTTTATCAGAAAAAGCAAACATATCCCCCGCATCTATTTCAACAATATCATGAATAAGTAACATACTCATAACGCGTGAAATATCAACTTTTTCTTCGGCATATTCTTGAAGTATTTGCGCTGTTAATGAAATATGCCAGCTATGCTCAGCGCTGTTCTCAAATCTATTTTTATCAGACTTAACGAGTGCTTGACGATAAACACCCTTAAGTTTATCTAGTTCAATAATAAAATCTAATTGTTTGTTTAATGCTTCCATTATTTTTTCCGAAATGATCATGTAAAGTAAATATTAATAGAGTAATCTATCGCACCCTCAACGTTGGAAAATGACAGTTAGTTTGTGAATAAAAAAACGATAGATAACCTTAGAGATGTGTTTAGCCACTTAAGCGATGTTAACAGTCAAATCTTTCGATTGCGTTATAATCACAAATGAAAAGACAATTTCCGTTACACCACCGATAAAGGCGCCAATAACAAAGTCAGCGCCTGATAAGATGCACAATATACCAGAAATCATTAATAAAGCGCCTAAAGCCCAATAAGTTTTAAGACCATATAATGTATTAAAAACTAAATAGCGTACGCCAATAATCATCAACATTATTGGATAAAACCACTCCACTTGCAGCTTAGCAACATAGAAAGCTAAAAAAAAACCAACAAATAATATAACTGTGCTTTCTAAAGCCAGCTTACCCAGAGGATTATCAGGGCTATGATTTCCTGGGCGTTTAAGTGTTTTTGAAAATAACATCGCTAATGGATGTATAAACATGCCACCAAAGAATAGTGCTAGCATGCTCAATTGATTTGAATAAAGCAGCGCCACCCCTCCCGCAATACACCAAATAACGCCAGAGACTAAAACGCCTGTTCCACCACCAAAATATGAGAAATTCATATTTCTTTGTGCTTCTTCAAATTTCATTAACACGCCTTAACATATACTGAATACTCTGTTACTTGATAATAATATAGTTGACTAAGATAGAGAACAAAGCGAAGTAGTCAACCTGTGACATTTGATTGATTTTTTTAGGTAAAGCTCACTGAAAATACAAAGTAATAAAAGCAAAATACCGAATTAAAATTCGGCATTTATCTAAAACGTTATTATAAAATTGAGCTTAATTTTTACTTCTGTAATGAATCATCAATGACCCCGTAACATTTCCAACGGAAAGCTCTTGAACAAATTCATAATCAACTTCTTTAAAAAATTGTTGATATTTCTTTGTTGTCGCATAAACAGCCACCCCTTCACTATCAGAGTGCTCTTCTAGTATCGTATTGACGGCAGCCAAAAGATAATGCCCAAACCCATGGTGTTGATGTAAAGGATGAATGGCAATAAACGAAAGCATATGAAACTTTTTCATTGGAATAGCAGCAAGTACCGTTTTTTCTTTTTCAATCATTTGCTTGGTACTAAAATAACCCGCGCCAAGCATCATCTTTAAACGCCAGTGCCAGAAACGTTCAGAACTTACACTTTCATCTGGACTATTTAAACAAGCGACCCCAACCATTGCTTCACCCAAATACAGGCCAACCATAGGTTGTTTTGCATGCCAAAAAGCGCTTAGCTCTTCGCGAATGGCTGCTCGTAATCTTTGTTCGTAATCGTTATTTTCATTGGAAAATATTTCCAAAAAAACAGGATCGTCATGATAGGCTTGATACAGTAATGATGCCGCCAGTTTTAAATCTTCACCCGACAAATAAGCAGCTCTTATATCAAGGTTTGTTTTTTCACGTATTGCTTCTGACATAATTTGTCATCCTTGCGTTTTTTATTTTTATTTTTATTTTTATTTTTATTTTTAT